>SHAE01000018.1 GCA_004213835.1 OM182 bacterium | reverse complement strand
ACCGTGGCGCTGGATCGTGAAGAGTTCCCGCGTCCGGGTACAACGTTAGAAAGCTTGGCCGCCCTGCCGACGGTATTTTCGATGTTCATGGACGCACCGATTGACGATACCGGCGAGACCTTTCAGCAGTTGGTGGCACGTAAATACCCAGACCTCGACATCAACCACGTGCACCATGCTGGTAACAGTTCCGGTGTAGTAGATGGCGCCGCCGCTCTGATTCTGAGCAGCAAAGATTACGCAGACAAAGTCGGCTGGAAGCCGCGAGCACGGATCATCTCGATGGCGACCGTTGGCGGTGATCCCACCCTCATGTTGAACGAGCCGGTACCCGCGGCGAAGAAGGCACTGGCCCGTGTCGGCATGACCACCGACGATATCGACCTGTTTGAAATCAACGAGGCGTTCTCGGTAGTAGCCGCTAAATTCATACGCGATCTGGCGTTGGATCCCGCCAAGGTGAATGTGAACGGCGGCGCTATGGCGCTAGGTCACCCTATCGCAGCCACAGGTTCTATCCTTATTGGCACCATGCTTGATGAACTCGAGCGCCGCGACCTGAACACAGGGCTTATCACCATGTGCACAGGCGGCGGCATGGCTCCAGCGATTATCGTCGAGCGCGTTTGACTCTGAACGATCTTCAGGCGCGCTTACCGGCAACCGGCGTTTACGAGGGCGCCGGCTGTTTGCCACCTGCCTGACCATGGTGCTTGGCGCCTGCGCCCCAGACCCTGAGGTCATTCAATCCCAGGCTCTTGAAACCGCCGGCCAGTGGTTCGATCAAGCACACGCATCACAAACCGCTGAAGCAGCGCCCCTCCCTACCTGTCACGCCTTTGGCTTGATCAAATTCACCGATGCCAGCTGTGACGACATGATCAAGCACGCAGCAGCGCTCGATCCGGCAACCCGCCGCATTGATAGCGTACGGTTGCTGGAATGTTTCGGTCAGGGCAGCAAAGAAGTGTGCGGGGAATTTGCAGAGATTTGGTTTAACACGCAGAACGCTGATGGCATCAGCGTGCGCGAGGGTATGGTGCTCAAGCAAGATAACGAGGCGTTTCGCATGTACTGGTACCGCTCAGATACCTTGTTCACCGCAATCACCGCTCGCGCCGAACGCGAAGAGGCCGGCACGACATCGGCGCAGATGGCCGAAAAGCAAGAAAGGCTCGATGCGGTTTATACACAAATTGTCGAGCGCGACCCCGGCGTGTATACCTACCCGCCCTGTATTGACGCCCAAGTGACCAGTGCCGCCATGCTTGGCGGCCTGCTCAGCCAAGAAGCTGTCACCGCCACCGCGCTAGACCAACGGGCAAGACAATGTGACAAGGCACTTTGCCTTGCCTTAGTCGGCAAACGCATAGCCGCCCTGTGCCAATAACCAGCGAGTGAACGACAATGAGTAATACTCAACTTGCCAACGACTTCCGCCTTGAGACCCGCGACTGGCTGGCGACCCAATGCCCTGAGGGTGCGCGAGGCCCGGGCCAAATACCTTGGGGCAGCAGCAAAATCACCTTGGAACGCGATAGCGCACTGTGGCTCGAACGCATGGCCGAGCGCGGCTGGACTGTCCCCACATGGCCGAAAGAATACGGTGGAGCAGGCCTCGATAAGGACCTCTATCCGATCCTCATCGAAGAACTCAAACGCATTGGCGCACGCACTCCTCTGACCGGTCGGGGCGTGAACTATATCGGCCCAACCATTCTTGAGCTGGGCAGCGAAGAACAAAGACAGCGCTGGCTGCCGGGTATTGCCCGGGGCGAAGGCGGTTGGGCCATGGGCTACTCGGAACCCGGTGCAGGTTCTGATCTGGCGAGTTTGGCCTGTCGCGGCGAGCTGATCGGTGATCAATACCAACTCAATGGCCGTAAAGTCTGGACCTCGGATGCCATGCATTGCGACTACATCTTTGTGCTGATTCGCACCGACCCCCATGCGCCGCGCCACGAGGGCATTAGCCTGATTTTGGTGGATATGGATCAACCTGGCGTCGAGGTTAGCCCGATCCGGCTGATCTCTGGCGAGTCGCCCTTTTGCGAAACCGTGTTCAATGACGCACTGGCACCGGCCAATGACATTGTCGGCGGCGTCAACAAGGGTTGGAGCGTGGGCAAACGCTTGCTGCAGTACGAGCGCTCGACCCATGCCGGCATTAATACTTCGGGTTCTCAAGGCGGCCGCACCGTCGCAAGCCCGCTGCCTGATCTGGTGAAGCGCTACCACGCCGATGCCTCGGGGCGCATCGACGAACCCGCGCTCAGACGCCGAGTGATCGATCACCAGCTCGCTTTCAAGGCACAGCAACTCACCCAGCAACGAGTGATTCAGGAGACCCAGGCCAGCGCCCCGGGCTTTGCCTCATCTGCGGTCAAACTATCAAACGCACTGATTACTCAGGAGGGCGATGAAATACTGGTGGCGGCCATGGGCGTTCAGGGCACGGGCTGGTCTGGCGAAGCCTTTGCAGAAGATGAGTTAGCAGCCACTCGAGACTGGCTAAAACAAAAGTCCCTAACCATTGCTGGCGGCACCAAGGAAGTGCAAATGAACATTATTGCCAAACGCGTATTGGGTCTGCCCGACGCATGAACCCAGACACAAACAAGCTTGGCACCACGGCCTACGACGTCACCCGCAACATGGCGCGGGTGCACGGCATTGATCTGCACCATGTCCTCGAAGGCGATGCGAAAAAACCGACGCTGGTGTTAGTCAACATGGCCAGCCACAACCTCACCTGCTGGGAGGTTGTGCTAGCGCCACTTCTCGAGCACTTTCAGGTACTGCGTTTTGATCTACGCGGTACTGGCAAGTCTGGCTGGGGCGACAAAGCGCAGTTTAACTTCGCGCAGTATGCCGATGATCTTGCAGGGCTTATGCGGCACTTAGGGATCAAATCGGCATTTGTGGTCGGTGTCGCCTATGGCGCTCGAACCGCTGCGCAGTTTGCCTTGCGCCACCCCACCATGCTCAGCGGACTGGGTATGTTTGACGTTGCCCTTACCCCGCCGGTCGATCAGGGTGATCAAGGCGCACTGGGCGCCAAGGCCATGGCGATGCTCAAGGACGCGGGCATGGCGATACCTGAGCGGCAAAAATACTGGCGGTTTTATGAAAATCGCGACGCCGCGCTAGCTTGTCATACCGCGCACCAGCGCGAGGGCGACACCATGGCTGCCCTGTCGGCGATCACTGCACCCACCTTGGTCGCCTGCGGTCGGCAAGACATGAACCTAGATTCTGCCAAGGAGATTGCCGCGTTGGTTCCCGGCGCGACGTTTGCGGTCATGGAGATGACCGGCCACGGCTCTGTGTTTTATCGGCCGGACGAATTTGTGCGTTTGGTTACGGAATTTCGAACGTCTTTGATCGATGTTTGATGAACTTTCGCGCCCTAGGGCTGCAGGCGCTGAATAGTCCAGCCGCCGCTGGCGGCTTTGTACTGCAGCCGATCATGCAGTCTGCTCTCTCTACCCTGCCAAAACTCATATTGGTCCGGCTGCAACAGAAACCCACCCCAGTCCTCAGGCCGCGGTGCGCGCTGCGTATGGGTATCGCTCAGCGTCTGATAGCGCGTCTCAAGGGCATCACGATTGGCCACCCCTTGGCTCTGTGCCGAGGTTGCTGCCGCCAGCTGACTACCCAGCGGCCGCGAGTAAAAGTAGGCATCAGATTCTTCATCGGCGAGTTCTATGACCGAGCCGCGCACACGCACCTGACGGTCTAACTCACGCCAGTGAAACAGCAGCTCCGCCTGAGGATTCGCGCGCAGCGCTTGGCCCTTTTCGCTGCCCTTGTCGGTAAACCAGCGAAAACCTCGCGCATCCACTCCCTTTAACAGCACGATTCTTACCGTCGGCCCATGTTGATGTGCCGTCGCCAGCGCCATGGCGCTGTAATCAAGTACCGCGGCACGCTCAGCCTCAGCAAACCACTGGGTAAACTGCTGCAGCGGATCAGCGGCAACGTCTTGTTCATTCAGCGTGCCGTAACGATATTCCCGGCGCAGCTCTGCTGCCGCGCTCGTTGCGGTAGGACTCTCAGGCGATGTCATAGGATGGACGTACTCTGGTGACGTGGCGTAAAAGGTTAGGCCCTTGGTCGCCAAAGAACCACCCAGCGACTGACAGAAGATGTTGACAGAACCGCACACGGCTAGCGGGCTATCTAGGGTTGTGGCGCCTGTGCCTGCCGACTGCGATAGGCCCAGACCGGCGAAAACAGCGCGCCATAGAAAAACAGCAGCGCCGACAACACCATGGCTGGAATCAGCGCGTTCAGCGTGCCCGTGGCGACGATCAACCAACCCAGCACGATGGCGCCGAGTGGGGCGCTACCCACCATGCCGATGCTGAACACCGACAGGATGCGGCCCAAATAGGGCTTGGGCGCCGATTCCTGCACGATACTGCGGGCCAAATTCGTGGTGATGCCCATGTTCAAGCCCCAGCCGATGGTTGCTACCACCAAGAGCCAGAACGGTGGTTCGATCCACATCAAAAAGATCACCAAAATCCTCGACAGCTGCATAATTAAGAACAGCTTGCCCGGACGAAGCAGCGGCTGATAGCGCAGCAATAGCACGTTGGATAGCGTTGCTCCCGCATAAAAAACCGCCATCAGCAGCGCCAGCAGCCACGCCGTACCGTCGTAGACCCGCGCGACGATGAAGGGAAAAACCGTAATGAAGGAGCCGGCGTTAAAAATGCTGGAGGCGAAGGTAATCAGCAGCACATTGAAGATGACCGGATGATCCTTGGTAGCTCGCAGCCCTTGGCCTATGCCGGCGAGTGCTCCCTCTCGGTCTGATTGTTGGGCTTTTCCCGCTGGTGCCTGCTGAGCCGAGGGTTGAACCGAGGGTTGGACAGAAGGCAGTCGGATCATCATAAGTCCGGCTAAACCAAGCGCTATCGCTTGGGAAAGCAGCACAGGAGTCACCCCCACATTGTCGATTTGACCGGCCAAAATCAGACCCACCACCTGCACGACAAAGCCGATGGCCGTGGCCGCAGTAACGCCTTGTTGAATATTTTGACCAGCAATGCGGTTCAGCAATGCCTGTTGCCCAGGCATGGAGTAGGACTGCACCACGGTCATGCCCAAACCCCAAGCGATCACGCTCGCGACGCCAAGCAGATGCCACTGTTCCATCAACACCAAAAACAAGGGAAAAATCGGCGCGACCAAGTAAATGCGGATGAGCATCTGTCGTGCATCGGTGCGGTCCGCACTGGCGCCTCCAGCGAGCATTAACAGCACGCCCGGCAAACCGATCACCGCTTGAATCAAACCAACCTGATCAGCAGGCAACGCCAAAATACCAATCAATATCCAACTCAGCAGCAACTGCTGCATCGCCAAGGCCATGCCGGAAAATCCGGTGGAACCTAGGTAGGCCCGAAATGCGGCTTCGCGCCATATCGACACGGTTTTGGTTTGATCAGACATAACGCTCCCCTGACCTGAGAATGTTACGCCTGTCTAAGCAACGCAAGCCTTGACTGTGCGAAGAAAAAATCGGCCAGCGCATCGAGCATGCCCGATGCAATGGCCCGCAAACGCTTCGGCATCGCCAAGTGTCTGCTTACTGAATCTCGAGCAGCTCAACCTCGAATACCAAGGTAGCGTTGGGCGGAATCGCACCGCCTGCACCACGCTCGCCATAGGCCAATTCCGGCGGAATCACCAAGCGCCACTTTGCACCAACCCCCATCATTTGCAGTGCTTCCGTCCAGCCTGCGATCACACGGTTGACGGGAAAGGAGGCAGGGCTACCGCGTTCTACGGAACTGTCAAAGACCGTGCCATCGGTCAGCGTGCCGTGATAGTGCGTGACAACCGTATCGGTGGCCGCGGGTTTGGGCCCCGTACCTTCGACCAGTACCTCGTACTGCAAACCGGATTGCGTTGTGGTCACTTCCGGCCGCGCCGCATTTTCTTCCATGAAGGTCTCGCCAGAAGCGGACTTTTCCTGCATCAATGCCTCGGAGAGCGCGGCCATCAACTGTTCTTCGTTCTCCTCAGGCACTTGAGATTCATTGCCCGCAATCGCGTCTCGGGCGCCGAGTTCGTAGGCCTGCATGTCAATCACATCACCGCCTTGGGCCTGAATGTTCTGCGCTTGACGAAAACCGATCAGGTAGCTTGCACTGGCGGTCTCAGACGTTGCTTCAAATGACTTTTCGGACATATTGCTCTCCGGTTGCTGGCAGCCAGCCAAAATCACACCGCCTAGCAATGTCAAAATCAGCGCTACAGGTTGAAATAAGGGGTTTCTCATCGAAGTCTCCGAATGAAGTAGATTAAGGTTTGGGACACTTTTGGGCTCTTCACGCCACGTCCCACGATGGATAGACTGGCTTGCATTGAACGCGCCCAAGTGCCTCCTACGTTTCTTCGCGAGCTTCTGCCTCATGAAATGTCGGTGGCCATTTGAAGGGCGCTTCGTCTGACGAAGGATACGTTACACAGCGCTACATTCATACGTTGCAGGCGGGCACATCGGCCTGGGACGTTGGCCAAACCTTTGTTTCTTGCGCGCAAACAGTAAAGAGACAAGGCCGACAAAAGAACAACGAGCACCCCCTATGATGAGTCGAATTTTTGCCCCGGGCCCAGCAACACGCCAGTCCATCCGATCTCGCAAACTGACATCAGCGATCATGGCTGGCTTGGTCAGCGTCTTGCTGACTGCAGCGGCCTTACCCTTAAATGCGGCAGGCACAAACCCGGCAGAGCCCAACTCGAACATCGAGACCGATGCCAACGTGCAAGCACCTGTACTTGCACCGTTGGCCACGCACCCGCGGACCGCACAAATCGTCGTTCAGCAACTGCGCCGCAATCACTATGTCGACCTGAAAGTAAACGATGCACTGTCTAGCGACATGTTTGATAACTACCTCGAAGCCTTGGACCCGGGCCGATACTATTTTCTCGCCGCCGACATTGCAGAGTTCGAGGGCTACCGATACGAGCTTGATAACGCATTGCGTCGCGGCGACCTGCTGCCCGCCTACCGCATGTTTAATCGCCTGCAACAGCGACTGCTTGAGCGCACTCAGTACATGCAGCGAGCCATCGATTCGGGCCTAGAGCGCCTAGACTTCACCACCGATGAAGTCATACAGATCAAACGTGAAAACGTCGCTTGGTCCATCGACCAAGCGACCCAAGACGATTTGTGGAATCGCCGCCTCAAGTCGCAAGTACTGAGCATGAAGCTCAACGATAAGGAACTGAAGGAAATTGCCGAGACCCTGGCCAAGCGTTATCGCAATCAACAGAAGGTTGCGCTACGCAATCGCAGCGAAGACGCGTTCCAAACCTTTATCAACGCTTTTGCAGCGACTTTTGACCCGCATACCCAGTATTTTTCACCGCGCACGTCGACCAACTTCAACATCAACATGTCGCTGTCGCTGGAAGGCATCGGTGCGGTGCTACAAAGCGATGAAGATGCCACCAAAATCGTACGGTTGGTGCCTGCAGGTCCGGCAGATAAGTCTGGCGCGCTCAAGCCCTCGGACATCATTTCGGCCGTGGGTCAGGGCGATGCAGGACCAATGATCGACGTCGTCGGCTGGCGTCTTGACGATGTCGTTGAACTGATCCGAGGCCCCAAGGATTCAACCGTGCGCCTGGCAGTACAGGATGCTGATGCCGAGAGCAGTGAAACGAAACTCGTCACCATTGTGCGCAATACCATCAAGCTTGAGGAACAAGCCGCACAAGCCAGCGTGATTACCGTCGATGACGGTGCGGGGGCTCGGCGAATCGGCGTGATCGACATTCCTACGTTCTACCTCGATTTCAAAGGCCAGCAGGAGCGTGACCCAAATTACCGCAGCACCACCAAGGATGTGCGCAAGCTGGTAAATCGCCTCACTGAAGAGGGTATCGATGGCCTAGTGGTCGATCTGCGCAACAATGGTGGCGGCTCGCTGCAGGAAGCCGATACCCTCACCTCGCTCTTCATTCCATCTGGGCCGACGGTACAAGTGAAAGCCAGCCGCAGCACGCCAACCATCTATCGCAACGACGACGACAGTGTGATTTACAGCGGCCCCATGGCGGTATTGGTGAATCGATTATCGGCCTCTGCCTCGGAGATTTTTGCCGGTGCCATGCAAGATTACGGCAGAGCCTTAGTGGTGGGCGGCCAAACCTTCGGTAAGGGTACCGTGCAAACCATGATTCCCCTCAACCGCGGACAGCTCAAACTGACGGCAGCAAAGTTCTACCGAGTCTCGGGGCAAAGCACCCAGCATCAGGGCGTTATTCCCGATATCGATTTCCCATCACTTTTTGACAA
Organism: OM182 bacterium; assembly: GCA_004213835.1. GTDB lineage: Bacteria > Pseudomonadota > Gammaproteobacteria > Pseudomonadales > Azotimanducaceae > UBA4421. Next base: position 13,641 of record SHAE01000018.1, on the reverse strand, counting down.
GGAAAACATCGGCGAAAGCACGCTGGATGGCGCGATGCCTTGGGATGTGATTGATGCAGCGCGCTACGCGCCTTATAGCGAGCTAAGCGCTTACGTCATTGACCTGCAGGCCCGTCATTTGGCGCGCACCGGCAACGATCCGCATTTCAATTATTATCGGGCGCTGATGGCTAAGGCCGCAGAAAAATCTGGCCGTACGGCAATCTCACTAAATGAGGATCAGCGGCGCCTCGAGAGAGAGCAGGACGACGCTTGGCGTCTCGAGCTGGAAAACACCTTGCGCGCTGGCACCGGCAAGCCTGTCGCGAAAACGCTAGACGAACTGGAAGAACTCCAAGAAACCGAGGCAGATGCTTTGGAGGCCGATGCCACCGTCGCCGTTGACGACGCCACGAGCGAGCAGAATGCGGGTACAAGCGACAGCATTACGCCCCCGGTGGAAGAAACCGCGGAATTAGACGCCATTGAGGAAATTGGCGAAGATCCCATGCTTCGGGAGACTGGGCGCATCGTCAACGACTTAGTCGACCTGCTCGATGAGGAAAGCCCTCGGCTCACGCCAGCGCAGCCCATGACCGCAAAGGCCGAACCGAAAAGGCCGATTCCTGCAGGCTAGCAATCGCTACGCTTTAGTATCACCCTCTTCGCTCACGGCCACTTCCGGCAATCGTTTTTTGATTGCCGACAGCAAGGCGGTCTCAAAGGTTTGAACACTCATGGTGTGCTGGGCGCGCTGTCCATACCGGCGCAGGGTTACCGTCCCTTCGGCCACTTCGCGCTCGCCAATAATCACTAGATTCGGAATCTTACGCGTAGCGCCTTGGCGAATTTTCTTCGGCAGCGTGTCGTTAGACGGAGCTAGCTCGGCCCGCACCATATGTCCCCGAAGCCTTTTGATGATGTCGTTAGCATAATCGTCATACTGCTCGGAGACCGTCAGTATTTGGACCTGCACCGGCGCCAGCCACGTTGGAAAAGCGCCGCCATAGTGCTCGATGAGAAACGCGACCATGCGCTCATGGGTGCTAAAAGGAGCTCGATGAATGCAGTAGGGTGTATGTTCTTCGCCGTCCGAGCCGGTGTACTTCAGGTTCATGCGACCGGGTACAGCAAAGTCTAGCTGCACCGTCGACACCGACTCCTCGCGACCCGTCACGGTGTTGAATTGAATATCGATTTTCGGTCCGTAGAACGCCCCCTCGCCAATGCCGACTTTGAAATCGATGCCGAGTTCCACCAACACTTCTTCTAAAATTCGCTCGGATTCTTCCCAAGCCTTAGGGTTGTCGACGTACTTTTCCTTGCCCTTAGGATCTTCCGGATCCCACTTCGACAGGCGCACGTGAAATGTATCTAGGCCAAGAATGTCGTAGGCCTCTTGATACATGCCCATGATTGCTTTGAATTCATCCTTAATCTGTTCTGCCGTGCAGTAAATGTGCGCATCGTTCATACACATGCCGCGCACTCGGACGAGACCGCTCACCGCACCGGAATCTTCGAAGCGATAAACCTGGCCATATTCCGCGAGCCGCAGCGGCAGATCACGATAGCTGCGGGGCTCTGCATCAAATACTTTGTGATGATGCGGGCAGTTCATCGGCCGCAGGCGGTAGGCTTCCTTGACCCGCTGCTCGTCGGCGGACTCATCAGAACCTTCGACAGTCTCCATCAGCTCCATCGCCGGATACATGTCTTCGGCGTAGTACGGAAGGTGCCCTGTGGTGTGATACAGGGACTCCTTGGCTAAATGCGGTGTCGCCACGCGCACATAGCCCGCCTTGAACTCTAGCTCTTTCGCCAAATTTTCAAGCTCGTCGCGAATGATCGTACCGTTGGGCAGCCAAAGCGGCAGTCCTTTACCAATATCGTTATCAATGGCATAGATACCGAGTTCGCGACCGAGCTTCTTGTGATCTCGGGCCAGTGCCAACTCGTAAGCCTCTACGTGAGCGTCCAAGGTTTCCTTATCCAGAAATGCCCATGCGTAGATTCTCGTCATCATGACGTTGTCAGAATTACCACGCCAATAGGCACCGGCGACGCTGCGAATCTTGAAGGCGTCACGAGGAATATCCTTGGTGGTATTCACATGGGGTCCCTCGCACATATCTAGGAAGGGACCATTGCGGTAGAAGGTCAGCCCATCCAGCTGATTTTTCTCAATCAGTTCCTGACCGTATTCCTGTTTATAAGGCTCACCCATGTCCGCAATGCGGGCCAGCGCATCGTCTACACTCAGGTCTTCGCGATCAAAGCGCTGACCTTTTTTAATGATCTTCTTCATGCGACGGGTTAAGTCGGGGAAGTCTTCCTCGGTTAGCGGCTCGGACAAAATAAAGTCGTAATAAAAGCCATCCCGAATGGGCGGACCGAACCCTAGGGTGCTGCCCGGACGCATTTCTAACACCGCTTGTGCCAACACATGAGCCAGACTGTGGCGCACCTTGTAAAGCTCGTCTTTCTCTACGGCTTCACCCTGGTGTTCAAAACCCTGCTGTTCAATACCTTGTTCCTGAGCGGACATGCTATTCCCTTAATACGTCAAATATCAGCGCATAAATGCCGCTGACCCTGCGCAATCATAGTATGTCGACTCGCGGTAGCGAACTAATTTTGTTCGCAGGCTCGGGTTCAGGCGAGAAATGACTTGAGCACTGGCCGCCGCGGATTAGACTGATGCGATGGCAAGCAGCAAATCAGGTGGCGGTAAATCGCGCAAACCGTCCAAAAACCACCCTTGGAAACTAGGCCTGTCTGGCCCAGTTTCTTATGGTGGGAAAAATCGGGGAAGTTGGGGAGGCTTCTACCGCCCGCCGGAAAGTGCCAGTCCGGTGAAAACACTCAGTCCCGCAGAAATTAAGGCCTTGGGTTTGGACTTGGTGTTGCCCATCGAAGAAATTATCGAAGCGCGGCGCATGTGCCAGCAGTTGCACCCAGACCGCGGCGGCGACCCTGAAGAATTCCAGTACTGGAAAGAACGCCTCGATCGACTGCGCAGGCGAGTACGCAAATAAACACAGCAAAATGAGGGGTGTTGTGATGATTCAACGAATAGTGCGAAAGATGGCTACGGCCGCAGGCCTGCTCGGGCTGACAGGGCTTACCACTGCGGCGCCGACTAGCGATGCCTTGTTGACCGAGGTCAGCCACCACTACGCGGAAAATGACGGCGTCAATATTCACTATGTCAAAACCGGCCAAGGTCCCTTGGTGGTGATGGTTCACGGCTTTCCCGACTATTGGTACAGCTGGCGCGAGCAAATTAAGGCGCTCAAGGATCGCTTCACCGTGGTGGCGATGGATCAGCGGGGTTACAACAAAAGCGATCAACCGGAGGGTGTTGCTGCCTACGCGATGCCAAACCTTGTGGCCGATGTTGCCGCAGTGATTCGCGCAGAGGGCGCATCAAAGGCCACGGTTGTGGGTCACGACTGGGGTGGCGCAGTTGCCTGGCAGGTAGCTTTCGCACTGCCGCAGATGGTTGAGAATCTCGTGATTCTGAATTTGCCTCACCCCAATGGCATGGCCAGAGAAATGGCTGGCAACGAAGAGCAGCAGCGCAACAGCGCCTATGCCCGACGTTTTATCGAGGGCAGTGCGGCTGATCCGAAGATTCTTGGCGGTTACCCCATGACAGCCCAAACCCTAGCGAACTGGGTCAAAGACCCGGCAGCCAAGCAACATTATGAGAAGGCTTTTACGCGCAGCAGTTTTGCCGCCATGTTGAATTTCTATAAGGCCAACTACCCACGGCCCGGCAGTGAGTCAGCTGTCGCGCCGACTGCACCGCCGCCGGCACTGACCATGCCCGCGCTGATTTTCCACGGTTTAGAAGATACCGCCCTGCATTCTGACGCTTTGAATAACACTTGGGATTGGTCTGAGAAAGATGTCACTATCGTTGCCGTTCCGGGGGCGGGACATTTCGTACAACAAGATGCTCCTGTGCTGGTTAGTCAGACCATGCGCTGGTGGTTATCAAGCCGCTATGAGCGGTAGCATTTTTTAGTCCGACGAATAACGCGAGGATGGGGGAGCATTTTGTCAGAGCCTTTAACAACAAAAACAGAAATACAATCAGACACGCAAAATCGATTCAGCCCTGCCTACCGCAACTATGCGTTGGGCATTTTATTTGTCGGCTACATTGTCAATTTTGTTGATCGCTCAATTCTCTCGCTGCTGCTGGAGCCGATCAAACTCGAGTTAGCGCTCAGCGATAGCCAGCTTGGCCTCCTTGGTGGCCTGGCCTTCGCACTGTTTTATACCTTCCTAGGCATACCGATCGCCGCGCTGGCAGATCGTCACAGCAGGGTGAAAATTTTGGCGGTCTCTATGGTGATCTGGAGCGCTATGACCGCCATTTGCGGCTTAGCGAGCAACTTCTGGATGCTACTCTTGGCCCGCATTGGCGTTGGCGTCGGCGAAGCTGGCGCCAGCCCACCGAGTCACTCCCTCATCTCCGACTACTTCCCCATCGAGAAGCGCGCCACCGCACTGTCGATTTACGCCTTGGGCATTCCTTTTGGCACCATGATCGGCAGCTATGTCGGAGGCTGGGGCGCCGACACCATTGGTTGGCGTAACACCTTTTTCTTAGTCGGCCTGCCGGGTATTTTCGTTGCGCTGATTATTCTTTTCACGCTCCGAGAGCCGCCTCGGGGAATGTCTGACATCAAGTTGGGTCAGGGCACCGCGCCAAAAACCGAGGCGCCGCAAATTAGCGAAGTGCTCAGTCTGCTATGGGCAAAAATTTCATTTCGCCATCTGGCCTTTGCTGCTGGTCTGCACGCCTTCGTCAGCTACGGGGCCAGTACTTGGAATGCGCCGTTTTTCATTCGTATTCACAATATGTCGTCGACAGATTTGGGGGCCGCGTTAGCCCTGGTGGCAGGCATTGGCGCCATAGGCACCTTCTTTGGTGGCTATCTGTCTGACAAGTTATCCGACCGCACCGGCGACAAGCGCTGGTATTTTTGGGTACCCGGCATCGCCACCATCATCATGGTGCCATTCCAGCTTGTTGCCTATCTGTATGACGGCATCAGTGCATCCATCGCAAGCCTTTGCGTGGTGGCGATCATGGGCAGCGTGTACCTAGGTCCATCCTTTGCCATGACCCAGGCCTTGGTATCTCTGCGTATGCGAGCGGTAGCGTCGGCCATTTTGCTATTCGTTCTGAACCTGATCGGCATGGGCCTAGGCCCCTGGTTTGTGGGCATTTTAAGCGACATCTTGATGCCGACCATGGGCTCAGAATCCATTCGATATGCACTGTGTGTGGCCGTGCTGGTGAACGTCTGGGCTGGCGTACACTATCTGTTGGGAGCTAAGAGTGTTCGGGGCGACCTACTCGAGACCGAGGCCATGAACGCGAAATTAGCGCAGGCGTAGCACAAGGCAGTGCGCTGACAACTCTTTTGCTGACAAATCTGGGGAGGGAGCATGTATCCAGCACATTGGGCAAGCATAAAGCCAGCAACACCTGCGGTTATTGACGCCGCTAGCGGCGAGCAGATCAGCTGGCAAGAGCTGAACGACCGATCCAATCAGGTCGCTCAACTATTGCAGCACCTAGGCCTCACCGTGGGCGACCACGTCTCTATCTTCATGGAGAACAACCTCGATTACTTCAGCATCGGCTGGGGCGTGATGCGCTCGGGCATGTATGTGACGTGCATCAATCGCTACTTAACGCCAGAAGAAGCCGCCTACATCGTCGAGGATTCCACCAGCCAGGTGATATTCGCTTCTGCCGAGTTGGCCCAGACCAAGGAACTCGGCACACTAATACCCAACTGCAAACACCGCTTCATGGTGGGCGACGAGACCGCTGCTATGCAGCATGATTTTGTGGCCTATGAAGAGGCCGTAAGCGCCCAGCCGAAAGACCCCATCGCTGACGAACGCGCTGGCGACACCATGCTGTACAGCTCTGGCACCACCGGCAGACCCAAGGGTATCAAGCGACCGTTGTCTGGCGCTCACATTAGCAAGGGCTTGCCCGGCGTTGAGGTCAACAACCCCTACGGTATGAACGCAGACACCGTCTACTTATCGCCGGCGCCGCTCTACCACGCCGCGCCGTTTGGCTTCTGCACCCGCGCCCTCGCCCTCGGCGGCACCGTGGTGATGATGAAAAGTTTCGACCCTGAGCTTTCTCTGCGCTACATCGAGCAGTATTCGATTACCCACTCACAGTGGGTGCCGACCATGTTCATTCGCATGCTGAAACTCGATGACGATGTGAAAGGCCAATATGACTTAGCCAGTCACCAGTGTGCGATTCACGCGGCAGCGCCTTGCCCGAAGGAAATCAAACAGCAAATGATGCACTGGTGGGGTCCCATACTGTGGGAGTACTACGCGGGCACAGAGCGCAATGGTACCTGTGTGATAGGCCCGCAAGATTGGCTTGCACATCCAGGCTCTGTTGGCCGCGCCTATAACAGTGTGCTGCGCATCTGTGACGAAAGCGGCAAGGAACTCCCAGCAGGTGAAGAAGGCATGGTCTATTTCGAGCAGAGCGTGCGCAGTTTCGAATACCACAACGCGCCGGATAAGACCCAATCGGCAACTCACCCGATTCATGACAACTGGACCTCGCTCGGCGACGTGGGCTATGTCGATGAGGAAGGGTTTTTGTACCTGACCGACCGCAAGGCCTACATGATCATCTCAGGTGGGGTGAACATTTATCCCCAAGAAATTGAAGATGCGCTGATCATGCATGAGGCGGTGCAGGACGTCGCCGTCTTCGGCGTACCCAACGATGACTTCGGCGAGGAAGTCAAAGCGGTTGTGGAGCTAGCCACAGGTCATGAAGCTGGCGATGAACTGGCCCAGACTCTCATGGCTTTTGCCAAGGCCAATTTAGCCGGCTACAAAGTACCTCGCTCGGTGGATTTCACCGACGCCCTGCCTCGGCTGCCCACAGGCAAACTGTATAAGCGCTTACTCAAAGACCAGTACTGGCCTGCGAAAGACTGACCGCTGCCCCTATAAACCTAGAACTTCAGCACACTTTTTGCTGCCGGGCGCTGGCAGTAGCGCTCATTCCACGCACAGATTCCTGGATAGTCGGCAATCACATCGACCTTGCCAAACCGCGCAAACTGCAGGGCGGATTGCAATGTGCAATCCGCCACCGATACATCATCGCCGCCAAGTAAGGATCGACCATCGCTGAGTATGTTTTCGATGTAGGTAAGTGCCTTGGGCATGCTGGCCTCAATCTCTGCCGCCACCTTCGGGTCCTTGGGCAGGCCCAGTGGCGAGTTCACCGCATGCACGTACCGACCCAAGTTATTGGCGAAGCGCGTTTCAATATTGCGTTCCATGTCTCTGGCAAGACCGCGTGCCACCGGATCCTCACTCTGCAGCTTGTTGTCGGGCAGCAGGTCTTCCAGAAAGTAGATGATCGACAGCGATTCGACGATGAAGCGGCCGTCTTCTAGCTCCAGTGTCGGTAGCGCGCCAAAGACATTGCGGGCGAGATGCTCGGGCTGATTTTGCTCGCCCTTTAACGTGTTCACCCGCACATGCTCGATGTTCATATCCGTGCCCCGCGCCTCACGCTCTGCGACATAGAGCATCACCTTGGTGGGATTCGGTGCCGCTGGCACTCCATATAGCTTCATCATATGCCTTCCTCCTGTCTCTTTTTTCGGTAGTCAATCATTTGCCCGTTCCCGGTGTCCAGAGGATTTACGCAAATTCACCACGCATCGTCGGCGTGCCTTGTTGCGCGGCATCGAGCGAATACATAGGATTCCGGCATCGTTAACTTCGCCGACACAAAACATGAGCAAGACCACTGGGACAGCAAAAAGAAAAACACCGATTCAGTGGCGCAAGGCCATCAGCGCCATGCGCCGGTTGATCAAGAACCCCGAGGCCACGGAAGAAGTCTTCATCATTATTGAGGCCCTTGCCGGTAACGCGCTGGACAAAGGCTTTCAGCGTTTCACAGCAACCGCCATGGGGCGACAGATCCTTGCCGAAAAACGCTCGCTGCTTGACTCGCTACGTAACCGCGAGCAGTTGGCCGCCCAGCCCAAGCACTCGCTCGCTGCGCACTACCTGAACTTTGTCACTACGGAACAGATCAGCGCAGATGGTTTGGTTGAACCCAGTGAAGACATGCGCTCTACCCGGAATCTTGACGAAGATCTGCTGTTATTCGCCAATCGCCAGCGTGACATGCACGACCTTTGGCACACCCTGACGAACTACGGTCGTGACGAACTCGGTGAAGTGTGTCTGCTGGCCTTTACCTGCGCGCAAAGCCCGAACCGCGGCATCGCCTTTATCGCTCTTGTTGGCGTCTATCAAATGATCAAGCGCTACGGGTGGGCGGTACCCATGACGGTGCTACGTGCCTATCGCGATGGCAAAAATGCTGAGTGGCTCCCGGCGCAAGACTGGGAAGCGCTGTTGCAGCAACCCATCGGTCAGGTACGCGCCAAGCTCAATATTCGGCCACCCCAGCGTTACCAGCACATCAGGCGTTTTGATTTGATGGCCAACGGCTGAACCGGCGCCCGGCCCCGGCCCCACGCACTCAACAAGGCCCGTCATGGACAGTTTTGATTACATCATCGTGGGGGCGGGTACTGCTGGCTGTGTACTCGCCAACCGTCTGTCGAAAGACCCGAGCAAACGCGTTTTACTGTTAGAAGCGGGTAAGAAAGACAACTATTTCTGGATCGATATCCCGGTAGGCTACCTCTACACCATTGGTAATCCGCGCACAGATTGGTGCTTCGAAACAGAACCCGAAACAGGCCTTAACGGCCGTCGCATTGGCTACGCGCGCGGCAAGGTCATCGGCGGCTGCTCTTCGATCAACGCCATGATCTACATGCGTGGCCAAAAGTCTGATTACGACCACTGGGAGAGTTTGGGCAATCGCGGCTGGGCATGGAGCGAAGTACTGCCCATCTTCCGCCGATCCGAAGACTACCAACACGGCGCCGATGATTTTCACGGCAGTGGCGGTGAGCTGCGCGTCGAGGAGCGCCGAGTCAACTGGGAAATTCTCGACGTCTGGCGGGACGCGGCGGAACAGTGCGGTATTCCCAAAATCGACGAATTCAATCGCGGCGACAACTTTGGCAACGCCTACTTTCAAATGAATCAACGTACAGGCAAGCGCTGGAGCGCTGCCCGAGCGTTTTTGGATGCGGCCCAGCCACGGCCCAACCTCACGGTGATGACCGAGGCGACGGTGGAATCGCTGAGCTTTAACACAGACGCTGACGGGCTTCGGGCTACCGGCGTGACGCTGATACACAAAGGTCAGCGCCGCGACATTGAAGCCACCAGCGAAGTACTACTCGCCGCCGGAGCGATCGCATCGCCTCAGCTACTGCAACTGTCGGGCATTGGCAGGCCGGATGATCTGCGCGCTCACGACATCGCCGTTCGGCACTCCTTGGACGGTGTTGGTCAAAATCTTCAGGATCACCTGCAAATACGCACCATTTATCAGGTCGACAACACGGTCACCTTGAACCAGCGCGCCCGCACCCCCTGGGGTATGGCGATGATGGGGCTGGAGTATTTCTTTAAGAAGACCGGCCCACTGACCATGCCACCGTCGCAGTTAGGGGCGTTTGCCAAGAGCGATCCATCCCAACCGTCGGCCAACATTGAATGGCATGTGCAGCCACTGTCTCTCGATAAATTTGGCTCGCCGCTGCACAAATACAATGCCATCACGCCATCGGTATGTAATTTGCGACCCGCCAGTCGCGGTACAGTTTCGCTCAAGTCAGCCAATCCTCACGACGCACCGGCTATTGCACCAAACTATTTGAGCACTCAGGAAGATCTCGACGTGGCAGTGGCAGGTCTTAAATTCACCCGCGAGATAATGGCTGCTCCGGCGCTTGCGGCATTCAACCCCCGAGAGTTGAAGCCCGGGCCTCAAATCACCTCAGAAGAGGATCTGCAGCGCGCGGCCGGTGACCTAGGCACGACCATTTTTCATCCCGTGGGTACCTGCAAGATGGGACCTGCTCACGACACCACCGCCGTGGTTGACGACCAACTGCGAGTGCATGGGGTGCGGGGACTGCGAGTGATCGATGCATCCATTATGCCGACCATTACTTCGGGCAATACCAATGCGCCGACGGTCATGATCGCTGAGCGTGGCGCGGAGTTCATCCGCAAGGACTATAAGCACAGCCGCTAGCAGCGGTCAGCTAACCATCGCGAGCGTTGCGTAACCAAGCAGCGAATCGTTCATTGCGCGGGTAGTAGCGAGCACTCCATCCCATGCGCACAAGCACCGCGTCTAGCGACGGAATCATCATCACGACCTGCCCGCGATTGCCGGTAAAGGCGAAGGCATCGGCAGGTAGGTCAGGCCAGCGCAGCTTGTTACCACCACGGTTGAGCCAAACCTGATAGCCATAGGCAGGACTGTTGTTACTGCTATTAGGCTGAATCGCGGCCTGCATATAGCTTTCGTTAGCGATCTGCACACCGTTGAGTGCACCCTGCCGCAAAAACACTTGGCCCAAGCGCGCCCAGTCACGAGCCGACGCGTAGATATTGGAACTGCCAACGAAGACGCCACTGGCATCAGGCTCCAGCGTGGTGTGGCGCATACCCAGCGGCCACAAGATGTCCTGATAGAGATGGTTCAGCGCATCTTGCGGGCCGCCCACACGTTCGTTGAAGAGCAAAGTCAGCAAATTGGTCGTGCCCGAAGAATAGTAAAAATGCGAACCCGGTGCCTGGGCCAACGCACTTTGCAGTGGTACGTTGGCGGCGATCGTATCCATAAACAGCATGCGCGTGGCGTCAGAGCCCGGGGCATATACTTCGTCGAAATCAAGGCCGCTGCTCATCTGCAGTAGATTTTCAACACTAATCTCTGCTCGATCGTCATCGGCCCACTGCGCAAAGAGATTGTTCTCTGAAACCGCTATCAACCCCTGTCTTTGCAACCAACCCAGCATCAAGGAGGTTAGGCTTTTGCCCTGGGACCAGCCCATCAATGGCGTATTCGGGGTAATGCCTGCAGCGTAGGCTTCCGCGACTATCTGACCATCCAGCACCATCACCAAGGCCCGAGTTTGTAGGCCTTGCTGCTGATCCTCAGCCAGTGACCGAGTCAGGGCATCGACTAAGCGCGAGTTAGCCTCGGCAACGCGCGGCCCGACAGGCCAAAGCCTGCTCTCATCAACAGCGGGTGCGGAAGGCGGCTTGAGGCTATCCAGCAAGCTCATGTCTGCTTGATCGAGGGTGCAACCAATCCCTGGCCGGTAGGTAGCCGATGCTCCGAACAGACCCAGCAGATCAACGCTGGCCCGTTGCAGGTCTTCATCTAGGGTAATGGTGAACCAGTCAATGGCCGGACTGTAGGTCGCAAGATCCTTACGTATTTGATCTTCATCGAAGCCGCTCAAAAAGCGACCCGAACAGGCGAGCTTCGACCCCATTCCAGTGCCCACGGCGATGTTGGCGGGAAGATTGATCGGTGACATGCCGACGGATTGCAAACCCAGCGCGCCCAGACCAAGCAGCAGGCAGAGTGCCAGACCAAACCAAGCGAAAACCTTAGCCACGATGTTGTTCACTCATCGCGGTTAGTTGCCGAAACGGTAGCGCAACTTGGCGACTACGGTATCGATGACAGGCTCCTGCAGGCTCTCATCAAACAGATCCACCACATCGTATTCATCCACCAAGCGCAGGGAGTTCCCTCGGTTGTACACCAGATAGAAGTCCGTGAGGGGCGCAATCGCCCAGCGATAACGCAGTTGGGTCGTCAGGCGGCTGATGTTGAAGTCGTAGTTGTCTTGCGCTCGGGTCGCTGCAATCAGATCGCCGTCTCCTTCGGGTATGGCGAAGAATCCTTTGTCCGTCGCGCGCACCCCAGCCCACTGCATATTCCAGCGCAGTTGATGGCCCGGCGCGATAAACCAGTTAATGTCCAAAGACGGCTGCCATTCGTCCGCATCAAAGGCGCCAAAGTTGCGACCGCCCTGATGTACCAGCCAACCGCTACGGTCTTTGTAGCGCAAGTCCACCGAAATGCTGATGGGATCGATGGGCAGGTAGGTGACCCCGACCATGGCGTTATACGACCAATCTCCGAGGTGTTCTTGGGCGGCGCCAAGGCCAAAACTGAAACTCGCCTTCTTGCCAGCATCGGTAGACAACACGCTTTCGAACCAGCCGCTGCCGTCAACCCGATAGGCACCATTACCCCGACTGTCTATGTCTTCGTAGCGCTCGGGGAAATAGCCGATACCAATACGTAACGTGTTGCGCTCGGGTAGTTCAACCGAGGAGCGCCAGAGCACGGCGCTGTCGGTGATTTGATCTTCGCTCAGATTGTGTTGGTGTTTGACCACCAGTGTGGTTCGGTAATTGCTCAGGTTGTCAGAGAGGTTTTGCTTGTTGTAGAGCAATACGTAGCGACCAAGCACATAGTCGTTACGGCTCAGGAAACCCAAATCGTTAAAGTCGATGTCTTCGTCCATGACATCTAACTCAAATTTATGCCGCAGATTCGGCGACGTGGAATACAGCGCGTCGAACATCGCGCCATAACCCGTGACGCCGTCGCGATCACTCATGATGAGCTGTGCGTCAGCATTCAGGGAACCATCTTTATTGCGCAAGTGGCCATCAAGGCTGTGTACGCTGGTATCGAACTGGCTACCACTCATGTAGGTGCCCATGTAGCCCCAGGAGGTCGTTTCTGGAGCCGTGTACATGACCCGCGCGACGGCAAAGTCTCGGCCCTCCCCGGTCAGCGTGATTGGTTGGTTATTCGCGTTAGTCGCCAGCCACTCCACATCGTCTTCAAATGCTGCGAGCAGGCCGTAGCGCAGGCTGTCTGTACTGCCGGTGAGTTTGGCGGCACCCAGTAAGTCCGTGGGCACATCGCGCTGCCCGCGATCCAAGGAGACATCGTCAGGCACGGTCATTTGGCTGGCGGTGCCGCCAATTCGCCGCGTATTCAGAAGCGAAACCGGCAGCGGCACATGCTCCTGCAGCCACACCCGGCGCGAGGTTGTTGAGAAGTCTTCGTTGAGCGCGATGCGACTAATAGAGCTGAAGTCATCCCGCGGCATGACACTAAACACCTCGCTGCCCTCTAAGAAGAACAGTCGCTTTTCTGGAAAAAAGGTTTCGCTCGCGGTGAGGTTCAACACGACATCATCAGATTCGACGGCGCCGAAGTCGGGATTCACCGAAGCGGAGATTTGCGCCGCCGGTGAAGGCTTCCAAGCGAAGTCGGCGCCAACGCGTACATCTATGTCGTTGTACACCTCGTCATAGGTCGTTGAGATGAAGGGGATCACTGACTTCTGACGCACCGGTTCAACATCGTCCATCTGCAGGCGATTAAACGCCGAGACATAGCGCTTGGTGGTTACCCCATACCCAGGCCACTGATAGCGCTGGTTGCGATGCGACACCATGCGGCTGGCTACGAACCCCATGTTGCGCAGCCCGTCGCGCTGGGGCATGTCCATCATCGACCAAGGCAGATACATCTCGGCACTCCAGCCGGTGGCCGTGCGCGCCGCCTTGGCAGTCCAAGGGCCATCCCAATCGCGTTGGAACCGGCGCTCGGGTAGTACCTTGCCGTCGTTCAAACTGTTGCCA
>SHAE01000017.1 GCA_004213835.1 OM182 bacterium | reverse complement strand
CACGCTGCATGTCGGTCTTCCTGCTACTCCTTGTGCCGAACTCGCTGTATTTAGCTGCTTAGCATTTTGATGCTAGGGAACCGATCCGAGCGAGTGCCTGCTTGAGATCGATTGTCCTGACGATGATAGGTGAATACCGCCGACAGTTTTACCGCATCAGACTCGTTGCGGCCCGCCGCGTGCAACAGGCGACAATGAAATAGCAGCACGTCACCGGCCTGTAGCTCTACCACTTCAGCGCGCTGTATGAGCGCCTGATTTTCTACCAGCTCTGGGCGCAAAAATAAGTCTGCATCGAGTCGCTGGGCCGCGAAGTCCAGCGTATGCGTGCCGGGAATGACCCAAAGCGCGCCGTTCGCTTGGGTTTCCGCGCCCAGCGCGAACCACGCCGAGATCAGCTCTGGCCGCTCATATGACCAGTAGCGCACATCTTGATGCCATAGCGTGGCGCTGGAAAACCCAGGATGCTTGGTCATGATGCAATTGTGATGACACTGCGAAAGACAAACAGAGCCTGCCAGCAATCTCCCCAGCACCTCGGCGACTTGGGCATTGGTCGCCAACGCCTTGAACTCGTCAGAGCGAACATAGGCATGCAGCAAACGTCTCGGGGTTTTCCCGCCGGGGGCAGATCGGTCCGCTGGCGCCCCGGGATATCCAACATCGGCTTCAAATTCGGCTGGCCCCACCAAGGGGTCGATGGCGTCACGAATCTGGTCTACCAGACGCGCTCTGTCCGCCTGACCGATGACACCGGGCAGCACGACATAACCTTGCTCGGTGAATTTTGCCTGCAGTTGCTCTAGCTGAGCGTCGTTGGGATTGAACATTTGCTAGCCGTTGGCATGAGTACGCGCAAAAGTCAGTGCGCTGTTAACGTTTCTTGTAGCAGGGGATCACCATTCACCGTGATCTTTAGCTCACCGCTGTCGGCCCAGTAACGCGCCTCGATGTAGTGATGCTCTTCCCATTCCAGTTCGACATTGGTCCATACGTATTGGGGTTGCTTGTCCGATGCGTCACGGCGCTTGCGCAGGCACCCGTCTAGCCATAACTCGATGGCGCCATCATCGGTGAGGGTAAATTCAAAGGTTTTGTGTCGGTGATTGAAGGTCAATGTCTGCGACATTGGGAACTCCTACTGCTCTACAGGTACCTCCCTAGCATAGCAGTGCGGTCTTCTCAGTCGCTGTGAATTTTCTTAACAACTGTTGTTTTTCTCGCCGTAGTATTTGCAGCTTCACCACCCATTTAGGAGGGGCCATGACCGACGCATCAGCAGAGCCTGCAAAATTCGCCAAAGTGCTGAAATCACGAGAAGTCATCGCCTTGGGTTTCGGCGCCATGATCGGCTGGAGCTGGGTGCTGATGACTGGCGTCTGGCTCACCAACGCGGGCACCCTGGGCACCTTGATCGCCTTCGCCGTAGGCGGCTTTGCCGTAGCCCTCATTGGCCTGACCTACAGTGAGCTGGCATCGGCAATGCCCAAGGCCGGCGGCGAACACGTTTATACCCTGCGCGCGCTCGGCCATCGCTGGTCCTTTGCCTGTACTTGGGCGCTACTGTTTGCCTATGTGAATGTATGTCTGTTCGAGGCGGTGGCATTGCCCAGTGCGATTGAATACCTGTTGCCTGACATACGCATGGGCACGCTGTGGACCTTCGTCGGCAGTGACGTGGATTTAGGCTTTGTCTTAATCGGATCCGGCGCTGCGGCACTGGTGACTTGGGTCAATATCCTAGGTATTCGAACTGCGGCCATATTGCAGAGCATCGTCACGGTTTTGATCGTGATTTCCGGTGTACTGCTGATCAGCGGTGCAGCACTTTTCGGTGAGTTCGAAAACGCCAAACCGCTGCTCGCTACGCCTGCGACGGGCATTATCTCGGTACTCATTATGGTGCCCGCCCTGCTGGTGGGTTTCGACGTGATTCCGCAATCTGCGGAAGAAATAGATCTGCCAGCCAATAAAATCGGCAGGCTGCTGGTGATCAGCGTCGCCTGTGCGGCGGCCTGGTATGTCTTGATCGCCTTCGCCGTTGGTCTAGGCCTGACCTCGCAACAACAGGCGACGAGCACCATGGCCACTGCCGATGCGGCCCAGTCGCTGTGGCAGCACCCGTGGGCAGGCGCGCTGCTGGTACTGGGGGGCATCGGCGGCATCATGACCAGCTGGAATGCTTTCGTGGTAGGCGGTTCGCGCGTGCTCTACGCCTTAGCCAAGTCTGACCACGTACCTAGGGTCTTCGCACGCTTGCACCCCAAATACAAAACACCCTATGTGGGCATCGCCGCCATCGGTCTGCTGAGCATGGTCGCACCACTGTTCGGCAAAACAATTTTGGTTTGGCTGATCAACAGCGGCAGCTTCGCCACCACCACCGCTTTTCTGTTCGTGGCCATCTCCTTTCTCGTGCTGCGCAAAACAGAACCAGACATGCCGCGACCGTTCAAGGTCAGCCATCCGCGAGTGGTGGGCTACGGTGCGGTCATACTATCCATTGGTCTGCTCAGCGCCTTCATGCCATGGAGCACCAGTTCGCTGCAGTGGCCACACGAATGGCTTACCATCGTGGTATGGAGTTGTTTGGGTCTGTTGCTGCTTGCGCGCTTTGAGCATTTAAAGGCGCGCAGCTAATCAAATAGCCCCATTTGCCCCGCCGCAGCACCTGGCCTTGGGGGGCGAAACAGATCTGTACGCAGAGGTGTTCGATCACCATCGAAACCTACCTTGCGTGCGGCTATCGCAAAACGCTGACTAAGCAAGTCGGCAAACACCCCTGTACCACGCATGCGCACGGACCACTGCGTGCGGCCCTCGGGTTTTTCGTGATGGGCATCCAGCACATTCATCACCTTGCGCTGGCGTTCGGGGTAGTGGTCTTGCAGCCACTGTGTAAATAGCGGCCTGACCTCTCTAGGGAGACGCAACAAAATATAGGCGCCCCAGCCGGCACCAGCTTCATGCGCGGCGCTCACCAGTGACTCCAGCTCATGATCGTTCACGTAGGGAATCATCGGTGCAAACATGGCCCCGGTGGGCAGGCCCGCGTTGGATAGCTCGCGAATCATGCGCAGCCGCGCGCTGGGGCTGGCCGTGCGCGGTTCCAGCTGCTGCTTGAGCGACTTACTGAGCGTGGTGAGACTGACGCTCACATGCACCAGATTGTGTTTTGCCAGCTCTGTCAGCAGATCTAAATCTCGCAATATCAGCACACCCTTGGTGACGATGCTAACCGGGTGCTGGGTTTGCAGCGCAAGCTCTAAAATTGTGCGGGTTATCTGATGCTCGCGTTCAATGGGCTGATACGGGTCGGTATTGGTGCCCATGGCAATGGGGCTGACCACATAGCTGGGTTTGCCCAGCTCACGCAGCAAATTTTCGCGAACATGGGTTTTGTAGAAAATATGGGTTTCAAAATCCAGACCCGGGGACAAATCGAGATAGGCGTGGGTGGGCCTAGCAAAACAGTAAACACAGCCATGCTCGCAGCCCTTATAAGGATTAATCGACTGATCAAAGGGGATGTCCGGAGAGCGGTTGCTGGTGATCAGTCGCTTGGTCAGATCGGGCCGAATCTGCACCTTGGTATTGCGGGTTTGCCAATACTCAAGAATATCTGAGCCGTCACCCCAATCATCGCTCTGCGGTTCTACAGCAGCCGCCAAAAATCGGCTGGGGTGATTGGTTACCGCACCTCGTCCCTTGATGGATTTGCCAAGCTTGATGGGTTGGTCGGACATGGGCTCGCTTGAATTACTGTTTATATATACAGTATTCGACAAGTCGTTCTTTGTCTATGTCAGCGTCAGAACCATGAACAAATTGCTGCGCTCGTAACGCTCGTCCTTGGCCGCAGGCTGCGCTACGAAGCCTGCATCGCGATACACAGCTAGGGCTGGCGTCAAAATGTCATTCGTCGACAGCACCACCTCAATGGCACCTTGGTTCTTGGCATAATTGATGGCATGGGCCAGTAGACCCTTACCCAATCCGCGACCCTGCAAACCGGGGGCAACCGCCATTTTCGCCAGCTCAAAGCGTGCCACGCCGCCGCTGGCGTGAAATGCCTTGGGCACCATGGCCGCTGTACCGACGACCTGATCATCGATCAACAAGAAGAATATTTCCCCACCGGGCTCGATGGCATAGGCCTCTGGATGATCAAGCGCCGCGCGATCTTCGTCTTCGATTCGAAAGTACTGCTCGATCCATTGATAGTTGAGCCGCGCGAAGTCCGCCGCGTAGCCCGGGCTGTAGCCTGTTATGCGCACCTGTGCCTCCCTCATATCCTGTTCTGCAACTCAGCCAAAGCTAGTGGGCTGGCTGCACATCCTCTGCTAGCCAGCGCAAGATCGCCGGGTTCTCTTCCTGAGGATAGGTGTGCGAGAGGTTTTCAATTTCGCGATACACCACCTTGGCTCCCGCAGCGCTTAACGCGGTATTGGCTTCTTGCGCCACGCTCACCGGGAACATCCAGTCCAACGCGCCATGCATTAAGTAAATGGGCAGACCCTGCGCTCGGGTCGGGTCGACGACTTCCATCAGCATCGGGTGGAATGAGGCCGAGCAGGGCGCGAGATGAGTGAACGGCGAGTCTGTTTGCAGGCCGCAGACGTAGCTGAAGGTGCCGCCGTCAGACATGCCGGTAAGCAAGACGCGCTGATCGTCGACGCTCCAGTGTTCCTTGGCGTAGGCGACCAAACCATGCAGCCGCTGGCTGTCTGCTTCTGGATTCATCAAGGACCAGGTGCGATCTGATGAGGTCGGTGCAATCAAAATACACGGATCAGAGCGCACGGCGCGCAGCCAAGACCACAAGAATTGCCGCCCGTGCCCGCTACCGCCATGGAGGGCCACCACCAAGGGTAGCGTCTCCCCTTGGTAGTACTCGGGCACATAGACCGAGAAACCACCGCGCTGGTCTGAGGCGTTGTCGGCATGCATCACCCCTACATTCGGTTTTTCTGGATCTGCCTCCATCAGCTTGCGCTGTAGCTCTTCATCTTCCCGCACGTCGGACTCAAGATAAAAACGGTTCACTGGCGGCAGCATGGCGGCCAATGGATAGGCGGCCGCATAGGCCTGGGTGGCTAACCCCATGGCGCGATAAGCGGCCATGGGTGGTTCGGCTTGATCCATGGCCGACGTGAAGCCATCGAAGGCACGCAGTGCGAGTGTGGTCGCCATGTTGGCGTGCAAGGTAAATGCCTCAAGATGATCCGGCCACTGAGCTTGTGTGAAAACCTGCCTGCCTTCTTCCAACGGGTCGCGATAGGGGGCAATGGCAGCGACGACCTCTTGCAGGGCTGGTGGATGCATCAACCGCCCAGCTTGATTCAGTGCATCCAAGGCGTGCAATAAGGGCAAAATTAACGCAGTGGTCGCTTCCAACAGTTCATCGGTATCACTCAAGGCGCTGCCTCTTTGTTTTTTTGCCAGTTTACTAGGCATCCCTGCCTCCACAAGGGCGGCTTGACGCGATCTGACCTCGCGCAGCTCGCTACCGCGGCTGCAATCTTCACAGACTCTGCACGCCCGAAAACGCATGCTCATTTTGTTACGGCCCCGTTTGGGCCATCAAAACGTTTGTGCAGGCTCGATATGAATCAAATCAACACTTTACCGGCGACGGACCAAGCCCCTTACTATCTGCCCTTAGCAGATGAGGTTGAGGTGTTTGAAGCAGCCTACACCTCGCGCCTGCCGATACTGCTCAAGGGACCAACCGGCTGCGGCAAAACCCGCTTTGTCGAGCATATGACCTGGCTTTTAGACAGCGCCCGCGCAGAAAGTGCGCGCCCCGAAGTACCGCTGCTGACCGTTTCCTGCCACGAAGATCTCACCGCTACCGACATGGTGGGGCGCTACCTACTCAAGGGCGATGAAACGATCTGGTCCGACGGCCCGCTGACTCGAGCCGTGCGCACCGGCGCCATCTGCTATCTGGATGAAATTGTCGAGGCACGTAAAGACACCACGGTGCTGATCCACTCGCTCACCGACCATCGGCGCATATTGCCGATCGACAAAACCGGTGAGCTGCTGGATGCCCACCCAGATTTCCTGCTGGTGATCTCCTATAACCCGGGCTATCAAAGCGTGCTGAAAGACCTGAAGCCCAGCACCCGACAACGTTTCGTCAGCCTCGAATTTGACTACCCTGATGTTGCAACCGAGACCCAGATCATCAAGCACGAGTCCGGTGTTGAAGAGACCACTGCCGAACGGCTAGCAGTCATTGGCGAGCGCGTGCGCAATCTCAAGCAGCATGGCTTTGAGGAAGGTGTGAGCACACGCCTGCTGATTTACACCGGCGAGCTGATCGCCGCAGGCATCGCGCCGCGCCGCGCCGCCACGGCGTCCATCATCAGCGCCATTTCCGACGACGCCAGCGTGCAAGAAGCCGTCGCTGACATTGTTGACGTTATTTTGCCCTAGGGCGCCGACTACACCAGCGACGATCCCATGACCACCGTGCAACCGCTTCAGGCTGAGACCACCGAGCCACGTATCGCGCTAGCGGATGTCGAGTCGGCCTTAGCGCTGTTTGCTGAGGGCATCGCTGGGCGTTATCTACACATTCGCAGCAACCAAGAATTTGCTGCCAACCCCAGACTCGCCCTTGATGAAACCGGCGGCCAAAATGGCGACACGCTGTTTTTGCCCGAGTCCATTGCCACCACTCATGCCTCGACCTACCGCGTGCTAGCGATGGAACAGATTGGCCTGCGGGAGTGCGACACCTTGGGCTTTCGTATGGCCATCGCGGTGGAGCGCGTGCCTAATCTGGCCCAGCGATATCAACCCAATCCAGACGCGGGTCCGCGAATTGGCGACTATCGCCTGCTGTTTAGCTGTTTTTCCCAGCCGGCGCTGGCAGAAGACTTGTTTCTACTGTTTGAAGAAACCCGTATCCAAGCCCACTTACAGCGCGCCTACCCCGGACTCACCAAGCATCTGGTGGCTCATCACGCGCATCTGCTGAGGTCAGAGATTCCAGCGGGCTTGCTGCAACAAGCCAAGCGCTGGCGCATGGGCGAGCCACTGTTACTGTCAGACGGCGAAGTTGAGCGGGCACTGTTCAAAGCCCTTAGCGCCCACCGCGTCAACGCGACAACCGTTTACCACAGTGTCGATGCACTGTGTCGGCACTATGACGCGGTACTGGCCTACTACGAGATTGAAGACCACGCCTACCGCGAAGCTGATGAGTCGCTGGTTGATTGGCTCAATCGCGAGCAGCGTGTCGAAGAATGGGAAGAAGAGCTCGAGGACATTAACGAGCAGCTAAGCCAGTCCATGGCCATGGAAATACCTACGGGTCAGGAAGAAGAGGCCGTTTACGGTGACGCCGGCGATGGCAGCCAGCGGCAGATGGATTTGGAAATTAAAGAACTGAAGGACGAGCGCGACACGCTCAAGCGCCGGGTCGATATGGAGCGCTCGGCGGTGGCCCACGCTTTGGGCAAAAGCCAAGGCGAT
Organism: OM182 bacterium; assembly: GCA_004213835.1. Taxonomy (GTDB): domain Bacteria; phylum Pseudomonadota; class Gammaproteobacteria; order Pseudomonadales; family Azotimanducaceae; genus UBA4421. The sequence goes on along the minus strand of SHAE01000017.1, from coordinate 14,667 downwards.
GCCCGAAGCTTTCGCTACGACGAGTGGGACTATCTGAATCGCACCTATTTGCGAGCATGGTGCCGCGTCTTCGAACAACCGCTGGATACCGATGGCCAAGACGATATCGCGCCGCTCAAGGCGGTGATTCGCGCCTACCAAAATACCGTACAGCGCCAGCTGGAACAGATACGTCCCACGGGTCTTGAGCGTATACGTCGCGTGCAAGACGGTGACGAGCTGGATTTAAATGCGGTGATTGAAGCTCGGCAGGATATTCGCGCGGGCCAAAGTCCCAACGAACGCGTCTACTCTCGCAAAGAACGGGTGCAGCGCGATGTCAGTGCAATTTTCTTGGTCGATCTGTCTGCCTCTACTGACGACCCCATTCATCCACCAGAGCCACGGGACTGGTCGAACTACGAGGAAGACGAAGCCGATACGCGAGCGGGCTGGTATGCAAGCTTTGATGAGATAGAAGAAGAGCCCGAGGAGCCCGGTCGTAAAATCATCGACCTCGAGCGAGAGGCCATGGTGGTTATGGCCGCAGCGCTGGAGGCGTTGGGCGATAGCTACGGCATCTACGGTTTTTCTGGCTACAGCAAGGACAATGTCGAGCTGTACATTGCCAAGGAACCCGACGATGGATTTTCTCAAGCGACACTGCGACGTATCGCGGCTATGGCGCCCAAGGGTTCTACTCGCATGGGGCCAGCGATACGACACACTACGCAAAAGCTGATGAACACCGGCAGCGCCATGAAGGTGCTCATGGTAATTAGCGACGGCTTCCCTCAAGACTGTGACTATGGCCCGGTGCGCGGCAACCATGACTATGGGGTTGAAGACACCGCCAAGGCCCTACAGGAGTCGCAACAAAAGGGTATTGAAACCTTCTGTATGACCGTAGACAAATCAGGTCACGACTATTTGAAGCGCATGTGCCCAGATGAGCGCTATATGATTATTGAGGAAATGGAAGACCTGCCGAGCCAGCTCACCAAGGTCTATACCGCGCTCACCGGCAAGTAAGCTTTACTGCACAGACCAGATCAATAGCAGCACAAACAGCATGACCAAGCCAATGAGAAACATGGCCGTTGACCAATCACCGGGCTGTGCTTCCACCGGATTCTCGCGCCAACGTTTCACCATGGGCCACATGGCAAAGAGCATCATGCCGCAGGCTGCGAGCGCTAAAATTTGCATCCAATCCATCTGTTTCCCCCGAGAAATTCAGACTCACTAAAACGCTGCCAATAAAAAACCCGGCTTGTTCCTTCACGAAGGTACTTGCCGGGCTCTTTCGGTCAGCAAAGCAAACTTTGCTGTCCCGTCGATCATGCGTTGGGGCGTTTAATCGTCGCCGCCGAAGATACCCAGCAACTGCAACAAGCTGATGAAGATGTTGAAGATGCTCAGGTACAGGCTGTATGTCGCCATAATGTAATTGGTTTCACCGCCGTTCACGATGGCACCAATTTGCATCAGGATCATCGCGCTCATCAGCATGATGATGCCGCCTGAAATGGCCACGGATAGCAGAGGCATTTGCAAGAAGATATTCGCGATGATGCCAATGATCATGACCATGAGGCCGATGGCAACGAAACCACCCATGAACGAGAAGTCGCGCTTGCTGGTCATGGCGTAGCCAGCGAGTCCCAAAAAGATGACCGCCGTGCCGCCCAATGCGGTGCCTACCACCTGCGCGCCATTAGACAGGGCGAGGTACATGCTGATGATGGGTCCGAGTCCGAAACCCAGCAAACCCGTAACAAGAAAAATGACGCCTAAACCGGCGCCGGAATTAGCAGTACGAGGTAGGACAAACATGCCCAGTACCATGGAGGCTATGAGGCAAATGATGTACGCGCCGCTGGGAACGCCCATCACCATGGAGAGCCCCGCCATGATCGCACTGAAACCCAAGGTCGCTGATAACAGCAGGTAGGTATTTTTCAGTACTTTGTTGGTTTCCAGCGTAGAGAGACTGGCTACCGACGCTTGATGCATTGATCGCTGTTCCATTGATATCACCTATCGTGTTTTGAGGTCGTGATGCCCCTTGTTGAATGGCACCACCGCCTGCGATGTTGTTACTAACGTTGTTGAATCGTTCGCGCCGTCGCACGTGTGCCTATATTGGCGACTGGTGAAGGTTTTGCAACCCCAGCTGCGGGTTTCCAAGCGGGGTCAAAAGAAAGTCTGCATTCGATCAACAGCCGATTCTGGTGGCGTCGGATCGTATTTCAGGACCCCGATCCGTGTCACATATCTGTTACCTACCAATCGTATGAATTGCCTTGGCAACACGCTAGCATCCGTCAACGCAGTTGCCTTGGATCGATGCCATGTCCGCGCCGAAAATCGACCCAGCCTTCGCCGCCTATGTTCGTGAAGAGCCTAAAATCTCCTACGTTCAACCTGACGATCCGTGGCTCACCCGCCACCTAATCTCGGCCATTGAGCACGCCTTTGGCCGCAAGCACATTGAGAAAATCTACAAGAATCTGAAAGAAGGTCCGTTTGATGTGGGCCGTTTCTTCACCGAGGCCTTTGGCGCTACCCGCATTGAACGCCGCTACCGTGGTGTAGACCCCAAAACAATTTCTGACGTCGGCCCTTTAGTGTTCGTTGCAAACCACCCCTTCGGCATTGTGGATGGCTTAGCGCTTTGCGATATCGCGCTGCAGGCCCGTGGTGACTTTCGCATCATGATTCACTCGCTGCTTTGTCAGGACAAAGACCTTGCGCCTTACTTCCTGCCCGTAGACTTCAACCTCACGAAGGCTGCGATGAAAAACAATATTCGGGCCAAGAAGGTCGCTCAGGATTGCCTCGAGCAGAACATCCCCATACTGATTTTTCCGTCTGGCTTTGTGTCCACCGCCGACAAAAAAGGCTTTGGCAGCGTTGTTGATGCGCCGTGGACGACCTTTGCAGCCAAACTGATCCGCGACGCCAAGGCGAGCGTCGTGCCGGTGTATTTTCCGGGACGCAATCGCCGCGCATTCCACCTCGCTTCCCACATTGCTGAACCGCTGCGCATGGCGCTGTTGCTCTCTGAGGCGCGGAACCGTTTTGGCAAACCCCTCGACGCCGTCGTAGGAGAAACCCTAGATTGGCAGGCCTTGAGTCAGTACGACTCTCGACAGAGTTTGACCAACTACCTGTACGGACAAGTTCAATCGCTCGCGCAGACCTTGCCATATACCAATGTGGCCGATCACCCCACGCGCCTGTTAGGCATGCCTAAACACTGATCGGCATCGCCGTTTGAGCGCGCCCTGCGGGAGCCCTGTCTCAGCCGATAAACACTTGGTGTGAGGGACGTAGCCACAACCCCTTGCTAGTCTTTGCCAATGAGCGAGCAAGACAACACTTGGGTTGAGATATTTCGGGCCGAGGATCAGGGGCAAATCCGGGACGCCAGTTTGGTTTTGCTCGCCGTCAAAGTCGCCCATCGCGTCGATATGAATTCGTCCAGTGCGCCCTGGTCGCTCATGGTGCCACCTCAGGATCAGCAGCGCGCCCACCATGAACTCACCACCTATTGGCAGGAAAACGCGCATCCAGCGCCAGTGCAAACCAAGGTGCCCTACGTCGACAGCGGTTGGCTTGGCGTACTGGGCTTTTTAACCGTCATTTGGGCAGTACCCGCGCTGCAGGGGTTTGGTAGCCAAGCGTGGATAGACGCTGGCGTACTGCACAGCGCCGCTGTGCGCGATGGCGAATGGTGGCGGGCGGTGACCGCGTTGACGCTACACGGCGGCCTTGAACATATTCTGAGCAATAGCCTATTTGGCAGCTTGTTCGGGTTTTTTGTGGCTCGCTATCTAGGCTCCGGTGTTGGCTGGCTGGTTATTTTACTCAGCGCCAGCGCCGCAAATACCGTCAACGCCATGGTTCACCCCGATGCGTTCCGCGCGCTGGGAGCTTCCACCGCTAACTTTGCAGCCCTAGGGTTGGCGCCGACCTTGTTGTGGCGCAAGGGTGCATTTCGTCAGCAGGACTGGCGCCGCGGGGTCGCCCCAATCTTTGCTGCCGTCGCCATGCTGGCTTTCACCGGCTTCGGCGCAGAGCGCGTAGACGTTGGCGGTCATGTATTCGGGTTTATCGCCGGAGTTGGCGCAGGCTGGTACTTATCTCGATTCGATTTCACAGCGATTTCTCGAGCGCGCCAACAGCAAGCAGGCCAGCTGGCCTTTGCGCTGATTGCCTTGTGCTGGATTTTGGCTCTCTAGCGCCTGGCGACGCTACAGCGCAGATATGACAAGCCAACGAGAATTCACGGTTAAGGCACTGTTCAGATTCAGCGCGCGACACTGTTTTGCACCGTTATCAACGAGCCCGCACACAAAGCAGGAGGCCTACATGCCAAGGTTGCAAGGAATCTGTTTTCTCATCGCGCTTACGCTATGCGGAGCGTCTTTCGCTGCCCAAGTTGATGTCATGCTCGAACAAGGCGATGCGCCGACGTCAGGGGATCGAATGGGCGAGTTGGTAGAACCCCTAGTTCACTATCCCGATGACATTGTTGACGTCATTTTCTCAGCCAGTCAGCAACCCGAGCAAGTTGCGCTGGCCGCCCGCTACCTGAGCGACCCCGCCAGCGTCAGCGGCGAACCAGATTTCAGCGACGACATATTGGCGCTAATGCAATACCCGACGCTGCTCATGGAGCTAAGCGAGAACCTCGTCTGGTTGAGCACATTGAGTAGCGCCCTACTTGAGGACGGTGCAAAGGTTTGGGCAGCACTTGAGCAGCAGCGCCAAGAGCCTAGGCCAGAGCTGGGTACCGTCACCGTGACAAAGCAACCCGATCGAGTGGTTTATCGGGCGGGACCCAACAGCTATGTCAAACGTTCTGGCTGGTCACCGCGCACCCGCATCACGACGGTTTACCACGCTCAGCCGCGACACGGCGCCTATTGGAATCGGCGCGGCTATCAGTCCCACTACGACTACTGGCCCCGCGCAGGCTCGCTCTCACACTGGCATTTTCATCGCGACCGACGTCGAGACTGGCGTTCTGATTGGCGATCGCATCAGCGTTTTGGACACAACCGACGCCATCACCGTGGCTGGTCCTATGGCGACGATGTTCTGTACCGACAACAGCGCCGCATACAGCGCCAAATAGCGCGCGATCACCGCCAAGATCGTCGTGAAGCTCGCCACTATCAGCAATCAGAGCGGCATCCAGACCGCCATCGAGAGCGACGTGATCAGGGTAATCGCGCGAATACGACCGAGCGACCAACACCGCGCCGAGACACTCCTCGGCCCTACATGTCTCATGATGGCCCCCTACGTTAAGAGCAAACGCAAGCCGCCTATTTTTTGATCACTTGGTCAGTGATCGACCACACCGGCCCAATCAAGCGGACGGCGATCCATGGCCCAAACGAACAGAAACATTGCGCCCCCTGAAATCGGGCACCAATAGAAAAAGGCGATACCTTGCAGGGACAAAAACGCCACCACAGCGCAGGCGAGCACAAATCCCCAAAGCACCAAACCCAGCGAGCCAATGCCAAACCGCGCTAGCAAAATGGTGGCGAAGATCGCGCCGTAAATATAGTTGGGGAGTTTGAAGGTCAGCTGCAGCAGACCTTCAGCGGAGTAGCGCGAGAAAAATAACGCGAGACCCAGAAAGATCGCGGCCCACAGCACCATGAACAACCGCGACGCGAAGAGGTAGTGCGACTCAGAGCGTTCGCGGCGCAGCGGTGCGTAGAGATGATTCACGGTGAGGTCTGAGGCTTCTGCAAGACCCGAGTCCAAGGTCGAAATCGCCGCTGCGAATATCGCGGCGATAAACAAACCCGAAATACCCACCGGCAGTTCAGTGGCAATGAAGTAAGGAAATATTCGGTCGGGGGCGTCAACCAGTTCTGCTGCCAATGTCTGGGGTATGCCTCGCTCAGCGTAAAACACCACCAGAGCAAGACCCACGCCCAAAATCAGCAGGTGAACTACATAAAACAGTGCCGCAAAGTCGAAGGCTTTTTGCGCGTCTTGCACGCTGCGGCAAGCCTTGACGCGCTGCCAGGTGCCTTGGGTACTGCCCTGAGCCACGCTCAAAAACACCGCACCGATCACCCCGGCCCAGATGGTGCTGCTATTGCTCATTTGGGTATCAAAATCGAAGAGCGCTAACTTGCCCTGGGCGTCCAGCCAAACTATGGCCTCGGGCAGAGTCATGGTGATTTCGCCGAACATGTAGAGCAGCGCAAATACAGCCCCTGCTGCGAAAAGCAGGAACAACAGAAAGTCGGTCCAGATCACCGTTTTGATACCGGCCAAGGCTCCCCATACCGCGCTGATGCCAACGATAAAGGCCGCGCAGCCTGCCAAACCCCAGCCACTGATCACGTCCAACACCAAACTTGCCGTCAGCAGTTTGACGCCTGCGTTGATGGTGTTCAGCAGCAGACCAAGGCCCATGGAAAAGCTGCCGGTTGACGGATCGATCCGCGCGCCAATGTACTCGTAGCTGGTCGCCAAGTTGTGGCTTAAATAAAAGGGCCGCGCTAACAGTCGCGCGACAACGACCTTGCCCAGCGCCAGTCCAAGAATGACCTGGAAATACGTGAGGTTGCCCGCAGGGGCGAACACGGCGGCAGGTACAGAGACAAAGGTTACGGCGCTGACCACCGTCGCGATAATGCTGGCGGAGACTGCCCACCATGGCATGGTGCCATCGGCTTGGAAGAAACCACGCCGGTCATGGATGCGACCACTGAGGCGATGCCCTAACAGGGTTACCCCCAACATCACCGCGGCTATCACCCCCAGATCGACTGGGTGCAAACCCGTATTCACTGGGCGTCGGCGAGGAAAGCCGGCACAAACCGGCGCGAGGCAATGCGCCAACCTGCGTCGGTGAGCACGAAGGTGTCCTGATACTCACCCATGGCTACGAAATTAGAGACTGTGATTGGTGCGTCGGGATTCTGCTTGTCTATCGGACCGACAAAAATCAGCGCGTAGCTGACGCCGGTGGCTTGCTGGTGGCCGGTCACGGTGATGTGCACATTGCTCATCATATGGCGAAACCTGTGTGTGGCAGGCGCCGCAAACCGTGTCAGCAATGCCTGTCTGCCGATGAAGGTCTCGCCGTTCACCGCCAGCGTGGCATCCTCGGTAAAAAGCTGGGCAAGCGCTGCACCCTGAGCCTGGTCGCGATGCCGGGCATAGTCCATTACCAAGGTTTCGCAGGCTTGTTTAATCCGCTCGCTTGCAGATTCCGTTAGGGCGCTGGCTTGGGCGGTAGTCAGCGCACACAGCAGCGTCGCCGACACCAAGGTTCGCGCGAATAAGCACCGCCCTATAAGGCTCATGGTTACTGATCCAAACGTACGATGCGGGTACCCACATTGCCGCCAGATAACAGATCGACAAAGGCCTCAGGCGCCGCACCCAAACCACTGACCTCGTCCTGCAGGCTGGTCATTTTGCCGCTGGTGAGCCAGGCATAAATATCGTTTCGGGCCTCGGCGTAGCGCTCTTCATAGTCGAAGAGCAAAAAGCCCTGCATGGTAATGCGCTTGTTGACGAGCAGTCCGGGTACGCCCTTGGGCCCTGGCTCAGGCGTATCGGTATCGTATTGAGAGACCACGCCGCAGCAAGCAATACGGCCAGCGACGTTCAGGCGAAACAGCGCAGAACCTAAAATCATGCCGCCAGTGTTATCGAAGTAAACGTCGACTCCGTTGGGTGTGGCTTCTTTCAGGCTTTGGCGGTAGTTCGCGTCTTTGTAATTAACGGTGCGATCAAAGCCGAGCTGCTCTACCAGCAGTCGGCCCTTGTCATCGCTACCGCACACGCCGACGACCTCACAGCCTTGGATCTTCGCGATTTGTCCCACCATATGACCCACAGATCCAGCAGCCGCTGAAACCATCACGGTCTCGCCAGCCTTGGGCTTGCCCACATCGAGCAGACCAAAGTAGGCGGTAAGTCCGTTCACGCCCATGGGACCAAGGTAATGGAGTGGGTCGTGGTCGGCATCAATCACGGTCACCTGCTTGGCGTCCAGTGCGGCGTATTGCTGCCAGCCCGTGGGCGCTGTGACACGGTCGCCAACCTCGATGCCAGCGGCGTTAGAGGCCACGACTTCACCGACACCGGTGCTGTTCATGACGCGGCCAGCGGCGGGAGCGCCAGCATAGCTGGCACTACCCTGCAGGCCTGCACGTGTACCGGCAGTAATTGCGAAGGCTTGAGTCTTGATCAACACCTGATCTGCTCCAGCCTCGGGCATGGGCGCGTCGGTCAGGCGATAGTCACTGGCCTGCAACTTACCCGACGGTAGCCGATCAATCAGTACTTGTTGGTTTTCCATTATTCCCCCTATGAATTTTTCTGCGGCAGACCCAGCGCCGCCCTATCTTCAACACTTGGCTTCAACACTTGGCTTCAACACTTTGCCTCAATACTTTGTTACGTGTCGGCTAAACCGAGGTTTTTGACCATTGCATCGATATGCGACGGCCCAATGCCGCAACATCCACCAATAATCGAAGCACCTTTGTCTTGGCACTCATAGGCAAAGGCAATGAAGTCTTCCTCGGTCATGTCGCGATGTTCAACGGGTTTGTCGTTGTCCAAAGTCCAGCCTGCTGGCACATGGTAGCTGTTGGGATAGGCCCCAATAGGCTTGTCCGTGAGAGCCGACAACGTTTCTATTCCGGCGCATATGGCTGACGGTGATGTGCAGTTAAACAAAAACGCGTCTGGTTCGAACGGCATCACGGCTTGCAGTGCCTGCTGTAACGATTCTTCGCTGCGCAGCCCCATGCCGGGTGTTTCGTGGAGCGTCCAAGCGACCCACAAAGGCTTATCTGGGTCGAACCTGCGTGCGGCGTAGGAGGCATTGGCAGCCTCGCGAGCGCAGGACATGGTCTCACACAGGTAAAGGTCCGCGTATGGCAAAAGCACTTTTACCAACTCACTGTAAATTTCGCGAGACTCGACGTCTGCCGGCACTAGGTCATGACGGTAGCTTTCATCTAGGGGTGGCAGGCACCCTGCTACTCGCACAGGCGATGACGCTGCATCTGCAGACTGCCGAGCTAGCTTTGCCGCCACCTCCGTTAACGCGAGATAGCTCTCAGCCATGTCAGCCTTGGCGAGGTAACTTGGGATGGTGGAATAGGAATTGGTCGTAATGACGCTGGCACCCGCCGCTATGTAGTCATCATGCACCTGCACCACCGCCTCGGGTACATCAAGCAAGGCCTTAGCAGACCAAAGGCCCGTGCGCGGTGTATGTCCGCGTTCGATCAGTTCCGCACCCATGCTGCCATCTAAAATCTGTAATTCGTGGTTCACTAAACTTCCTAGCCCCTGCTAACCCTGTTGGTTAAGCCTCATATGTTCATTCTCGACTCGTCGTTTCGGCGTCAATTTGCGCTGGCCAGAATACCGAAACCCGCGGATTGTACGTTGGATCCTGCCGTGTCGTCGCTAGCTCTCCTGCACCTTTTTCAAGACCAAGGAGACAGGTTTTCAGGTCAACTTTTGCACCATTGTCAGCGCAGCGGCGGCTCAGCGGATCGAGTTGCCATCAACCCCTCCCCGATAGGTTGAAGGTCAAGTGTCAGTGCCGAATTGAGGTAATGTTGGTTCAACCTAAATTCGGGAGACCCTGACTGTGGCACTGATTCGATACGTAACTGAAATGGGCATGGGCGCTGACGTGCATGGCCGCGACTACACCAAGGCCGCCAAGCGGGCGGTGTCTGACGCCATCAGACATTCCAGCCTGAACTTTTTTCGCGCGCTGGATAAGTCGCCTGACGATATGAAAATAACGGTACGCATTGGCGTGGCAGAACCCGGTGAGGTCGACACCGCTGCCGTGGCGGCAGAACTGCCCTACGGCAGTGTGAGGATCGAATGCGTTGTTGGTGGTTTGGACGTGCCAGCCGCCAGTGACCACGCGCCTGGGTCAGCGCTCGGCGACGCCATCGTGATGGCCAATGCTGCCGTCATCGTTTGCTTCGACGAATAGGCGCTTCAGAGCACGTCTAGAATCCGCGAATACTTGATCGCCACTTCGCGGCGCTTCTCCAGCGGCCCAATGAATTCATCGTTATTCAGCTCGTTATAAACGATGTACAGGCCAGAGTTTGCGGTTTGCAGCCAGGAAAAACGCAGGTTCAAGGCCGTGGCGTCGCTGCGGTCGTCGTACTGCACCAGTGTCTGCATCAAGATCTTGGGGCTGAACGAATAGGACAGCCGGAGCTTGGCGACATTGACCTCAAAGTCACCATTGGTCACAGGCAACTCAATGCGGTTATTGCTCCAACTTAAGTCGCTGGTAAACGCCTCCGCCAATCGATAGCTCGCTTTAACCTCCGTGGAATTTCGATCACCGCCATAAAATCCACCAATACGCGATGTGACTGAAGTGCTCAGCGCTTTGCGCGGATTCGTCATCACCACGATCTGCGACTCTTTGTGGTCATATTCACCGACGGCAACAAAGGTGCCTTCATTGATTTCAAAAGGCTCTTTCACGCCCTCCCGCGTGAAGTTAATGCCGGTATGAATTTCGAACCCGCTGGTCCACTCCCAGTGATTGTCGACATGCAAAAAACCCGACTCGTAAAAGCCCTCGTCATCTTGATAGCCCTGATAGAACACATGGGGTCGCAACTCAAATAACCCCCAACGATCGTTCATGCGCTTGCGGTGCCAGATCATGGAGGAAATTTTTTCGTAATTTTTGCGGCGCAAAAATCCCACCTCAGGATTGAAATTGTCGCCGACCTTGGCATAGCTCAAAAACGCATCGAGGGGCTGAGAGTTGTAATCGGCGCGAACACGCATGGCCTGATCGTCACCAGACAACCCAGGCGTATCGGTTTTTGCAGCGTAGCCAGAGAAGGTCCACGCATCGCCCACGCCGAGCTTGCCGTCGACCGCATAGGTTTGATTGTCATCGCTGGCAAGGTCTGCGGCCTTATCAACAAAGAGCACGCCCACAGAAGAGCGATTCGCAAACTCTTGGCTAAGGCGCAGCAAACTGAAGTTGGCGCCTGCGATACCGTTTTCGGAATCGCCAGTCTGCATGTGCATGGCGCCAATGTTAGTCGAACTGCCGATCTTGCCCGAGAGTCTGGCACCGGCATCGATGGGTTGTGGCAGACCATCGGCATCTAGGCCGATGCGACGGCTAAAAAATAGCTCTACCTCACCCTTGTCACCCACCGAGAACTGGCCAGCGTTCTCCAGAAAGAAGGGTCGTTTTTCCGGTAGAAAAATGCTGAAGCGATCCAGATTCACCTGCACTTCGTCGACTTCGACCTGCGCGAAGTCGGTGTTGTAGGTTGCGTCCAAGGTGAGACTTGGCGTGAGCGCAATTTTCGCATCAAAACCCACTTCCATTTCGTTATGGGTACCGGGCTCTGCGTTACCGCCCCGATCCAAGGTGCCCAGCACGTAGGGTGTGACTTTGACCGAACGCTGACTGGGGGGCGCCAAATTGGTCAACGTGCCCGCTTCCGAGAGACGGTAAAGATTGTACTGCAGGGGCAGAGGTGACCAGTACGCCACCTCATCCCGGCGGGCGATATTGCGCTGAAAATTGATACCCCAGCTTTGCGCGCCCTGTTTTCGGTAACGCAACGACTTAAAGGGAATCGCAAACTCCGCGCTCCAGCCGAACTCACCAATATGCGTGGCAACCTCCCAGGAAGCATCCCAGTTTCGGTTAAAACCAGAGGAGCCAAAGCCACCGCCACTACCCTTGGTGACTTGGCCGTCGTACTGACCACCCGCTGGCGTGGTGCCAAATACGAAGCCATTTTGCTTGTCCTCAAAACCGTCAATGATCATTTGAAAGCTATCGAGGTCACTGAGGTCGGCATCACGTCGGCTGTCAGCCACGATCAAACTGCTCGGATCCTCATCAAAGCAAACAACCGCAACATAGAGGGTGTCGTTGGAATAGCCCACACGCACCTGCGTTTCTGCGGAGGCGGGCGCGCCTTCATTTGGCTGAACCTGCTGAAAGTTCGTTGCTGGCATAAGGCTCTGCCAAATCGGCTCCGACAGCACAATGCCATCGAGCACTGGCGGTTCTGCCAAGGCCTGAGACTCTAACGTAGGTTGCGCTGACGCTTGGTGAGCGACGAGCGCGAGCAAGGCAAGAAGTACACGCAAGCTGGGACGCGGCATGCGTCGACAGATAGACAACAAAGATTTCCCCTCAAACGAAAAAGCGCGAGAAAGTCTCGCGCTAGTTTTTGCCCTTTGGGACTTCGTCCCGAAGGCAACCTAAAGCAACAGCGGGGTTGCCTCAGGCGAGTGCGCTAGGCGCTACTTGCGAGTCACTCGCACCGGTAGCGACGTATAGCCCTTCACGAAGGACGAGAACGTGCGTTCGACTTCGCCGACCACTTCGATGTTCTCGAAGCGTTCCATGATCTCTTCCCAAAGCACGCGCAGCTGCATCTCTGCCAGACGGTTACCCATGCAGCGGTGAATACCGAACCCAAATGACAGGTGGTTACGTGCGTTTTCGCGGTCGATGATCAAGTCTTCACCGCGCTCAAATACGCTCTCGTCACGGTTGCCCGAGACGTACCACATCAGCATTTGATCGCCAGCCTTGATGTCTTTGCCGCCAACGGTGCAGTCGTTATTCGCAGTACGACGCATATAGGCCAGCGGCGTCTGCCAACGAATGATCTCCGCCACCATATTTGGAATTAATGAAGGATCTTTTTTCAGCTTCTCGTACTCGGAAGGAAACTCATTCAGAGCCAGCACACCACCGGACATGGAGTTACGTGTGGTGTCGTTACCGCCCACAATCAGCAGAATAAGGTTGCCGAGGAATTCCATCGGTTCCATGTCTTTGGTTTCTTCACCGTGAGCCAGCATAGAAACCAAATCACCCGTGGGATTCTTTTTGCGCTCTTCCCAGATTTGCGTAAAGCACACCAAGCACTCGATGAGCTCTTCGCGGCGTTGTTCTTCGGTATCAATCACGCCGCCACCAGGCACAGCAGTAGCCACATCTGACCAGCGCGTTAGCTTTGCCCGATCTTCGTATGGGAAGTCGAATAAGGTGGCCAGCATGCGCGTGGTCAGCTCGATGGATACGGTGTCGACCCAATCGAAGGTCTCGCCTTCGGGCAGTGAATCTAGTACTTCGCAAGTGCGTTCGCGAATGAGCGCTTCCATACCCGCCAAGTTCCGCGTGGATACCACGGGAGAAACCGTCTTGCGCTGCACGTCGTGCTTCGGCTGGTCCATGGCAATGAACATGCTGACGTCGAGGGCGCCCTCTGGCAGTGGTTGGTCGATTGGAAAGCCCAGCGTAATACCGTGGGCACTGGAAAAATTCTTATGATCGGTGTCTACCGCCTTGATCTCGTCGTAACGAGTGAGAGACCAGTAGCGACCGGCCACTTCCGTTTCATTGAAGTGCACCGGATCGTCGCGGCGCAAGCGCTCAAAGTACTCGAGCATGCGGTTTTCGCTGAACAAGCGATTCCAAACCGGATTAATCTCATCTAAGGGAACATCGGACGCCGCTGGAATGGGTCCTTTCTTGCTGTGGTCTTGCTCGCTGCCGGGGCGAATAAATTCCGGCGCTGCAGTGGTCTCTACCGTGGTATCTATAGCTTCGCTCATCGAACCGCCTCCTGATTCTTTTAACTTATAACGATAGCGTAGATTCCTAGGCTTAGCGATGGGTCACCGGCGGAAATTGCGCGTTAAAGCGAACTTCGTAGAACTTTTCGGCGTGTCTGCCGAGGCATCAATACAGCCCAAAGGCGCTAGAACCCTAAAAAGGAAACAACCCAGCGCAGGCGCCCTATGGCGCCGCAGTCGGCTAGTACCCAGCAAACGTCAGCGCTGCTTCGGCATGCAGCACTGTGGTATCGAACGCGGGAAATGAAAAATCGTCCGGAGTGATAAGCAGGCCGATTTCGGTGCAGCCGAAAATGACGCTGTCGGCAGGTAGGTCGGCGTCGCTGCGCGCCTTATCGATGATCTGCATATAGGTCTGCTTGGACGAAGCAATCACCTTGCCTTGGCAAAGCTCCTCGTAGATCACCCGATGCACTTCCATTCGATCAAGCTCCTCAGGCACCACCGCGTGAATGCCGTGGCGTTCGCGCAGATACCCCAAGTAAAAATCTTGTTCCATAGCAAAACGGGTGGCCAGAAGTAGAGGGCGTGTGGCGCCGCTGTCGTGGACTGCCGAGGCGATAGCATCACCAATGTGCAGCAGCGGAATATCGACAGCTGCTTGTACCTCCGCAGCCATCTTGTGCATGGTGTTGGTGCAGATCAGCAAGCATCCTGCACCGCTTGCCTCAAGCCCTCTGGCCGCATCGACCATCATTTGCGTGAGGCCATCCCAATCGCCTGCGGTTTGCAGCCGCTCAATATCGTGAAAATCGAAGGATCGAAGCAGTAGATCAGCCGCATGCAGGCCACCAAGGCGCTCCCGCGCCATGCGGTTAAGCAGTTGGTAATAGATCGTCGTGCTTTCCCAGCTCATGCCGCCGATGAGGCCGATTTTTTTCATGTGAATTCCAAGCAGGAAAAATTGACGCTGCAAGCCATTTGGAAAATTTCTTTGCCACTGATCGACAAAATAGACCCTTTTGTCATTTCTACTGCGAAAGCAACCGCACCGGCTTTGATTATCGG
>SHAE01000016.1 GCA_004213835.1 OM182 bacterium | reverse complement strand
CGTACTCAGCGGTGACGGCGTTATTGCCGGTAATCACTTGGTGTTCGATGAGCCGGCCGATCACGAGCTATACATTGGCGAACCCTCGGGCATGCCCGCTAGCTTCATGAACCCGGCTCATGCTTCGGGTTATGCCGGCGCAGCGGGCACCTTGCCCGGGGCTGGCAATAACGTACATGCGCTTGATGGCGCTCACGGTCAGCGGGATCGCTGGCGCGACGCCCAGGGCGCACCGACCAACCCTTTCAGTGCACATATGGCCGCCCAAAATGGCTTTGAAAGCTTGCCTGAAGAGGCGTCGGATAACACCACGGGGCTGCAAGGCGCCATGGACGCCAACGAATTTCGCATCATCGTTGACACCATTAAGAACACGCGCACCCGTCAAGAAGCAGCAGACATGCTCGGCATCAGCCAGCGCACGCTGCGCTACAAGATTGCGCGGATGCGTGAACGCGGCATTCAAATTCCTAAGCGACGGTCGGCCTAAGTTATGTCTAGCGTAAATACTCATTATCAAGCGCAGGTCGCTGACCTGCTCAGTCAAATACGCGCGCATCAGGGCGAACCCAGCAATCGTGCGGAGCTGATTAGCAGCGATACCGCGGGCTTGGATCCCACGACCCGGGCCGAAGCGCCCAGCAAGGGCAACTTCGCAACCTACATGTCTGATGCCTTTCACAACGTGAATGACGCTCAGCAGGCCAGCGCAGATTTAAAGAATGCTTATGAGCGGGGTGAAGACATTCCGCTAACAGATGTGGTGCTTTCTATGCAGAAAGCGTCTATCGGCTTCGAGGCGACATTGCAGGTACGTAACAAACTGCTCAAGGCCTACGAAGACATCAAGAACATGCCGGTTTAATGATCCGATATTGATCGTGAGAGCGAACTAAAGAGAATCCCATGGCAGAAGCAACACTAGACGCGAACCAACAGGCACTGGCACCGACAACGGGTGGCCAGGTTGCTGCTCGGCCAGCGACCCCCGCCACGACAACCACACCGGGTGGGTTGGCAGAGAATGACGGGCTCGACCAGATGGACGATATCGACAACGATACCGGCCCGCTGGCGTTTCTAAACAACCCAGATGTGCAGCGCATTTTGCCCTACATCATTGGCACCATTGCACTGGCCATTTGTATTTTGTTTTATCTTTGGGTGTCTGCGCCAACCTATCGCTCGGTATATCCGGGTATGTCAGAGTCCGACCGGCAGGAAGCCAAGGACGCTTTGGACGCCGCAGGTTTTGCGCCGCGCATAGACATCAACACCGGATCTTTGCAGATCAATGAAGAGCGCTATCACGAGGCGAGAATTTTGTTGGCCTCGCAAGACATTCCGCGCAGCGCTACCGCTGGTGGATTCGAGAATTTGTTGGAACAAGGTTCCATGACGACCAGCCGCTTCATGGAGCAGGTCAGCTACCGTGCCGCCATGGAGACCGAACTGGCTTCTTCTATTACCGAAATTGCTTCCATTCGCGGCGCTCGCGTGCATTTAGCGGAACCCCAGCAAAGTGTGTTTGTCAGAAACCAGACGCCGGCAAAGGCATCTGTGGTCGTGGTCCCGCACCCAGGTCGAGTCATCACGCCGTCGCAAATTCGCGCCATCGTGCACTTGGTGTCGTCCAGCGTGCCCTATCTGCCCGCTGAAAATGTGTCGGTTGTCGACAATACCGGCGCGCTACTCACCGACACCGAAGGCGAAAACGCCATGACGCTGACGACCGCTCAGGCCGAACACAAGCGTTCACTGGAAATGTCGTACAACCGTCGTATCGAACAGATTTTGGCCACCATTGTTGGCCTAGGAAACGTGCGTTCAGAAGTCGACGTGACACTCGACTTCACCGAAGTCGAAACCACCTACGAAGAATTTGATAAGGCTGGCGTGGGTCCGCGTACTCGCTCAGAGTCGTTAGACTTCGAACAAGAAGCCGCCATCGGCGCCTCTGGTTTGCCCGGCAGCTTCTCCAATCAAGCTCCGGCATCCCCAGACTTCACCGCATCAGGCAACTTGCCGGCCAACGGCGATGCTTCGAGCACGGGTGTATCGAGCTCATCGACGACGCGTAATTACGAGCTGGATCGCGAGATTCGTTACGTCAAGCAACAGGTCGGCAGCATTGATCGCGTTTCTGTCGCCGTCGTGATTAACCAAGACGCCTACATCTCACCGGCTGAGGGCGAGGCCACTGGCATCAGCGCAGAAGAACTCGAACGCTTGACCGAGGTCGTCAAGGGCGTTGTCGGCTTTAGTGAGGCGCGAGGCGATAGCGTCGCCGTGGTGCCCTCGAGTTTTGCAGTGCCCGTGGATATCGTGCCCGAAATCCCATGGTGGGAGGACGGCAGCATTGTCGATCTGATTAAGTACGGATCGAGCCTGATCCTGATATTGTTGATCCTGATCTTTGTTGCTAGGCCGATTATTCGAGCGAATATGCCTGAAGACGATGGACTGGATATACCGTTGGCATCCTTAGACGGAGAACTGTCGGATCAAGATCTGCAGATGATCAAACTCGGCGAGGGCGAGACCCTAGAAGAGATTAAGGCGAAGCTTGTACCGAAGAAATCCTCTATTCCACTGGATATGTTGAACACTGCTAACAGCTACGACGACAAGGTTGCCGTGTTACGCATGTTGGCGGCAGATGATCCGGGCCGCGTCGCAAACAGTATTAAGCGCCTCATTGAGGCCTAACCCAACACCATTGGACGATAAGCATGGCTGAAGCAAACGCAAACCCAGATCTTGATGGAGCAATGTCGCCAGAGTTGGCGCTTGAGATGGAGTCGCTCAAAACTACTGAGCGCGCGGCCTTACTCATGGTGCTACTTGGAGAGCAGCAGGCTTCTGAAATTGTTGGGTATTTAAACCCGAGAGAAGTTCAAGCGCTGGGTACCGCCATGGTTGGTGTCTCCGACGTCAGCCAAGAGGCCGTAGACCAAGTGCTGGACGAATTTATTGGGGAGCTGAAGAAACAAACGAACCTAGGAATTGGCTTGCCCGATTACATTGAAGGTGTATTGAACCGAGCACTGGGGCCAGAGCGCGCCTCATCGGTGCTTAGCCGCATTCTCCCAAGCTCGTCGAGCAAGGGTTTGGAAATTCTGTCGTGGATGACCCCACGGGCAATCTGCGACATGATCGCCGACGAGCATCCTCAGGTAATCGCCATTATCTTGTCGGTGTTAGAAGATGAGACTGCCGCCGACGTTTTAACCTTCTTACCAGCTGCCATCCGTCCCCAGGTGATTCGCCGGGTTGCCTTGCTCGATACCGTGCAGCCGAACGCCATGGCGGAACTCGAATCCGTAATGGCGAAACAGTTCGCAACGTCGACAACCTCATCCGCTTCGGTTGGCGGGGTGAAAGCGGCGGCCAACATTATGGGCAAGACCAAACTGGAGATTGAAACCTCTGTAATGACAGACATATCTGGCGAGGATGAGGATCTTGCCATGCGCATTCAGGACAACATGTTTGACTTTGAAAACTTGGTGGATCTGGACAATCGCAGTATCCAAATTCTTATGCGCACCCTGGAGCAAGAGCAGATGGCGTACGCACTCAAGGCCGCGCCAGAACCCGTGGTCGAGAAGTTTATGGCCAATATGTCTCAGCGTGCAGGCGCTATGTTCTTAGACGAGATGGAACAGATGGGCATGGTCCGCGTGACCGATGCCGAGGATGCGCAGCGCGACATCATTCGCCAAGCGCGCAAACTGCAGGATGCTGGCGAAATTATCCTAGCTTCTGCGGACGGTGGCGGTTTTGTCTAACGTTAGCCAAGGGCCAAAGTTTGTTGCGGACCCGGTGTTAAAAGCTGCCAGAGAGCGCCAAGCGTTTTCAGACTCACAGGTCCTGGCAAACCCAAGCTTCACCGCAACCGACGACTTCATAAGCGTTGTTGGTGCCAAGGCGCTAGGTGTAGCACTGGATCCGGAGACCGGACGCATGCCAAACGTTGCGGCAGACGAAGAGCCTGAGGTAGCAGTTAGCGCAGATCTTCCCGAACTCGACAGCACCGAATTAGCCAGACAGGCAGACCTAGAGCGCATTGCAGCCTTAGAAGAGCAGCTTGCGGCGCTCAGCAGCGAGCAAACGGGCGAACTCGAACGCGTCAAGGCTCAGGCTTTTTCCGAAGGTCAGGCCCAAGGACAGCTCGAGGCTAAGCAAATGCTTGAAATGGAAAGCGAGTCCAGCACGGCAGAGCGTGCCTTAGAGCTACGCGACATGGTCGGCGCGCTGGTCCACGAAGCGCAAAGGCACCTAGTCGCACACCAAGATTTATTCGATCCGCTGAAAAAACTCGCCTTAGCATTGGCGCAGCAAATCGCCCGTCGCGAGCTAACCCTGAGCGATGATGCTCTGATTGGCTTTATCGAAGAATCCTTAGCCCAAGTCGATCCCATGCAGATGGGCGAGGTCGTCATTTATGTCTCCCACGATTGGTATGAACGACTTCAACAGCCCGAACTTGAGGATGTTTTCGCGACCTACGCGCTGCGCCGTGACGACACGCTGCAGCCTGGGTCTGTGCGGCTGGCGATACAAGACACCAGTATTGTCGATCTGATCGAACATCGCGTTGAGCAGCTGGCCGAGCAATTGCTGACCCAGCTACCGCCTGAAGTACACAGCAGGGAGCTGTCTTTGCAAGAAAGCCAAAACGCTCAACAAGAACCTCAACAACCAGTGCCTTCTCTAGAAGAGGCAGAACTCGGTTCAGCGGATTTTATGCCCGCGGCCCAAGACGATGACTGGATGGCTGGTGATTTTGACGATCAAGGGTCAATCATTCAGGGCGATTACTCTGAGGTAGACGATATTTTCTTCCAGCGCCCGCCAGATGAGGATTGATCGGCGTGCCAAACCAACAACTTGCTAGTTTTCAACGTCATGTAGCCCATGCTGCGGAGCATCTACGCGCACCGCAGCCTCGAACCTATGGCGTGCTCACCCGCATTGTTGGCCTCACCATTGAGGCCAAGGGTCTAACCGCTACCGTCGGCGCGATTTGCCGAATTCTAAAATCTAACCTACGCGGCGAAATGGACGCGCTGGATAGGTCGCAATATGTCGACGCCCAAGTGGTGGGTTTTGGTAGCGGCACCATCTTTATGATGCCGCTGTGGGAAGCATCGGGTCTGCATGCGGGCGCCAAAGTCTTTTTGTTGTCCGATGCAGATACCGCCATGGTTGGCGACCATCTGCTCGGTCGCGTTGTCGATGCGCTGGGCGAACCCTTAGACGGTCTCTCGCCGATTCGCACATCCCAGCGTCAAAGCCTGCAGGGTAAGCCCATCAACCCAATGCAGCGTCAGCCCATTGATCGCGTGCTCGACGTGGGCGTGAAGGCAATCAACGCCATGTTGACCGTAGGCTGTGGGCAACGCTTGGGCCTGATCGCAGGCTCTGGCGTCGGCAAGAGTGTCTTGCTTGGCATGTTGACCAAGTTCACGTCGGCAGACGTGGTGGTGATTGGTCTCATTGGCGAGCGCGGCCGCGAAGTGAAAGAATTCATTGAGCAAATACTCGGACCCGAGGGCATGGGACATGCCGTGGTGGTTGCGGCGCCAGCGGATAACTCGCCGCTGCTGCGTATTCGTGCGACCCATCTGGCACATCTTTATGCGGAGTACTTTCGTGCCCAAGGCAAAGACGTACTGTTGCTCGTAGACAGCATGTCCAGAGTCGCCCATGCCCAACGCGAGATCGGTCTGGCCATTGGTGAACCGCCCACGTCGAAGGGCTATCCACCGTCGGTATTCAGCCTGCTGCCCAACCTCATTGAGCGCACCGGTACCGGTAGCGTCGGACAAGGCAGCATTACCGCCCTGTATACACTGCTCGCCGAAGGCGACGATTTGCAGGATCCGGTGGTGGACTTGGCGAGAGCCTCTCTCGATGGTCAAGTGGTTCTCAGCCGAGCGCTGGCCGACGCGGCGCATTATCCCGCCATTGATTTGTCCGGTTCCATTTCACGACTGATGCCAACCATTGCAGATATTGATAATTTGAACGCTGCTAATATGTTCCGCAGACTGTGGACGCTGTATCAGCAGAACATAGATCTGATTCAGGTGGGCGCCTACGAGATGGGCACCAATCCTGATCTGGATCGCGCGATTTCCATGCGCAATGTGATGGAGGAATTTTTGCGTCAACCCATGGACGAGTTAGTCACCTTCGAAGATGCCATCGCTCAGCTACGCGAGAGCATGCGTGTCTAGCGCACTGCGTGCCTCCATTGAGCGTTGGCAGAGTATGGCCGAGGGCGTGGGCAAAGAAGCGAGCGAAGTGCAAAAAGCCCTTGTACAAGTGCGCACACAACACAGCGACTTGTGCGCAGAGCAAGAGAAGATCCGGCATATGAAGCTGGGTTATATGCAGCAGCTCAAGACCGCTGAGAATACCCAAGTTGATTTGCAGCAATCGACGCATTTGCGTCGTTTCATGGGCCAGCTGGATCGAACGACCCAAGCCATTATTGATCAGATGGCGGAGCTGCAGCGCCAGCAGCAATCCATAGCAGCACGTTTTCGTGAACTCAACAGTGAGCGCGTCAAATTTGAAACGTTAGCCGCGCGAGCGCGGGAGCAGCTCAAACACAGCACGGCGCGCAAAGAGCAAAAAGAAGCCGACATGTTAAGCGCCCAGCGTTTTGTGGCCAAAACCCGCAGCAGGCTGGGGGAGTAAAATTGCTCAAATCCCGGGCGCGTGAGCCGATTTCTGCATGAGGCAAAGCGCTGGCACGCTAATTGCTATTCCTTAAGCAAGTTTGTAACCCAGCAGCCAATGAAATGTCTGAGAATTTTCTGTCATTTATTGTCAACGCGTCACCAAAAGCCGTAGACGTCGGCTCTGACGTGCCCGCAGATACTGGTCGAGTTGCCTCCCAAGGCGCTGATTTTAATAGTGTTTTAGCCAAAGAGCAGGCGAAATCGCAGAGTCCCAAGACCGATGCGCAGCCGGCCGCCGAGGCGGATACTGCGCCGGCGGCAAAGCCGGAGGTCGATGCGGCCAACGCGCCAAGCGAAGCGGCAGCGGACCGCGAAGCGCCGGTTGCCTTGCCAAACGCTGCGGCAAACGGCAATCCCTTGCCCGAACTGTCCATTCACTCGCGTGCCCTGCAGGTGGGTCGAGTCATTTTGACCACGGCAAACCCGAAAGTAAGTGAAGAAAGTTTGAGCCAGTTTGCGCGTGCCCAAGGTGGCCTCGTGCCGGAGTTAAAACCCTTAGATGCGTCGCCCTCGGCATCGGATAACCCGCTGTCGCCAGTGGGTAGTGTGCTGCAGGGACTGGTGAGCAATGATGAAGTCCCAGGCCCCGGCGTGTCCGCTCAAGTGTCCGCGAGTGTGCACTCTGATCTGCCGTCTCAGACTCACTCTCATATGAGGGCTGCGGTTGAGGGCAGTGCGCTCAATCCGGCGCCGCACGGTGCGCTGGATGCGCGTCAACGTTTCATGCAGCAGGCCAATTGGTCCGGCGCTACGCCTCCTGCGATGGATCCAAAAACAGCGGGTCTGAAATCTGAGTTAGATGAGATGGTGACAAAAAATTCAGACGCGCTGGCGCAGACCGGACAAACTCGCCAAACCGAACTGATGCAACAAATGAAGCAATCTAACGAGGGTACCAACCCGGAGCTTGCTCAGGCGAAAGCAACGCTGTCGACCATTCTGTCTGGGCAAGTTGAAGGCCTTGCCGATCGCGCTCTGGCTGGCGCGGAGCCGGTCGTAGAACAGGGTTCGTCCAATCCACAGCCACAGTCCCAAGGCAATCCCAGCGCACCACCCATGGCAAACGCCAACAGCACGCTGATACAAGCCCCCGCTGGCAATGCGCCGGTGAGCTTGGCCGATGCACTGTTGTCAGCAGACCCTGCGCAAATGCAGTCGCGCCTGCAGCCCTATCAGGTTTGGGCCCAGCGTTTCGGTGAAGTGTTAGCGCAGAAACTGGCGCTGGCTGTAAAAGAGGGTAACTGGACCGTGAAGCTGAACCTTAACCCGGCGGCTCTTGGCCCAGTGGGGATTGAACTGCAGGTTGGCGAGCGCGGTATCGAAGGCCAGATTGCTGCAAATGATGCTAATGTCCGTCAACTGTTAGGTGATTCTATGCCGCGCCTGCGACAGTCGCTTGAAGCGCTGGTTGGAGACGGTGCAGGCGTAAATATTGAGCTCAGCGATGATAGTGATCGCCGGGCAAAGCGTGAAGATTCTCAAGAAATTGAACTTTCTATGGATCTTTTGGCGGAAGAACTGATTCCGTCGGAACAGCAGCTGGCAAGTGGCAACATTCTTCGGGATGGCTTGAATGTTTTTGTTTAAACTGAACGACGTTTAACAGGAGTTAACAATGGCTGAGGTAGAAGAAGAAGCACCCTCAAAAGGCGGGTTGATCAAAATTATTCTGATCATACTCATCGTTCTACTGGTTGCGGTTGGATCTGCCCTGGGCGCGCTGTTTTTTACCGGCTTTTTCGATGAGAAAGAAGCCGATGCGGCGGAAGAGGCAATTGCCGAGCTCGAGGCAGAGATCGAAGGTACCGATGCGATGCAGATGCCCGAGACAGTGTCAAAAGATGTGGTCGAAGAAGAGAAATTCAAACCGACCTACAAGGACTTTCCACAGCCCTTTGTTGCCAACATTGTCGGCTCTCGCAAGGTCATGCAGGTCACCCTCGCGGTGATGACGTATTACGGCGAAAAAGTGACCACAAAGATCGACGAGCACGAGTTCGCCATTCGCTCCGCGGTGCTGGATCGCTTGCGACTGGTCAGTGAGGCAGAGCTTCGAGAAGAGAATTTCCGCCGAGATTTGCAGGAGGAGCTGGCCTTGATCATGAACGAAACGCTCGAGCAGTTCGAAAATTACAATTTCGCGGCGGTCGAATCGGTTTACTTCATTGGCTTCGTCGTCCAGTAGTCTAGGGCAGCCGTCCAACACGCACTGGCAATTTAAGAAAACCGCAATATGGCCGAAGAAAACGACAAGCTACTGACCGAAGAAGAGCTCGCCGCCATTGAGGAAATGGTGGCGACGGGCGATCTGGGTGGTGAGGGCTACAACGTTGGGGTGGCAACGGGCAATTATGACCTAACCCGCCAAGACACCAGTGTTGGGGTCAACGTCACCGCTATCGAGCAAATCAACGACCGCCTTCACCGCTTTATGCGCATTGGCCTGTTGGAAGAGCTGCGCTACAACGCAAGACTCCAGCCCGGCAGGACGGAAATCATCCGCTACGCGGATTACGTCGCAAGCACCGCCCCACCCTTGGCGGTAAACGTCACCAAGATCGATCCGCTACGCGGTGAGTGCTTGATTGTCATTCATTCCCAAGTGGTGTTCAGCTGCTTAGACAATTGGTTTGGCGGCTCGCCCAAATCTCTGACGTCAGTGGCCGCAGGGCGCATTTTTACGCCGACGGAAAACGCGGTGATCAATAAGATACGCGGCGTTATTTTTAACTCGTTGTCAGAGGCTTGGGCGCCCTTCATGCAAGTCGAGTGCTCGCTGTCGTCGTCTGAAATCAGTGCGGTCTTTGCCAACATTGCAGCAGATGACGAGATGGTGATCATGAACCGTTTCGAAACTCAGGGTGATGGTGAGGACCTCGGCTTCGTCGATGTGGTCTATCCCTATGCCAACCTGAAACAGGTACGCGAAGTGCTGAGCACGCGCATCACCACCAGCGGCAGTGACGCCGAATCAGACGCGCGCTGGAGCGCGGATTTGTTAGACAGCATAGAGGAAGTACCCGTCGAGGGTGTGGTGAAGGCCGTAGAGCTCTCCATATCGGTGGATGAACTGTCAAACATGAAAGTGGGCGATTGGTTCCCCATACGTCCACCCGAACACGCCGAGCTGTCGGTGAATGGTTTTCCGGTCTTCAATGTTGAGGTCGGCAGTCGAGGCAATCAGGTCGCGATACAAATTGTTGAAAGCGTAATGTCAGAGGACGAAGGATGAGTGAAACCGAAGAGAACGGACAGGACGCCGGACAGCAGCCGGAAGGCGCCGCGGAACCAGCAGCCGAGCAGTCGGGCGAAAACAACATCAATCAAGACGTCATTCGCGCGATTCCGATCACGCTGTCTGTCGAGGTTGGCACCACCACGCTTAAGCTCAGAGATTTGATGCGTCTTTCTCAAGGCAGTGTGCTGGAGCTGGATCGAGGGGTCGGTGAACCCATGGAAGTGAAAATTAACGACACCGTTATTGCCAAGGGCGAGATTGTCTCGGTAGGCGATAAGCTGGGCATCAGCGTCACTGACATCGTCGCGCCGCTTGAGCGCGTGAAGCCAGCTTAATTGATGGATATGTCACCGCTACTCTCGGCGGTTCTCAGCTTCATTTTTGTCTTGGGCTTGTTGCTCGCAACCCTCTGGTTTGTGCGCACTCGCGGTATCGGCATGGGTGCTATGCAGGGCAAGAACCTGCGTGTCGTAAACTCCCTGCGTCTGGGGCCCAAACATCGCCTCGATGTGGTCGAATACGAGGGTAAGCGCTTACTTCTGGGCGTGGCCGCGAATCAAATCACGCTGCTTGATAATGAACCACTCGATAGCGCTAGCCAACCCGCTAACCCAGACGATGCGGTTGAGCCAGCCGCCACGACGCAGTCCGCCCAGGGCACCTTTGCCGGTCAACTGCGCCGACTGATGCAGCCCAACAAAACGCCATAACCGGTCGAACAAAGACCGCTGATCAAGGTCGCATCGGCACGCGCTAGCGTCTCGGTCGAGATGTTCGTGTATCGAGGCTGGCTGTGGTGTTAATGGCTTGCTCGAGCAAATCACTGACTTGCGTGGCCCGCTCTGGGGTTAGCGCTGTCCCCAGCCAAACCGGTAAATTGTTGCGAATTTGAATCAGCGCCAGTGCGCTGCAGCCTTGACCTCTGGCGTCCAGCCACTGACCAACCTGAGCACTTCTTTGCGTTGGATCGTGGGTCGTTATCGCTAAACCGCGTAGATTTTGTACCAAGCAGGGCAGCACTGGCCCCGCAGTGGTAGCAATGGCGTCTTGCATTGGCGCAGTCAGCAGGCGCTCTTGGGCCGTCACTTTTTCGATGTAGTCCTGAGCATTGGCGGGCAGAGGCACGTTCGGGTCGAAACCGTTCGGTCCCAATCGATAGCTGGCGAGGGCCAGTCTGCGACGGGGCTCGGGCGAGAATGCCGCCAAGTCATCGAGCAGCTCGCGCAGATAACGCGCTCCGGCGTCGATATTGGTGCAGGGGTCAAACAGTGCTCGCCGGTCGGTGATGCCCAAGTGAGTTGCGGTGATCGGCCACTTGATCTGCATCAAACCCAGCGCGTCGGCACTGGAAACCGCATCGGGGTCCATGCTGCTTTCGACGATGGCAATGCCCATGAGCAGTGCGTCGTCGATTTGATAGCGATCAGCAGCGCTTGCGAAGCAGTCCTGATAGGGCATGGCTGCCAGCGGATCTTCGAGAGCGTTTTCGGGTGCCGCGCTTGCCGCTGCTGGTGCGACGGAATTAGCCGGGTCCTGCACAACTGCGCTCGCCACAGCTTCGGCGTTTGCAGCCCGAGACACCGGCGCAGATTCGTCCGCCAGCACCGGGCTGGCGTCGTTTAGTGCTTCTCCTCCAGTCTCTGTAGCCGCCTCGGAAGGCGCTGTTTGCGCAGTCGTCTGGTCCGCTAGGTCAGGTGCCTGTGCCGGGTCAGCGGGCGCAGCTGCACCGGCAGCTTGGTTTGCGTCGGTATTCGCTCCCTGCGCTTGGGTTCCTTGAGTTTGGGCGCGTTGCGGATATTTTTCGTCGAGAAATTCTGTGAGACCAGGCGGTATGTCGAGGTCGACCACAATGGGGTCTTCCGCTTCTGTTGGGGAGGTTGAGTCGGTGGGTGGGTTATCGCCGGGCAACGGATCAGTGGTGGCGGCAAAACCCACCGATGCACCCAGAGTAAACAGCATGGCCAAGCACCAGTGTCGCAAAGGGTTGCTGCCAAGCTGCATCGCCGCGCGAAAACGCCGCCCCAATGTGTTCATGAATAGGCCAACCTTGTTGCTGTTTGTTTTTGGTGGACAATTGGCATGGTAGACAATCCGCGGCCAAAAGCGACTGCAAATGCCGTTGTCGAGAAATCGACGAAAACAAAGCGGCAAAGGGTCAATTTCGCGCCATGAGCGGCAAAAAGTCGCCATATGGCGCTAACTCATTGAAATTAAACAATAATAAAGGTGGCATGCTCTTTGCTTTCTAGGTGACATGAATCGATAAATCGCGTGGCCGCTGGGCCTCGTTTGACTTGATGAAAGGTCGCATGAAAGAAATTTGTACAAGCTCAGGCGTTCGAACGCTGATGGCACTGGTGATGACCTTATTAGGCTGCCTGCTACCTCAGCTAGGGTTTGCTGAGGGCATTCCGGCGCTGAAGGTGCTCGAAGGCAACGATGGCGGCACCGAATACAGTCTGTCGCTACAGCTCATCATTGTGATGACCCTGCTCAGCTTGCTGCCGTCCATTTTGATTTTGATGACCTCCTTTACCCGCATCATTATCGTGCTGTCCCTGCTCAGACAGGCCATGGGTACTGCGCAAACGCCGCCGAATCAGGTACTGATCGGCATCGCTCTATTTCTCACCCTGTTCATCATGAACCCCATTTTGCAGACCATCTACGATGATGCGTTGGAGCCGGTACAAAACGAAGAAATCTCCTTTAACGAGGGTTTAGATCGAGCGCGAGTGCCGCTGCAGCAGTTCATGCTGGGTCAAACCCGCGAGAAAGACATGGTGTTGTTCATGGAAATGTCCGACACCGACCCGGTGGAAGATGTGGCTGACCTGCCCTTGAGCGTGTTGGTACCGGCCTTCATCACATCGGAACTCAAGACCGCTTTCACCATCGGCTTTTTGATCTACATACCGTTCATCATCATCGACTTGGTGGTCGCCAGCGTACTGATGTCCATGGGTATGATGATGTTGTCGCCCATGATGATCTCGATGCCGTTCAAGCTGCTCTTGTTCGTGCTGGTTGACGGCTGGGGGCTGGTTACCGGCTCCCTTGTCGCCACGTATATGACTTAGGGGGCGGCATGGATACTTCGCTTGTCATGGATATCGCCTTGGATTCTCTCAAGGTCACCATTTTGGTAGCGGCGCCTATTTTGGCGGCTGCCCTCATCTCGGGCCTACTGGTCGGTATTATTCAGGCGGCGACCTCAATTCAGGAAATGACCCTCAGCTTTATTCCTAAGCTGGCGGTCATGGTGCTTTCGTTGGTGGTGTTCGGTGAATGGCAGATCGCTGTGTTGGCCGAATATTTCAACGATATCTTTGAACGCGTCAGAACGATCACGCTGTAGCGCCATGACGTTCTTTGTTGCCGAAATCGTCGAAATGTTCCAGACCTTTATCTGGCCATTTGTGCGCATCACCGCGCTCATGATTACGGCGCCGATTTTTTCTCAGCGCGCGCTGAATTTGCGCGTACGCATCGTCACGGGTTTTGTTTTGACCTGGATGATCTATCCCTTTATCGACATTCCGCAGGTTGATCCGTTCAGCATCGGGGCCATTTACGGCCTGTTCAACGAGATCACCGTTGGCGCCCTCATGGGCTTTACCCTGCAGATTGTCAGCGCCGCCATCGTCGTCAGCGGTCACGCGGTGTCCTCCAGTATGGGCCTAGGCATGGCCAACATGATGGATCCCAATTTGGGCAACGTGCCGACGCTGTCGCAATTTCTGCTGATCATCGGCCTGCTGGTTTTTTTGAGCCTTGGCGGACACCTCGTGTCCATCAGCATTCTGGTGCAGAGTTTTAGCGCCATTCCCGTGGGCAGCGGATTGCTCAGCACCGAGGCGATCTCAGGTTTTATCGCCTTTTCCTCTCAAGTGTTTATCGGCGCCATCATCATGGTGCTGCCCATCATGTTAGGTCTGCTCATGATCAATGGCTGTTTGGGGGTTATTTCCCGAGCATCCCCTAGCCTCAACGTGTTTGCCGTGGGCTTTCCAGCGCTAATCCCCATTGGGTTCGGCATGGTGCTGCTCAGCATGGTGACCATTATCGGCAAGATGGAAGGGCTGTGGTATCAGGCCTTTCAAACCCTCAATGAAAATATGTTGGGCTTGTAATGGCTGAAGAATCACAAGACGACAAAACAGAAGAACCCACCGCGCGGCGCCTGGAAAAAGCCAAGGAAGATGGCCAGGTGCTGCGTTCACAGGATATGACCATTGCGGCAGTCACCTGCACCGTTATCGCGAGCCTGTACTTGGGCGGTTTTTGGATGGGGCCGCGCTTCGTCGATACGTTCACCGAAGCGCTGACCATACCCGCCAACTATGCCTTTGAAGAAAATCTGGCCTTGAATCGACTGTCGATTCTCTCGATGGACAGCTTTATCACGGTCATACCGGTGTTTGCCTTGGCCATTGTTGCGGCCATCGGCTCAGCGACCGCCTTAGGCGGCTTCGTGTTTTCCGCCAAAGCCTTTGCGCCGAAAGCCAGCAAACTGAATCCGATTAAGGGCATGAGTCGTATTTTTGGTCTCAAGGCACTGGTAGAACTTGGTAAGGCCCTAGCGAAATTCTCGCTGGTTGCCTCTATTGGTGGTTCCTATCTGTACTTCAATTTGGACTCGATCCTGAAAATTGGCGATAGCCCAATCAATCTCGCCATCGCTGCAAGCGTCGAAACCGTTTTGTTAGGTGCATTGGTGGCCACCGTCGCGCTGGTGATTATCGCCATGATCGACGTGCCCTATCAGCGCTATGAGTTCATCAAAAAACTCAAAATGACCAAGCAAGAAATCAAAGATGAGATGAAAGAGGTTGAAGGTCAGCCTGAGGTGAAGCAGCGTATTCGTGCCAAGCAGCGCGAAATGGCGCAGCAGCGGCAGCTCGATGACGTACCCGGTGCCGACGTCGTGATTACCAACCCGCAGCACTTCGCCGTGGCCCTCGTCTATGAAATGGACAAAGAGGAAGCCCCCAGGGTGGTGGCCAAGGGCAAGAACTTTATGGCCGCGCGTATCCGCGAAAGCGCCAACGACAACGCGGTCGAGATCTTTGAGGCGCCCTTGTTGGCTCGTGCGCTGTATTTCACCTGCGATGTGGGTATGTACATACCGTCGGGGTTATTCCACGCCGTCGCCCAGGTCATCGCTTACGTCTATGGACTGAACTCCGTCACCCCAGGCGGACAGCGAGTTGTTAAACCCAAGCCCCAAGTGCCCGAAGACCTAGTCTTCGACGAAAGCGGTCGACGCCAACAGGGCTCGGCTGATGGGCAGGCGCTAGAACTATGAACACATTAATGGAACGCCAAGGAAAGATACGATGATCCCGTTAAAGGAAGAACCGACCCTCAACGCAGCTCTATGCTTTAGCGAAGAAGACGCGCAAACCCTGCTGGGGTGCCAGGCGTCACTCGCGCACGCCGGTAACGTCGTCATAGCGTCGGCTCGGCACGAGAATTTGCTCGCCCACTACACGCGCACCATATTGGCCGAGATCAACAAGGCGTCAGGGTTGGCCGATGCCAAGGTTGCCATTCGCAAAATGCCGAAGAGCAGCGATGGTTTGTTGGAGCGGCTCAACGCGCACCTCGCCGCCATGGATATTGCGGCCCTGCAAGCCAAGCGTATCGTCAGAACGCGGGAGATATGGCTCTACGAGCTGCCCGGACCTGCGCAGTCTGAACTGCTGCAAATGGCGGCGAACATGGTAAGACAGTTCAAGGCTGCGGGGGTTGCGATCATTGTGCACTCTCGCCAGGCCCGACCCGAGTCACCGCACCTGCAAAAACTTGCCGAGCGCCTTAGAGCCCAACACGTGGTCTTTCAGACACCCAGCGAAGCCCAGTGCCAAGCCTTGGCGGAAGCCGCCAAGGGTCGACCCGAGGCGGGACAAATTCAGCAGTTGATTCGATCCCTTGGCGTGACGGTTGAATACGATGAGAGCGCGAATCTGTCAGAGCTGCCAGCGGCTTCGGATTTGTCCAAGCTAATGCGCAGGGCCGAGCAAATGCTGCCGGCGCGTGAACAGGCACAGGCGTTGGACAGTTCTGCAGCGGCGGCCCTTCCATCGACGAACAAGAAAACCCTGCAGGCGCCAAAACCGCCCATCAGTGGTGTCTCCAACACTCGCGTGCTGGCCTGCTCAGGCATTGCCTGCCTGCTGATTGTCGGCCTGTATTTCAGTCCTAACGCAGATTTTTTCCGCTGGGCGGGTTCAACCACGAGCGCGCTAACCAGTAGCGCCAGTGCGTGGTTGAGTGAGCAAGTGGCTGCGCCGCAGACGACACCGGCGGCAATACCGAATGTCCAAGCAGATGCACAAGGAGAACAGGTAAGCCGGGTTAATATGCCGATTGCCAAACCTGATCTGGTAGCGCCGCAAATCGCGGCAGCCGACGTCGCCAAGCCGAATACGCCGCTACCCAACAACGCAGCGGCAAGCGCACAACAGCCGCAAACTGCTGCGGGGCCTCAGGTGGTTGATGCAGAGGAAGGCTTGAAAGCCCTTTTTCCGGTGGTGACGCCCTTGGTGACGAGCAATGCTGTCAACGCAGCAGCGCCCGCTGAGCGCCCTAGGCCGACAGCATTTGAGCCTGGTGTATACGTGCAGCACGCGTCTTTTCGCTTGCCGCAAAGTGCGCTGATTTGGCGCAACAACAACAATCAGTTGCCAGGCGTTAAAGTGGCGGTCAAGGCAGACCGATTTGTTACGGTAAGCGGTCCCTTTGTTGACCGAGGCCAAGCCCGCGAGTACCTGACACAATTTGGCATCACCGCGCAGCCTTACTTCATTGACGGCAGCGTGCTGCGTAATAGCGGACAAATATAACCGAGCCAACCCAAGCGATATTTGGAGAAAAACATGGCAGACGAAGAAAAACCGACAGCAGAAGAGGCAGCCGCGCAGCCAACCGGAGAGGTTACCGATGCCGCTGAAACATCCAGCGATGGCCAAGACTCTGTGGACGACACGCAAGAAGCTGTTGAGGCCATTGCTAAAAACGTACAGGAGCGTGCCGCAGAGATAGAAGACGTACTTGCAGACGCCAGTGCGCCTTCGGCCTTGGTCAAAACGCCAAGCCCAGAGTCTGAGGATGCCCTGCCAGCGGTTGAGCAGCTGATGGAACCGCCAAAGGCAAAAGCTGCTGAGGCAGAGCCTGCATCAGAAGGTGAGGAACCCAACCTGCAAATAAGCGTCGGCGGCGAACGTGTGCGTATATCGACTGCTCATCCGATGATCGAAGAGATCGCAGAGCAACTGCAAAAGTCGCGTCAGTTTACGATGTACTCTGTCGGCGGGTTGTGCACGGCGCTGCTCGGGGCGGTACTGTTCTACGTACTGATGGCCGCTCAACTGTCATCCAAAGTTGGCGAAATTGACGCCATGTTGGGTGCCATGGCGAAGCGCACCATACAAATGACTCGGGGTATTGAAACCTTCAGCGCTATTGAAATGCGCCTCGACGAAGGTTTGGCCAATCAGCTGGCCCAGCGTGAAATGCTGGCGGCGAACGAAATTGCCATGGTGGAACTCAACGAAGCGCTGGCTGCGGTGCCAAGTGACGTGACAAATACCACGGCATCGGCGCTGACACAGACGCAGCAGGCCCTCGCGGGGCAACTACTGCAACTGCAAAACGACAACAAAGCCTTAGGCCAAGCGTTGACACGCCTGCAACAAGCGCTGGATGCGCAAAGCGCTGAGGTGTCGTCCATACGAGGCGTGCGTCGAGAGCTGTCGACCATGCGCTCCAGCATGCAACAGGTAGAGGCGACGGTGGCAGACCTTTACATCATCGAGCGCGCTCGCGTTGCCAAACAGGTCCTAGGGGCCAAGGAAGATTTGTGAGGCGCTTCACAGTAATTGTGGACCTGCGCCGTGGCCTTGGCGAAAAGACTTGTTGAGTGTCAATTAATGGTTGATATTTAAAGAAAAATAACAACATAGGACGTGAAGATAATCACAGCGTAGAGCAACAAAATGCAGTCATTGGTGCCTATGAGCGCCTGTCACGATTGCAGACGGAGTGATATGTGACCCAAAATTTAGTACCGATCTTGTTAATAACCCTGACAATCGTCCTGGTTGTCATCCTCTTCATTGTCATGAGCTATATCTTGGTGCGACTTCGATCGCTTGAAGGCCAGCGAGTCGAGGGCGAGGACATCGCTGGGGGTGCTGCACCGCAAGGGGGGGCAGCACCGGTCAAGGGCGGGTCGCTTTCAGGATTTCGCGGCAAGGCCATCTGGGATGCGCTGGAAAACCCTGGCAAACATCCCTCCATCATCGACCAACTGCGCAGCCGCTACGCCTTTGTCCTGGCGCGTCACATAGAGTCAGTGATCGATCAGGGACAACTGGATCGTCAGCGCAACAAAGAGGCGGTACCAGAGAGTAGCGCGCCCATTGGCGGTCTGCGTGGCGAGGTGCAGTCATGGTTACCGCAGTCCTATGTACAGCGTTTTTACCGAGTGGGTATCCAGTCTCTTACTGCCACCGCGGAAGAATTGGCCGAACTGCGATCAGAAGTTCGCGGCTTGGTAGATGAAATTCTCAACAGACTGCATATGACCGACCAAGGTCAGGGCATAGGCCAACTGATTACCATGCATACCTTGGACTTCGACGTTCAGGCGCGGGGTGAGGAGTATGAGGCGGACCCAGTCGAGCACGAGGAGGCGACCTCGGACAGCGCCCAGACCTAGGTAGGCGCTAGACGTTTTTTCGCACCCTTTCGCACTGTTTTGTACTGGGAGATAAGCGCCAATGGTGTGGCTAAGGTAGGATAAGCCGGTCATACCGCAGTTGGGGCGCCTTTGGACATCTCGCATATTCTCGATGGACTGAATGAATCCCAGCGTGACGCGGTCTCAGCTCCCCTATCCAACGCACTCGTCGTTGCTGGTGCTGGCAGCGGCAAAACTCGCGTTCTCGTGCACCGCATTGCCTGGCTGATCGATGTCGAAGGCGTCTCTCCACATGGCATTCTGGCGGTAACGTTTACGAACAAAGCGGCGGCGGAACTGCGCGCGCGCACTGAATCCCTGCTCAATGTCTCCGCCCGCTCGATGTGGGTGGGTACGTTTCATGGCTTGGCGCACCGACTGCTGCGCATGCACTGGGCCGAAGCCAAGCTGCCGCAGAATTTTCAGATCATCGACAGCGATGACCAAGTGCGTTTAATCAAGCGCATCATGAAAGCCCAGGACGTTGATGAAAAAAAATGGCCCGCTCGACAGGCCGCTTGGTTCATCAACGGCCAAAAAGATGAGGGCAAGCGTGCCCACGAAGTGGCCTCCGGTGAAGACCTGTTTCAGATTACCCATAAGCGCATTTATCAGGCCTATGAAGAGGTTTGCGATCAGGGCGGCTTGGTCGATTTTGCCGAACTGCTGCTGCGCTCCCATGAGCTGTGGCTGAACGACGCCCAGCTGCTCGCACACTACCAGCAGCGATTCTCACACTTACTGGTGGACGAGTTTCAAGACACCAATACCATTCAATACGCTTGGCTGCGGGTGCTGGCAGGCCAAACGTCGAGGGTGATGGCGGTAGGCGACGACGATCAGTCCATCTACGGCTGGCGCGGCGCCAAGATCGAGAACATCCACCAGTTCACCAACGACTTCGCCGCCGTGGCCACAGTGCGCCTGGAACAAAACTACCGCTCCACCCAGACCATTTTGCAGGCAGCCAACGGCCTGATTCAGCGCAACACCAACCGACTGGGCAAGGAGCTTTGGTGCGATGGTGATAAGGGTGAGCCGCTCAAAGTCTATGCGGGCTTCAATGACCTCGATGAAGCGCGTTTTATCGCCGAACGCATTCAACAGTGGGTTGAAGACGGCGGCAGCCCCAATGAAGCTGCCATCCTATATCGCTCGAACGCGCAATCTCGGGTGCTGGAAGAGGCGCTTCTGCGCCTGAACATTCCCTATCAAATTTACGGTGGGCAGCGCTTCTTCGAGCGCGCTGAAATCAAGAATGCGTTGGCCTATATGCGGCTGATGGAAGACCGGCACTCAGACCCGGCCTTTGAGCGCGTGGTCAACACCCCCACTCGAGGCATCGGCGACAAAACCCTGGAAAGTATTCGTCAGCTCGCCAGAACGCATCAGACCTCACTGTGGCAGGCCGCCAAGGATGGTATTGCGGGTGGCGCCTTTACCGCGCGGGTGAATGGCGCCGTGGGCACGTTCATTGCGTTGATTGACCAGCTGGCCGACGCGGTTGCCCCCATGCGTTTGGACGAACTGGCGGAGCATGTAATTGACGCCAGCGGTCTGATGGAATTCCACGGCCAAGAGCGCGGTGAACGCGGGCTGGCGCGTAAGGAGAACCTGCAAGAGCTGGTATCGGCCTGCCGTCAGTTCAGCGGTGACCTAGTCTTTCCCTTTGAAGACAGTGACCGCGCCGAGGTCAGCGTGCTGCAAGAATTTTTAGATCAAATGACCCTGGATGCGGGTGATCGCCAAAGCGCCCAAGGCCCCAGCGTACAGATGATGACCCTGCATTCGGCCAAGGGACTGGAGTTTCCCTTGGTATTTCTCGGCGGCATGGAGGAGGGGCTTTTTCCTCATCGCATGTCGGTGGAGGAACCGGGTCGCTTAGAGGAAGAACGGCGACTGGCCTACGTGGGTATTACGCGCGCCATGCAGGAACTGTATTTGACCTATGCCGAAAGCCGACGGCTGCACGGTCAGGATAGCTACAATCGCCCCAGCCGTTTTCTGCTGGAAATTCCGCAGGATCTGCTCTCTGAGGTGCGCATGAAAGCCAGCACCCAGAGCCTTTTTGGCAGCGGCTATGCCAGCACCAGTGGCGGTGGTTACGAGGCAGAGGCCAACGGCATGCGTATGGGGCAGCGCGTACTGCACGGTAAGTACGGCGAAGGTGTGGTGCTGCAATTTGAAGGCACCGGCGAGCGCGCCAAGGTACAGGTGAACTTTGCCGAAGGGGCGAAGTGGCTCATGGTTGGCTATGCCAATCTTCAGGTTATGGATTAGACGATGGGGAAACGAACATGAACACGCAACAACAGCTCGCCCGCTGGCAACACGGGGTTAGGGCTATCAGCCTCGCTCTGGGACTGCTACTGGGTCTGGCGGCCTGTGCCCCCGCTGAGGAATCCGCGGCTGCGAATACCGCTGGCGCCGCAGATACCCAGGTGTATGAGTGGAAGATGATTACCACTTGGCCGAAAAACCTGCCGGGCCTTGGTGCCGCACCAGAGCGCTTGGCAGAACGTCTGCGCATCATGAGCAACGGGCGATTGGACATCAAAGTCTACGGCGCTGGCGAGTTAGTCGGGGCGCTGGAGGTTTTTGACGCGGTGTCTCAGGGCACGGCGCAGATGGGTCACGGCGCGGCCTACTACTGGCGCGGCAAGAATCCCGCGGCGGCCATGTTCGCCACCGTACCCTTTGGCATGAATGCCCAGGAAATGAACGGCTGGCTGCGCTATGGCGGTGGGCTGGAGCTTTGGCAGGAGCTTTACGGCAAGTTCAATTTAGTGCCCTTTGCTGCAGGTAACTCTGGGGTGCAAATGGCCGGTTGGTTTAACAAAGAAATCAATTCCATTGACGATCTGCAGGGTTTGAAGATGCGCATCCCAGGCATTGGCGGCGAAGTGCTTTCGCGGGCCGGCGGTGTGCCGGTGGTGTTGCCTGGCGGGGAGATTTTCACCGCGTTGCAAACCGGTGTGATCGACGCCACAGAGTG
Organism: OM182 bacterium; assembly: GCA_004213835.1. Lineage (GTDB taxonomy): Bacteria > Pseudomonadota > Gammaproteobacteria > Pseudomonadales > Azotimanducaceae > UBA4421. The sequence goes on along the minus strand of SHAE01000016.1, from coordinate 1,309 downwards.
GGTCGGCCCCTATAATGATCTCGCGTTCTCGCTGCATACCGCGGCCAAGTATTACTACTATCCTGGCTGGCACGAGCCCGGCCCTACTTTGGAAGCCTTCGTTAACAAAGACGCCTGGGAGGCGCTGCCGCCGGATCTGCAGGCGATGATCGAAGTGGCGACTCAAGCCATCAACGAAGACATGCTCAGCGAATTCACCGCCCGTAACAATGCAGCCCTAGATACGCTGATTAACGAGCATGGGGTGCAGCTGCGCCGATTGCCCGATGATGTGATCGCTGCGCTGCGTGCATCCTCGAAAGAAGTGGTGGCCGAGATTGCTGAGGCGGATCCGCTGGCGAAACGCATCTACGAGTCTTACATGGCCTATCTTGAAGATGTGCGCCGCTATCATTCGATCAGCGAGCAGGCCTACATGAACCTTCGCGAATCTGCTGACTAAGCGGGAGCTGTCCATGGAGCTGAAAAACACCGAGTACGAGGTAGACAGCCAAGGCGTCGCCATCATTTGGCTGAACCGGCCTCATCGCATGAATGCGTGGACGGGCCGGCTGCATACCGAATATCGCCACCTGCTTGAGCGGGCGAATAGCGATACCGCCGTGCGGGCCATCGTCGTCACCGGCCGCGGCAGAGGCTTTTGTGTGGGCGGCGATAGCCAGGCACTCAGCGGCCATGCAGATCGGGGTGGCTATGACCCGGGTATCAGCGCAGATATCGCCAAGCCTGGCTTCGGCACTGATGAGCACTTCGATGCGTCCTTTGCCTATCACTTTGGCTTGGATAAGCCGGTAATTGCCGCCATGAACGGACCAGCGGCGGGGGTTGGCTTGGCGCTGGCCTGCTTTGCCGATTTGCGCTTCGCTGTGCCCGGCGTCAAATTTACCACGGCTCACGGCAAGCTCAATCTGCCGGCAGAATATGGGCTGTCGTGGATGCTGCCGAAAATTGTGGGTCTGGGGCGCGCCAATGACCTACTGCTCACCAGCCGAGTGTTCACCAGCGATGAAGCCCTCACCTTGGGCTTTGTGAATCAGATTTTTGCACCGGCGGAGCTGGTGGCCCGAACCGTTGCATACGCCCATCAACTCATCGTGAGCGTATCGCCCAATTCCCTGCGTCAAACCCGCTGGCAAATTTATAAGGACCTACATCGCGATGTTGCCAGCGCGGTGATCGAATCCGAGCGCCTAATCGAAGACATGGCCAAGGAAGAAGACTTCAAAGAGGGTATTGCGGCCTTGGTGGAAAAACGCCCGCCAGATTGGCCGTCGGTAAAATAGCCTAGCGCCTGCGCGCTGTGACTAGA
>SHAE01000015.1 GCA_004213835.1 OM182 bacterium | reverse complement strand
TGCGTTCGTCGGGCTGAGCCTGCTGCTGTTTCTGGCGTCGGGTTTTATACCGAACGATCCAACCAACAATGCGGTTGAGCTAGCCACCCCCCTACCTGAACAGCGTGGCGAATCCCTGAATAGTGACGTTTTCGTCGCCAACGACCTTGCCGAACCAGCGCGTGCTGAGCAGCAACTTCCCGTTGCGGTGGAAAAAGAAGTAGTCGAGAAAAAAGAGATTGTGCGAACCGGCGATAGCATGGCCTTAATCTTTGCACGAAACGATTTTTCCGCCCGCTCGCTTTACACACTCACCCAGACAAAACATGGTGACACCCTCAATGGCATCTTTCCCGGCACCGAACTGACCTTTGAGAGCGATCAGGGTCAGCTGACCACACTGACCTACCAACCTAGTCCATTAGAGCGCGTCGTCTTCTCTCGCGACAAAGACGGCGGCTTTACTAGCGAAGAGATCATCGAGCGGCCAGAAAAAGTATTGACCTACAAGCACGGTGTAATCGACAGCAGCTTGTTTTTGACCAGCCAAGCCATTGGCTTGCCGGATAACGTCACCATGCGTCTTGCGCAGATCTTTCAGTGGGATGTGGATTTCGTACTCGACATCCGACCCGGCGATGAATTCTTTGCCCTCGTGGAAGAACAATACCTCGACGGAGAGTTCATCGGCTTCGGCAACATCGTGTCTGCACGATTTATCAACCAGGGTCGGGCCTATACGGCGGTGCGCTATACCACACAGGATGGCGTCTCGGATTACTTTGATGCCCAAGGCTTGAGTATGCGCAAAGCATTTCTGCGCGCGCCTGTGGAGTTTTCTCGCATCAGCTCAAGCTTTAATCTGCGCCGCAAACACCCGCTTTACAAAACCGTTAGACCGCATCGCGGCATCGACTATGCGGCACCTCCGGGCACCCCCATTCTCGCGGCTGGGGACGGCAGAGTAGAAATAGCCTCTCGCACCAAGCCCAATGGCAGATACGTAGTACTCAAGCACGGCGAACAATTCGTGACGAAGTACTTGCATTTGTCGAAGTTCGCGCGGGGCATCAAAGCTGGTAGGCGCGTCAAGCAAGGGCAAGTCATCGGTTACGTCGGATCGACCGGTTATGCCACTGGCCCCCACCTGCATTATGAGTTTCTCGTCAACGGTGTACATCAGAACCCCCGCACCGTATCGCTCCCACAAGCGAAACCCGTGAGCAAACAGGAAGTTGCGCGCTTTCGCGAGCGTACTTTCGAGCGGTTGGTTTTGCTGGATCACTTCAATCAACAGGTTACCCTCGCGCTGACGAGCCAGCGCTCGTGACATACGGTCGCTACGTCGGCTGTATGACAGGTACCAGTGTGGATGGTCTAGACCTTGCGCTCATTGAGGTTTCGCCACCAAAGAACGTAGATCTAGCGCGCGAGTCCATCTCCATACTCAATGCGCAAACAATACCGCTACCTGAAAAACTTCGAGACGCTCTGCTCGCCAGCGGCCAGCCTGATCAATCGAGCGTGGATTTGTTGGGAGAATGCGATGGGCAGCTTGGGGATTTTATCGGCGCATCAATCATTGACTGGCTGCGCTCGCTGGACATTTCACTAGCTTCGATTCGGGCCATCGGCAGTCACGGCCAAACCGTCAGGCACAGACCACCCGGAACCCGCGATTCCGCGTTTACGCTGCAAATTGGTGACCCAAATCAGATTGCAGAGATCACCGGCATCGATACGGTGGCCGATTTTCGAAGGCGTGATGTTGCCGCTGGCGGGCAAGGAGCGCCACTAGCACCGGCATTCCACGACGTGCTGTTTGGTAACACCGCGACCGCCACCTGTGTGGTGAATATAGGTGGCATCAGCAACATTTCACCCTTGGGCAACCACAACGGTGGCTTCGATACTGGGCCTGGCAACTGCCTGATGGATGCTTGGTTTTGCCAGCATCACCCTAATCACCCAGAGCGCTTTGACACGTCCGGTAAGTGGGCGGCGGTAGGGAGAGTACAAGAAGCCTTACTGGAGCGCATGCTTGGCGATGTCTACTTTGCGAGAAGACCGCCAAAAAGCACGGGCAGAGAATACTTCAATCTGGCGTGGCTAGAATCGCATGTGAGCGCACTTTCCGACCTCCCACCCTCAGCCGACGTACAAGCCACGTTGTCCCAATTAACTGCGACAACGCTGGCGGCCTCGATCATCCAGTCAATGCCTGATGTGCGCGACGTGCCGATTTGTGGCGGTGGGCGCGCTAATGATCACCTGATGCGCAACATTCAAGAGTGTCTGCAACATCTGACAGAAGAGGATATTCGGGTAATGCCCGCGGAGGCTTGGGGCTTCGATGGTGACGCTATCGAAGCCGCCGCTTTTGCTTGGCTTGCCTATCGCCGCATGGCGAACCTATCAGGCAATGATCCTAGGGTTACCGGCGCACTCGGCGCACGCGTGCTCGGCGCCATTTACCCAGGCTGAAAAATTATTGCCGCACTCTTTCTTCCGCCAGCTGCGCGCATAGCAGCGCCGCTAAAGAGAAAAAGAACTACCGCAGCCGCAGGTTGCAGAAGCATTGGGGTTTGAAACCGTAAATTGCGAACCGGAGAGATCCTCGACGTAGTCAATATCCGAGCCTGCTAAGTAGGGGTAGCTCATTGCGTCCACCAGCATACGTACACCTGAGCGTTCAATCACGGCATCGTCCTCCGCGGGCGTATCATCGAACGTAAAGCCATAGGAAAAGCCGTTGCAGCCTCCGCCTGTGATAAAGACCCGAAGACACAGCAAGGGGTCTCCCTCGTCCTCGATCAGGCGTTTCACTTTGCCAGCGGCTCTTTCAGAAAATGCGATATCTGCGTGCATGGTCTTATTATTCTTTGACTAACCCGATGCCTTCAACTTTCCTTTCCTCGACGGGCGCCGTTTTTTCGGGCACGGAGTGAATAAGCCGTCCTTGCACCGAGGCGCCCATGTGCATCTGCAGCACATTATAGTGCAGGTCACCTTGGATGACGGCACCCTCGGCGATTTCAAGATGCTCGAGGGCATAAACAGTCCCATCAACTTTACCGTGAATCAACACCACCGGGGCGCGAATGTCACCTACGACGTGCCCTCCCGGACTCACCGTCATCGAAGCCCCTGGCTCCTCCGCCGATGTGGATCCCCGCAGTACGCCGTTTACCACCAGTTGGCTGGAAAACGTGATGTCGCCAACTAACTCTGCATCCGTGGCAATCAACGTCAGTTCTTTCTTTTTCGCCATATTCGGTACTTTTCTATTCCACTTCATCAGCAACGCAACTCAATGTAGGGCCGCATACGCTAGTCTCTCTACGCTGGCCAGACAAACTCCGCTTCGACCGGTGTGCCTTTTTTGCCGATCACCGCAACTTTTATGCGATTGGGTGTAAATTCTGTAGGCAACTCGACAGTCTGCTCCAAGGCTTGGAAATATCGAAAACGAAAGTCTAAGGCTGCAGGAGAACCGCCAAGCTCGGTGGTTGTAAGCCTGACCGCCTCTCCATTGCGAGTACCCTCGATCTCAAGGGTTATGGAACCGCTGACAACCGACGGACGCTCCGCTACCTGTATCAGCGTTGCTTCAATAACGAAGATAGATTCGGCAGCGGCGGCAACATTCATGCGCTCTACATGTATTCCCTGATCCGTCTCTCCAGGCACCATGATTTTGCGGAAAAAACCCAGCTCCGTCTCGAGACCCGCGTTGGTAGTGTGTAGTTGCGTTAACTCATCGCGCAGCGCAATCGACGTGTGATTTTGGGTATCGATAATCAGTTCGCTGTCAGTCAGTCGACTTTGCAGCAACGTGTTTTGAAGGCTCAGTTCCCTTACTTCGTCGCGCAATTCCGCGTTCTGTCGAATCTGCGACTGCGCTGCGGATACTCCCCACAAAAAACCAGCTCCGCCTATTACCGCGAGCGCGGCGAACGCACCCAGCCAAAGTAATCTTCCTCGCCAAACGGACCGCTCTCTGATTACTCGGTACTGCAACTGTCATCCTTTATCGTGGGAACTACTCTTTGCCGCACATCCTACCTCTGAGCAACTGCCATCGCATCCTCTCCAATCGCAGTCAGGCTTGCGGGGTATTCGTTAATGTCAAAACAAAGCCGCCGGTATTATGAATCTCTAAAAGTTATACTTGCATCGTTTATGATCTCCCATAGGGGAATGGCGAACCATGTATCTCTGGCTAAAGGCCTTTCACATCATCAGCGTGATCACTTGGTTTGCGGGCATTTTTTATCTGCCACGGTTGTTCGTGTATCACGCGGCTTGTGAAGACGAAATCAGCGATGAGCGATTTAAAATCATGGAGCATAAGCTGTATCGCTTAATCATGACGCCCTCCATGCTGATTACCCTAGTCCTTGGTATCGCCATGTTAGCGCTTGGCTGGCAGGGCCTGAGCGTGCAGGCTTGGGTTTGGGTCAAAATAGCCTTAGTCAGTCTGCTCGTCGCCTACCATCTTCACTGCGGTCACATCATCAGGGCATTTGCCGCGAACCAGCAGTACAGAAGCGAGCGTTTTTTCCGGATCTACAACGAACTTCCTGTGTTCGTTCTGATCCCAGTCATTTTACTCGTCGTTCTGCAACCCTCCTGAGGGGTCGGCCTGTTGCCCAATAACGCAGACATCCCTACTCAGCATGATCGACCTAAAACCACACTAGGCCAACGGACACGCAACTTATGAACAGAAATACATCCACATCCTTGATGCAGCGAGCGCTGCAAAGCATCCCTGGCGGAGTCAATTCCCCAGTTCGAGCGTTTAAAGGTGTGGGTGGTGACCCGATCTTTTTCGCAGGTGCAGATGGCGCCTACTTGCGCGATGTCGACGGCAACCAATTCATCGATTACATCGGTTCTTGGGGACCCATGATTCTTGGTCATAACTTTGCTCCGACGGTGCAGGCAGTAACAGACCAAGCACAAAAGGCACTCAGCTTCGGCGCACCGACGGAGATAGAGATTGAACTAGCAGAAAAAATAATCAGCCTTGTCCCGAGCATGGATCGGGTGCGCATGGTGAACTCCGGCACAGAGGCGACCATGTCAGCAATCCGACTGGCCAGAGGATTCACTGGGCGGGACATGATCGTCAAGTTCGCCGGCTGCTATCACGGACATTCCGACTCTCTGTTAGTCAAAGCCGGCAGCGGCGTACTGACCTTAGGCCTACCGAACTCACCCGGTGTGCCAGAGGATCTCGCAAAGCACACATTAACGGCGCCGTTTAACGACGCTGCATCGATCAGCGAACTCATGGCCGCCGTTGGCGACCAAGTCGCCTGCATCATCGTCGAACCCATCGCAGGAAATATGGGCTGTATCACACCACTACCGGGCTATTTAGAAACCCTCAAAGAACTTTGCGAAAAGCACGGCGCAGTGCTGATTTTTGATGAAGTCATGACGGGATTTAGAGTTGCTAGCGGTGGAGCGCAAGAACTGTACGGCGTTCAACCCGATCTCACCACACTTGGCAAGATCGTAGGTGGCGGCCTACCTGTGGGTGCCTTTGGTGGTCGCGCAGAGATCATGAACTGCATCGCGCCTGCTGGGCCGGTCTATCAGGCGGGCACCTTATCTGGTAACCCCCTAGCGATGGCCGCGGGCCTTGCCACGCTGAATCATCTGACCGCCGACGTTTATGCCAAGATTGGCGTCACTACCGACGCCCTAGTCAGTGGCATTATGGCAGCGGCGGAAAAGCATGCAGTGCCACTCAGTGAAAACCACGTCTGCGGGATGTTTGGTTTCTTCTTTACTGACGATCATGTGACCAACTACGACGATGTCGCTGCATCCAACGTAGGGCACTTCAATGCCTTTTTTCACGAGATGCTGGCTCAGGGTATCTACCTAGCGCCCTCGGCATTTGAAGCCGGGTTCTTGTCCGCTCAGCACGGTGAAGAGGAAATTGAGAGCACGTTACAGGCGGCCGATGTGGCCTTTGCGAAACTCGCGCAAGCCTAGCGTGCGGACGCAGTAAAACGATCAACAAAAGGATTCGTAGATGTTAGATCTCCTAGGTATAGGAAACGCCATTGTCGACACAGACGTCGAAATCGAAGAGAGTTTTTTACAGGACGAGTCGCTGCCAAAGGGGCAGATGACCCTCATAGATTCTGTAAGGATGGCGGAACTGGTCGGCCACTTAGGACGCCGCACGATGCGCCGATGCAGCGGCGGTTCTGCCGCGAACACCATCTATGCCGCACAAGCCTTCGGGCTGAATACCAGCTACGCCTGCCAGCTGGCCGACGACGAAAACGGACATCATTTCTTTCGCGAAATGCAGGATGCCGGCATCGTCACGTCGCAAATTTCTGCCATGAGTGACGAGCAAAGATCCGGCCAGTGCTTGGTGCTAATAACCCCGGACGCCCAACGCACCATGTGCACCGATTTAGGAGTTTCCAAGGATGTCGGCCAAGCCGTCGTCAACGATGGTGATTTACGCGCTGCTCGATGTGTTTACATTGAGGGTTACTTGAGCGCATCTGAGCTGAGCAGCCAAACTGCGGCACGTAGCGCAGCGCTAGCCCGCGACAGCGGCGCTCAGATTGCCTTAACGCTGAGCGATATTTCCATGATCGAATTTTGTCGCGACGGACTCACCGCAATGTTGGGCAACGGTGTGGATGTTTTGTTTTGCAACGCGGATGAAGCGACAGCATGGGCCAAAACGGATCGCTTGGATGTCGCCATCAGCGAACTCAAAGACATTGCCAAGGAGCTTTATGTGACGCTGGGCAGCGATGGCGCGGAAGTTTGCAACTTGCAGGGTAGATGGCAGGTGGGTGGCGAATCTATCATCCCCGTGGACACCAACGGCGCGGGTGACATGTTTGCCGGTGCCTGCCTTGCTGCGCGGCTGCAAGGGGCCGAAGCCGCTGATGCCGCGCGTTTTGCCAACCGCGCGGCTGCGCGCGTGATAACGCAGTTTGGCGCACGCCTACCCAGCCTTGCCGACTATCAGCAGCTCAGCGCCACTACATGATTGCTGGCGCTAAAGCTCGAAGCTGAGCTGGCGATTAATATGCATTTCATGCGTGTCTGTCACGCAGCCTACGGCATACACCTCCACGCCGGCAGCCATAACTTCCGCTAGGCCCTGAGCGTACTTGGGGTCAATAGCTGCAGCGGCGGTAACTCGCTCGACACCACAGTGTTGAGCACAAAAAATCAGCACAGCGCGGTGCCCCAGAGACAACATTCGCTCCAGTGCATGCAGATGTTTTAGCGCGCGTTCGCTGACGGCATCGGGAAACTCTCCCAGTCCGTTTGAGCTGTAGAGGGTCACGCTTTTCACCTCGACAAAGGCAGACTGGCCCTGCGCGTTGCCCAGCAAGAAATCAAATCGGCCACCGCCTCCGGGTATGTTCTGTTCTGCCTTGATCTGGTCAAACTGCCGAAGCGGTGCGATGTCTTGTTTCGCCAGAGCCTCAGCAACAAGGCTATTCGCTCTACCCGTGTTCACGCTCACCAGCCCATTGATGGTTTCTACTAGCTCGAGGGTGCATGGATATTTGCGCTTGGGATTGTCGGAAGTGGAGTAATAGGCGACGCTTCCCGGCTCTGCGCATCCAGTCATCGCGCCAGTGTTCGGGCAATGTACCGTGATGGTGTCGCCACTTTGCGTCTCGACGTCCGCCAGAAAGCGCTTGTAGCGCCTCAGCAATATGCCTTGCTGTAACGGTGGCAGCTTCACGTACTAATACCCCACGCCTCTAAAGCGCTGGCAATACGCGTAAGCCCCAGTTCGATGGCTTCTTCCCCTCGGGTGTAGGCGAAACGGGCGTAGCGATCGGCTCGATGCGAGCCAAAATCGGAACCAGGCGTTACCGCGACTTGGAACTCGTTCATCAGTCGCCAGCAAAAGTCGCCACTGGTCATACCGGTATGACTGATATCCACATAAAGGTAAAACGCGCCATCAGGGACAACGGGAATATGAAACCCCAATTCCTTCAGGCCATCTGCCATCAGGAGGGCACGTCGGGCAAAGATCTCTCTTCGCGCCTCATGAATCACCATTGCCGATTCTTCAAAGGTCGCCAGCGCTGCATATTGCGCAGGTGCATTGGGTGATATGAAGAGGTTTTGCGCCAATTTCGTTAAAGGGTCGACAGCCTCATCAGGAGCGACCACCCATCCTAGACGCCACCCTGTCATACCAAAGTACTTCGAAAAACTGTTCAAGATATACAGATCGTCCGCTACCGCTAAGCCTGTCGAGTAGGCCACCGGGTGATGATGCAGCCCTTGATAAATCTCATCCAGTATCAGCGCTCCATCAGACGCTTTGGCATGAGCGTTCATCGCCGCTAGATCGGCTTGATCAAGCATGGTGCCGGTTGGGTTCCCCGGTGAGGCCAGCAAAGCGGCGCGGGTTTGACCACCCCAGGCATCAACAAAGTCTGCGAGCGTCGGTTGAAACCGGTTCTGTTCGTGCACGTTGAGCGGTTTTGGGCAGGCGCCGACCAAGCGGGCGAAGACGTCGTTGCACGGATACCCGGGATCTGTGATGAGCAGCTCATCCTCCGGATCCAATAGCAAGGCCGCCAACAGCGTGAGTCCGCCGCTGGCGCCGCTGGTAACGACAATACGATTCGCGCTGACATTCACGCCTAGATCCAGATAGTACTGACTGATGCGCTCTCGCAGCTCAGGAATGCCTAACGCCGTCGTATACTTCGTGCGCCCGGCATCGATCGCCGACTTCGCCGCATCAACAACTGGCGCAGCGGTCTGAAAGTCTGGCTCTCCTACCTCAAAATGCACAACCGTTTTGCCTTCGGCTTCAAACTCACTAGCTCGTTGGGCTAGTTGCATAACGACGAATGGAGCAATCTCGCGAGAGCGACTTGAAAACATGAGGCACGGCCTTGTCGAATAGTGAGGAGAATTGTTGTGATTGAGTTCCGATAACTCAAGATCGTCAATCCTGCGAGGTTGCATTTACGCTGGGCGGTCACAAAAACACAATACCGTAGGTATAGTTTTCGCTTTCAGCATCTGCTAGATTTCGCGCCCTTCTGATTTTGGGGCCTACAGAACACGATAGGCCTGCATAACATAGGAAACACTATGGCCGCCGACGCAAAAGCAAAACCTGCCACGAAGAAAGCTGCAACACGTCGAAAAGCAGCAACTAAAGACTCGCAGTTCCGCAATTTTACACCCTACAAACCCAAGCGCGGCGAGGAGTACCTGAGCGAAGGTCAACTTGAGCATTTGCGCGGCATCCTCAGTCAATGGCGAACCCAGCTGATGGAGGAAGTCGACAGGACCGTTAATCACATGCAGGACGACGCGGCGAACTTCCCAGACCCGGCTGATCGCGCAACCCAAGAGGAAGAGTTCAGCATCGAGCTGCGCACTCGCGACCGCGAGCGCAAACTGATCAAGAAGATCAATAAAACCATCGATTTGCTTGAAACCGATGACTTTGGCTACTGCGAAACCTGCGGCATCGAAATCGGTCTGCGGCGTTTAGAGGCAAGACCCACGGCAACGCAGTGCGTGGATTGCAAAGCCCTGGACGAGATCAAAGAACGCCAAATTCACGGTTAAACCGACGTCCCGCTCAAACTGCATTATTCATTTCTGATGCAGGACGACCGCCGAGCCTATGATACGGAGCGAGACCTAGGCCTTAGCGGTCGTTTCGCGCCCTCGCCCACGGGCCCTTTACATATGGGCAGCCTTGTTGCGGCTTTGGCCAGCTATTGCGACATCAAGCAGCGCGGCGGTCGTTGGTTCTTGCGCATCGATGACATCGATCCTGCGCGGACAGACCAGCAATCGATCGAACAGATTACCGAAACACTCACGGTGCATGGCCTTATCGCTGATGCTCCCTTGCGTCGACAGAGTCGCTTTACTGCGCGCTACGCGAATGCGCTAAGACAACTGATCGGCGAGTGCTTTTTTTGTCGCTGTTCGCGCAGCGAGCTGCGCGGCCAGAGGTTGTATCCGGGACGCTGCAGGGCGAATAAAGAAAAACAGCCCAATCATGCAATACGCCTTCGCGCGGACAGACAGCGGCGCTTCTTTACCGATGCCCTGCAAGGCAGCTATCACTTTATCCCCGCCGAAGACTTTGGCGACGTTGTGATCTGGCGAAAAGAAGACCTTGTCACCTATCACCTCGCGACCGCCTGCGATGACGCGATGGACTACAGCCATGTGTTAAGGGGCGACGACCTCTTTGCAATGACAGCGCCGCAGGTTTACATCATGGATAGGCTTGGGCTGTCGCCGCCGCAGTATGCTCATATACCTGTTCTAACCTTCGCCGATGGGACTAAGTTGTCTAAGCAAACTCACGCCCCTGCCCTCGATAACACCATACCTGAAGCCAACATACGAACTGCCTTAGATTTCTTGGGACAGACTCCCCCGGCGACCAAATTAACCGTAAATCAGTGGATTGATTGGGCTGTGACACATTGGCGTTTGCAGGCTGTTCCATCCCAACTCAAGCCCTATGTCGCCAGCGATCTAGACTGATTAACATAGCGTTAGAAGCCAATCCTATGTCTCCCTACGCGCATTTTTGCCGCTATTCTCTGCTAGAATTTCGCCATGACGCGCATCCTGCTTATCGACAATGATGCTGCCCGCCGAGCACTCATGGCGGGTGAACTGCGCGAGCATGGTTTCGATGTTGAGGAACATGACACACTGAATATCGAATCACTCAGCGGCGCCGAGGCGATTGCCGCAGTAGATCGGCTAATTGCGGATCAGGTTCGCAGCGTGTCAGGCCTAGCCCCTTTAATCTTGCTTGCCGAAGCACCAGAGGTGAAAGCTTCGGTGACCGCTCTTCAGGCTGGAGCCAAGGACTACTTACCATTACCCGCGTCGACCAGCGATCTGATGGCGGCCATAGAGCGTGCGACAGCCTATAGCGTGCGCAAGCCGGTGAGAGTAAGCGAACCCGTTGAGATGATCGGTTCGTCTGAGATCATGAACACACTTCGGCAACGCATCGCCAAAGTTGGTCCCACAGACTCTACGGTACTGATCCTCGGTCAATCAGGCACCGGCAAGGAACTGGTAGCACGAGGCATCCACGCGGCAAGCAATCGATCTCATGCCCCACTGATTACGCTCAACTGCGCCACGGTGCCAGCCAATCTTATCGAAGCGGAACTTTTTGGCTTAGCCGCCTACGAAAATAGACAACACGAAACCACCGGGCTTGTCGAAGCTGCGTCAGGCGGCACCCTGTTTTTGGACGAGATTGCCGAGTTACCAGCAAGTGCCCAAGCGCGTTTGCTACAGGTCGTACAGGGTGAGAACCGCAAAGTGGGCCAGGCTCAATCGATGCCCGTCGACGTGCGTATCATTGCGGCGACACATAAGGACCTAAAAACACTGACAGAGACCGGCGAGTTCCGTTCCGACCTGTTTTATCGATTAAACGTTCTATGCTTTGAGCTTTCGCCTTTGCGGGGCCGACGCAAGGACATTATTGATATCGCCGAGCAATTGCTGGTAGAGACCTGTAAGCGCCTAGACAAACCTGGACTCGTGTTAGGTGAACAGGCCAAGGAGGCCATGCTGGAATACCATTGGCCCGGCAACGTTCGCGAGCTAGGCAACGCCATTGAACGGGCCGTCATTTTGGCGGATGACGGTGCGGTAATTACACAGTCCCTACTCGCCATCGACCCTGCCTCAAGCCCAGTATCGGAGCAGGACGAAGCTGACGAAAAACAAACCTCTTTGGAAGATTACTTCGTCAGGTTTGTACAAGAAAACGAAGATTTTCTCACTGAAACCCAACTCGCAGCGCAGCTTGGCATAAGCCGCAAAAGCCTCTGGGAAAGGCGGCAACGTTTGAACATACCTCGCAAAAAAACCCAGCAGCGCGGCCTGCGCGAGCAAACCTAAGACGCATGCTCAATTTTTTTCGGCGCAAAAAAAATGCAACGCCCAAGCCGAATCGTATCCGCGAGCACTCTCTGCGTAGACAGATCACCGATGCCAATGCCCTCAACGTGATCGAGGTTCTCAACGCCAACGGTTTTCAGGCCTACCTCGTAGGTGGCTGCGTGCGTGATGCACTGTGTGGCGTCAAACCCAAGGACTTTGATGTGGCCACTGACGCGCCCTTGGAAGCCGTCAGTAAATTATTTCGGCGCTCGCGCATCGTCGGTCGGCGCTTTCCCATTGTGCATGTACGCTTCGGTCGAGATCTGATCGAAGTATCAACCTTCCGCCAATCGATTTCGGACAAGGTAGTGCATGACGACCGAGGCATGATCCTGCGCGATAACGCCTTCGGCACGCTGCATGAAGACGCCTTTCGCCGCGACTTCACCACCAACGCGCTGTACTACGACCCTGGCAGCGACGAAATCATCGACTTTGTTGATGGCGTCAAAGACATTGAGAAGAAACGCCTGAGGTTTATTGGCGATACGCAAACGCGCTTGGCGGAAGACCCAGTACGTATGCTGCGCGCCATGCGTTTTTCAGCGAAACTTGGCTTTACTATTGACCCGCAGATACTGCGCCATGCGAAGGAGACCGCCAAACGCCTCGAGGCGGTTTCGCCGGCCCGACTCTTTGATGAATTTCTTAAGCTCTTTCTCAACGGCTACGCGGAGGTCGTTTGGCGCCAACTGCGCAAGACACCCATCGCCAACGCGATGTTTCCATGCTGCGATCCAAACAGCCCACTAGCGCTCGCCGCCATGCGCAACACCGATGAGAGAATTCTTAGCGGTGCATCAGTAACCCCAGGCTTTTTAGTCGCTGTGCTGTTGTGGGATGACTTTTGCGCGCGTGGCAAAGACCAAGAAGCACTGGAAGATGATCCGGCTTTTGCCACGCTTAAGCATCAGCAGTCCTACGTTGCGGTACCCCGGCGGTTCGGCACGTTTGCCCGAGAAGTCTGGTTGATTCAGGAGCGCCTGCACAAACGCAACCCAAGAAGCTTGGACCGCCTAGTGACCCACAAGCGCTTTCGTGCAGGCTACGATTTCCTCTGCCTGCAGGCAGAGTCTGACGAACTGATAGCGCCTATCGCTGATTGGTGGACCGAGTTTCAGGCCGCTGATGAGTCCCAGCGTCAAGCACTGATATCGCAGCTACCAAAGGCACCGCGCAAGCGTCGGCGCAACCGAAGCCGACGAAAGTCGACAGAATCGGCGCAGGAGGAAGGGAGTTGATTGCGCCTTTGACGCCGTCCGTAGTAGTTTTCTCCTTCCTTTTAAAGCGCTGAAGCAAGCTGTCCGGTGTCGATACCCCTACCCACATCTAAAGACACATCCACGGCAGCACAGCGCAGCGACTCCTCCAGCATGCTGCAAATTATTGCAGCAGCAAAAGGCAGCAAAACCCTGCCGCAATATCTGGTTATCGAAGGGCCCATTGGTGTAGGAAAAACAACGCTGGCAAAAAAACTTGCCGGGTTGCTGAACTATCCGCTTTTGCTCGAGCCGGTGACTGAGAACCCGTTCCTTGATCGTTTTTATGCCGAGGGGGCTAGTCAGGCCCTACCTACTCAGCTGTTCTTCTTATTGCAACGGGCCAAGCAAGTTCAGGATATGCCCGGAAACGATCTGCTTGAACGCACCCTGATTGCCGATTTCATGATCGAAAAAGACGATCTTTTCGCGACCCTGACCCTAGACCCCGCAGAGCTGGATCTGTACCGCCAGATCCACAGCAGCCTACAGCTGGTACCGCCAAAACCTGATCTCGTAATCTATTTGCAGGCACCGGCCCGAGTGCTGCAGCAGCGCGTGTTCAGGCGAGGGATCGACTTTGAGCAGTCCATACATATCGACTACCTCGATGCCCTAGCCGACAGCTATACGGAGTTCTTCCACTATTACGACGAGGCGCCGGTGCTGATTGTGAATGCCGCTGAAATTGATTTCGCCAATAACGACGAACACTTCAATGCCCTGCTTGATCAAATATTGCATATGGAAGGCACGCGGCAGTTTTTTAATCCAAACCCAACCTTACTGTAGCTTATGCATTTACCCGACTCTGACCCGATCTGGGATTCCCTAGCTGCGTCTGCTGCGCATCTGTCATCAATTGACAGTCACGATCTACTGCAAGATGCACGGCGCAACGATGCACTACGTCATGCCTTAGCGGGTTGCCACTTTGACTTTTCGCGGCAGCGCGTAGATCAACATGTGCTGACGCAGCTAATCCAACTCGCCGAGTCTCTGGGCCTACCTACCAAGCGCGACGCCATGTTCGCTGGCGAAAAAATCAACAAATCTGAACATCGAGAGGTTCTGCATACAGCCTTAAGACAGGGCGCGCCCGCAGTATCCAAGACAATTTCGGCTGAGGTTGCGCAGACCAAGCAGCGGCTCTATCAAAGCGTCGAAGCCATTCGCAGTGGCGCGTGGCGGGGCTACACCGGCAAACCCATCAAGGATGTCATTCATATCGGGATTGGTGGCTCGCACCTAGGGCCGGAGCTGCTGGTGAATGCTTTGGCCCATCTACCCACCGCTGGTGACGCACCGGGCATTCATTTCGTTGCCAACGTCGATGCTGCAGATATCAATCGCGCGCTTAGCGGCCTGAACCCAGAAACTACGCTCTTCATCGTCGTCTCTAAATCGTTCAGCACCTTAGAAACCCAGGTCAACGCCAATACGGCGCGCAGCTGGTTTCTGGAACGCACCGGCGATAAAGATGCCATTGGCCAGCATTTCTTGGGCGTTACGACCAACCGCCAAGCGGCATCCGAATTCGGCTTTGCCGAGGAGAATCTTTTCCCACTTTGGGATTGGGTCGGTGGTCGCTTCTCACTGTGGTCTGCGGTGGGCTTGCCGATCATGCTGCAAATTGGTTGTGCTGTTTTTGATCATCTACTTGAAGGAGCGCGCGTCGCTGACGAGCATTTTGCGCAAACGCCAATGCACCAGAACATCCCGGTGCTCGCAGCGCTACTGGCAACCTGGAACACTGCGCATCTTGGCTGCAACAGTCTTGCCGTGCTGAGCTACGACCAACGCCTGGCCCTGCTACCTGACTACCTGCAGCAGCTGGAAATGGAGAGCAACGGTAAATCTGTGGATGTTGATGGCAACCCCATCGACTACCGCACCATGCAGGTGCTGTGGGGCGGCTGTGGTACCAATGGACAACATGCCTACCACCAGCTTTTGCACCAAGGCACGAGCAAATTTGCTGCGGACTTCATACTGGTTGGTCAGGACGCTACTGAGCGCAACGAACATCATCAATGGTTATTGGCCAATGGCATTGCCCAGGGGCAAGCCATGACCCTAGGACACGAGCCCGCGAATTTAGATGAGCAACACAAGGGCGTTCCGGGCAATCATCCGTCGACGACGGTGATCCTAGACTCGCTTGGACCAACGCAGATTGGGTGCCTGCTGGCAATCTATGAACACAAGGTCTTTTGTCAGGGTGTGCTGTGGAATATAAACTCATTTGATCAATGGGGAGTCGAGCTAGGTAAGCAGCTGGCCTTACCCATATACGCCCAACTCGGAGGCCATAGCGCGTCGAGCCAAGATCCTGCAACGCGTCACCTTATTGACCACTGCCTGAAACTCAACCGCGCCAAGTAACCCCTGGGATCCAACCGCATAGGAGATTTTCAGTGAGCGAAACATATCCCGTCCCGTCGAGTATGAAAGCCCGTACGCTCATCGACGAGGCCACCTATGACAGCATGTATCAGCGCTCTATCGCTGACCCAGACGGTTTTTGGGCTGATCAAGCGAACGCATTCTTGAGCTGGCAGCAGCCCTGGCAGACCGTAAGCGAGGCTGATATTCCCAGCGGTAACATTCGCTGGTTTGTCGGCGGTCAGCTCAATGTCAGCGTGAATTGTATTGATCGGCATTTGCCTCACAGAGGCGGGCAGACGGCAATCATTTGGGAAGGTGATGACCCCAGCGATGATCTGCAAATTACCTATCAAGAGCTGTACGAGCACGTCTGCCAGCTCGCCAATGGCTTACGTGCGAGAGGTGTCAAAAAAGGTGATCGGGTCTGTATATACATGCCCATGATCCCCGAAGCCGCCTACGCCATGTTGGCATGCGCTCGAATAGGTGCAATCCACAGCGTCGTGTTTGGCGGGTTTTCACCCCAGTCATTGAAGGATCGCATCTTGGATTCTGACTGCCAAACCGTGATCACCGCCGACGAGGGCATGCGCGGCGGCAAGGCAATACCGCTTAAAGCCAATACCGACGAGGCGCTAGCTGCCTGCCCCAATGTGCATACCGTCGTCACGGTCAAACGCACCGGCGGCGACATAGGCTGGCAGGAGGGTCGAGACATTTGGTATGCGGACCTCACCGCCAATCAGCCCAAGGCGTGTGAGCCAGAGGTCGTCGAATCTGAGGATCCGCTCTTTATTCTCTACACCTCTGGCTCTACCGGTAAACCCAAGGGTGTGCAGCACAGTTCTGCAGGCTATCTGCTGCACGCGGCCATCAGCCACAAATACGTTTTCGACTACCAAGACGGTGACATTTATTGGTGTACGGCTGATGTCGGCTGGATTACCGGTCACTCCTATATCGTCTATGGCCCGCTTGCCAACGGCGCCACCACTCTGATGTTCGAGGGGGTGCCCACCTATCCCGACGCGGGGCGCTGCTGGGAGGTTATCGACAAACATCAGGTCAATGTGTTTTACACGGCACCTACCGCACTGCGCCAACTGATGGCTCAAGGCGACGATTTCGTAACGCCGAGCTCTAGACAGTCATTGCACTTGCTGGGCAGTGTGGGCGAGCCCATTAACCCTGAGGCGTGGGAGTGGTACCACCGCGTGGTGGGAGAGCGGCGATGCCCCATCGTTGATACTTGGTGGCAGACCGAGACTGGCGGCATCATGATTACACCGCTGCCCGGCGCAATGGCCTTGAAGCCAGGGTCTGCCAGCCGTCCCTTCTTCGGTGTGCAGCCAGCCTTGATGGATGCCGATGGCCATTTGATTGAAGAACAAAGCGCATCAGGGAACCTTGTCATTACGGCGTCTTGGCCAGGCCAAATTCGTTCTGTGTATGGTGATCACCAGCGCGTGATCGACACCTACTACTCGACCTACCCCGGTTACTACTTCACCGGCGACGGCGCACGTCGCGACGCAGACGGCTACTACTGGATTACCGGCAGAGTGGACGACGTGATGAATGTATCCGGCCACCGTATTGGCACCGCCGAGGTCGAAAGCGCCTTGGTACTGCACCCAGCAGTCGCCGAAGCCGCGGTCGTCGGTTTCCCCCACGATCTGAAGGGAGAAGGAATCTACGCCTATGTCACGCTCATGAGCGGCGACAACTCGGACGCCGACACACTGCTGAATGAGCTGATCGCCATGGTAAGGCAGGAAATCGGACCTATCGCGAAACCAGACGCCATCCAGTGGGCTCCGGGGTTACCAAAAACCCGATCGGGCAAGATCATGCGACGAATTCTGCGAAAAATCGCAGCCAACGAATTAGATAACTTGGGGGATACCTCAACACTCGCTGATCCCAGCGTGGTAGATGATTTGATCGCGAAGCGTATTCAGCAATAAACCACGCAAGCCCCCTCGATATAGCTAGGAGGCAATCAGGGCAAGATAGTCAGACACAGATAGTCAGACACAAAAAAGCCGGCGACTGCCGGCTTTCTTTTACGCGAGCATCGCCTTTTACGAGGCTTCGTTTTGATCGCGATAGTTTTCCAACTCTTTGATGGAAAGCTTGATGCGGCCGCGTTGGTCTACATCTAGCACAACAACCTCAATATCTTGGCCTTCGTTCAAGTAATCGCTGACATTTTCTACGCGTTCCTCCGCAATTTGAGAAATGTGTAGCAGTCCGTCCTTGCCGGGCAGAATCGTTACGAACGCACCAAAGTCGACGATGCGAGCCACAGTACCCTGATAGATCTGGCCTACCTCGGCCTCTGCGGTGATTTCCTGAATACGAGCGACCGCAGCATCCTTAGCAGCGCCGTCTTCGGCGTAGATTCGCACGCTACCGTCGTCGTTGATGTCGACCTCTGCGCCGGTTTCTTCAACGATAGAGCGAATGGTCGCACCACCCTTGCCGATGATGTCGCGGATCTTGTCCGGATGAACATTCATAGTCACCATGGCCGGTGCGTTGTCAGATAGCTCTGCACGAGACTCACTAATCACCTTGTTCATTTCGCCAAGAATATGAATGCGAGCTTCATGCGCTTGAGCCAAAGCCGCTTCCATGATCTCTTCGGTAATTCCCTCGATCTTGATGTCCATCTGTAGCGCCGTCACACCCTTGTTGGTGCCAGCAACTTTGAAGTCCATATCACCTAGGTGATCTTCATCGCCCAAAATGTCAGTCAGTACCGCGTAGCGATTGCCTTCTTTCACCAAACCCATGGCGACGCCGGCCACGGGAGCCGTCACGGGCACGCCCGCATCCATCAATGCCAAGGAAGTACCGCAGACGCTGGCCATGGAGCTTGAGCCGTTGGATTCGGTAATTTCAGAAACCACGCGAATCGTGTAGGGAAAGTCATCAGCGTTTGGCAACGCTGCAGACACCCCGCGGCGCGCCAGTTTGCCGTGACCAATCTCGCGGCGCTTAGGGCCACTCATGAAACCGGCTTCGCCAACGCTGTATGGAGGAAAGTTGTAGTGCAGCATGAACGTGTCTTTGTAGGAACCTTCTAATGCATCGATCAACGCGGCATCGCGCAAGGTGCCTAATGTGGCAACCACTAATGCTTGCGTTTCTCCGCGGGTAAATAGTGCGGAACCGTGTGCCTTTGGTAGCACGCCAACTTCAACTTCAATGGGGCGAACAGTGCGCAAGTCGCGTCCATCAATACGAGGCTCGCCATTGAGCACGCGCTGACGCACGAGATCCTTCTCGACGCGAGCAAAGGTGTCAGACACATCGTCCGAACTGTACTGAGCATCGTCGCCGGCCAATTGCTCAACCGCCTTGTGACGCAAAGCAGCAACCGCCGTTTGGCGCTCCATCTTGTCTGAGATGCGATAAGCCTCACCAAGGTCGGCCTTAATGGCCGAGGCCACAGATTCCTGCAGACTTTCATCCTTTGCCGCGGCCTGCCAGTCCCATGCTTCCTTGCCCGCTTCCGCGGCCAGTTCAGCAACCGCCTTAATAATCGCCTGCATCTCTTGGTGACCGAATAGCACGGCGCCGAGCATTTCGTCTTCGGTCATTTCTTTGGCTTCAGACTCCACCATCAAAACGGCAGATTCCGTGCCTGCTACCGTCATGCTCAACATAGATTCTTTTAGCGTCTCGTAGCCAGGATTGAGAATATAGTTACCGTCAATGTATCCGACGCGAGCCGCACCCAGCGGTCCGTTAAAGGGAATCCCTGAGATTGCCAGCGCTGCCGATGTTCCGATCATGGCTGCAATATCCGGATCTTGATCCTTGTCCGCGGACAGAACGGTACACACGACCTGCACTTCATTCATAAAACCCTTTGGAAACAAAGGACGAATGGGGCGGTCGATCAGGCGACATGTCAGCGTTTCTTTTTCACTGGGTCGGCCTTCACGGCGGAAGAAACCGCCGGGGATTTTGCCCGCAGCGTAGGTTTTTTCCTGATAGTTCACGGTGAGCGGGAAAAAGTCCTGACCGGGACGAGGACTTTTGGCGCCGACCACCGTTGTCAGCACCACGGTATTGCCAATGGTTACTGTGACAGAGCCTGTGGCCTGCTTCGCTACCTTGTTGGTTTCCATGACAACGGTATCGTTGCCAAACTGAAATTCTTTATAAATGGGATTCAAGCTGATTCCTCCAATTGGATCTGCATACTTCTACTATTACTTTCTTCGTTTACTTTCTTTGTTGCTTTTGCGTTTCTTGCGCATGAGCTGCTCCATCCAGCCCATGCCCCCACCTGCGGATATCGCACCTTCACCCAATTTCGCCGATCTTATCGATCGACAGCCACTATCACTCGCGCCACATCTTTCTCCTTGGTGACGCATCGTTGTTTCGGTGTGGGCAATTTTCCGCATGCGCGGGGAAACATTCCTATCGACGTAACCCGAGTCGCTTAATTAAATCGCTGTAACGACCTACGTCTTTTTTCTTCAGGTAGTCCAACAGCTTACGACGCTGGTTAACCATGCGAATAAGACCGCGACGAGAGTGGTGGTCTTTGTGGTGCTCTTTGAAGTGGTCTTGCAAGGTATTGATGTTGTGAGTCAACAGTGCGACCTGCACTTCGGGAGAACCCGTGTCACCGTCTTCGAGTTGATACTCTTTTACGATTTCTGCTTTTGCTGTGGCTGTTAATGCCATTTCCATTACTCCTAAATACGCTATTACTCGTGACATCGAAAACCGCGCGTATTGACAGTCTTGATGTGTCATTCGACTAATCGCTGGCAACCAACCTTCTGGGGGCTACCCGACCATCAGTCAAAATTTCTCCGACGCCAAGAAAACGATCTTCCTCGGCTAATTCAAATATCTGTACCCAGCCATCTGTTGGCGCATGCGCTACCTGTACTGGCTGTCCTTGCCGCACGTAGTGCGCGGTATCTTCATGTAGTCGCACCGCAGGCCAAGAGCCGACAGCGCTCGAAACCGGCAACAACAGTGCGTCCATTTCTCGCACGTCACCGACTTCGCGTAACTCATCCAACGTCGTTGCCTGGGCCTCTTCATAGGGCCCTGCGGCTAATCGGCGCAGTGCGCTCACATGACCACCACAGCCAAGGGCTGCACCCAAGTCTTCCGCCAAACTGCGAATGTAGGTGCCTTTGCTGCAGTGGACGCGCAACTCTATAGACGCCTCAGAAAATTGCAAAAGCTCTGCACTGTATATGCTGATCCGCCGTGGCGCGCGTTCAACCTCAATTCCCTGGCGCGCCAATTTATACAGTGGTTGGCCCTGGTGCTTGAGCGCCGAGTACATCGACGGAATTTGCTCAATTTCACCAACAAATGTTTCTAACGCTGCGGTGACCTGAGATTCGGTTATCCCGCTGGTATCCGCCTGAGCAATCACCTCACCGTCGGCGTCTGCCGTCTCAGTGGTAATACCGAGCCGAACTTGGGCCCAATACTTTTTGTCCGCATCCAATAAATACTGCGAAAACTTCGTGGCCTCACCAAAACACAGCGGCAGTACACCGGTGGCCAGCGGATCTAAGCTACCGGTATGCCCGACTTTTTGCGCACCAAACAAGCGCTTCGCCTGTTGCACAACATCATTGGACGAAATACCTGCCGGTTTATCCACGACCAGTATCCCATTCACCGCTCTGCCCTTACGCTTTCTAGCCAAGAGCTAACTGTCGCCCTGCTGCTGCGACGAGGGTTCATCGCCCTTCGGCTCAGCGCGCTGCTGATCTTGCGTTACCGCCTCGCCGATGAGCTGTTCCAGCCGCGGACCTCGCTCCACCAACTCGTCGTAGTGAAACCGCGGTTTGGGGGTAGTACGCATGGTGTGACGCTTGGCCAGCTCCGTGCGAAAAAACCCCGCTGCGCGATTGAGTACTTCGACCAGTTCAGCCTGCGCCTCAGCATCATTGGCTTGCAGCGATGATACGTAAATTTCAGCGTAGGAAAGGTCTCTGCTCACTTTGACATCGTTTACGCTCACGAAACTGCCCACACGCGGGTCACGCATATCGCGCTGCAAAATACGCGAGACTTCATCGCGAACAAAATCGGCTACTCGAAGATCTCTGGACATGCCAGCTGATGAACGCTCGCAATACTAAAGCGAGCGTGCAATCTCCTTGGTGTCGAATACCTCAATGAGGTCTCCTGCGCGCACATCGTTGTAGTTACGTACGCCAATACCGCATTCCGTACCGTTTCGAACGTCGGCCACGTCGTCCTTGAAGCGCCGGAGCGATTCGAGCTCGCCTTCGTAAATTACGACATTGTCACGCAATACACGGATGGGCTTATTGCGATGGACCGTACCCTCGATAACCATACAGCCCGCAATTTGACCGAATCTAGGCGACCGGAACACATCTCGCACTTCGGCTGTGCCCACGATCTCTTCACGAATTTCTGGTGACAACATGCCGGTGAGTGCAGCCTTCACATCGTCAATCAGCTCATAAATGACGCTGTAGTAACGTAGCTCTACCCCTTCGCGTTCCAGCAGCGTTTTCGCGGTTTTGTCCGCGCGCACGTTGAAACCAAATACTGTCGCGCCGTAGGTCGCAGCCATAGTGGCGTCTGATTCAGAAATACCGCCAACGCCGGAACCGAGAACCTGTACTGCAACTTCGTCGTTGCCTACTTCTGACATCGCTTGAACGATGGCCTCGAGACTTCCACGCACATCAGTTTTCACGACCAATTTAAGTATGCGTTTCTCGCCTTCGATCATGTTGGCAAACATGTTGTCGAGTTTGGCGGCCTGCTGAGTAGCCTGAATGCGCTCCTGCATTTTATCGCGGCGAAACTCGGCTAACTCTCGGGCAGAGCGTTCATCTGCCGCCACTGCAAAATCGTCGCCGGCACCTGGCGTGCCGTTCAACCCAAGCAGCTCGATAGGTTGCGATGGGCCTGCTTCCTTGGCGTTCGCACCTGTGTCGTCGAGCATGGCGCGAACCCGACCGTAAAATTCTCCAGCAATAACAATGTCGCCTTGCTTAAGCTGACCGTTTTGCACCAACACGGTGGCCACTGGCCCACGACCACGATCTAGACGGGACTCAACCACCACACCTTGAGCGGGGGCTTCATTTATTGCCGTAAGTTCCAGCAGCTCGGCCTGCAGAGAAATCGCCTCTAACAGTTCGTCCATACCCTCGCCAGTCATGGCAGAAACCTGCTTAAACTGCACGTCGCCACCCCAAGCTTCTGGAACGAGATCCTTGCTGGCCAGTTCATTGGTCACTCGGTCCGGGTCAGCACCCTCTAGGTCCATCTTGTTGATGGCGACGATCACTGGCACTTCAGCCGCCTTGGCGTGCTGTATCGCTTCTTCGGTTTGGGGCATTACGCCATCGTCCGCAGCGACAACCAAAATCACGATATCGGTGACCTTGGCACCGCGGGCGCGCATGGAAGTAAAGGCTGCGTGGCCCGGCGTATCGATAAAGGTGATTTCGCCATTGGGCGTATCGACGCTATAGGCACCGATATGTTGGGTGATG
>SHAE01000014.1 GCA_004213835.1 OM182 bacterium | reverse complement strand
TCAACGTCGTCGGAACCTCAGAGTTCGTTGTAAAGGACTCGAACAGTGCTCGCGCCACCGAATTTCCAAGCAGGCGCTTTTCAGCGCCACTTTTTGTTGACGAATCCCACCCAAAATAGCGGATCGGATCTGTAATCCTATGCCGTCGGTCGACTTAGTTTCCCTCGTTAGTCCCGCGATTTGCCAAGATAAATCTTTTCGGTGATCCCAGTAGCATGCTTGGGTTTGACGTCGGCGCCGTGCACTTTTTGTATTTGTCGCCGTGATAGTGTTTCGAACCCGAGGCGGGGAAGAAGCAATGAACGACAAGATTCATCCCGATGGTGCATCGCCACCATCGGACGGTTCAGAACAAGGGGCTACGGCAGATCAATCTTCAGGGTCGTCTGGCGCTGTAGCGCTGCGTACCAAGGTCTACTTCGGTATTGGCGCTGGCGGCGAAACCGCATCCATGTGGATCTTCAACGCCTTGGGCTTGATTTTTTACCAGCAAATTCTTGGCTTGCCCGCAGGTTTGGCGGGCACTGCCTTGGCGCTGGCTATCTTTGCTGACGCGATTACTGACCCCTTGATTGGGGCGGTCTCCGACCGTTTTCGCTCCCGCTTTGGTCGTCGACACCCCTTTTTGTTCACCGCGCCGATACCGCTGGCCATCTGTGTCTTTTTAATTTTCCACCCACCGCAGTTTGTCGTGGAGTCCCACGCGCTACTGTTTTCTTGGCTCTGTGTGTTCACGATTCTGCAGCGAACCTTCCAGACCTTTTATGTCGTACCGCATTTGGCGATGGGCGCCGAGCTGTCCACTGACTACCTAGAGCGCACTCGGGTGATGGCCTTCAACAATCTGTTTGGCCTCTACGGCAACATGATCATGCAAGTGCTCGCATGGTTCGTGGTTTTTGGCTTCATCTTCGCGGATCAAGGTGGGCAACTTTATCGGCCTGCCTACACCTGGGTGGCCCTAAGCGCTTGCGCGATTATTTTGATTTCCATCTTTGCCTGTGCGTTGGGTACGCGCGACCAGATCGAGCACCTCAAGCGCAACGAAAACATTCCGTTGGGTAGAACATCATTGCGCGCGTTTTACGGTGATATCTGGTCAGTGCTGCAAAATCGCAACTACCTGTACCTGTTGCTGGGCCTGTTCTTTCTCTCGCTCACCGCCGGTACCCATGAAACGTTGTCGATCTACATGGGCACATTTTTCTGGGAACTAACGCCGTATCAGATCGGGTTTTTGGTGATCTACAGCATTATTGGCGCTCACGCGGGCTTTTTCTTCTCTGCTCGATTGCATGATCGATTTGATAAACGCTGGACGATATTTGTCTCTGCTATTGGCTTGAGCGTTTTCTGGTCGATGGCAGTCAACCTGTCACTTCTTGGCCTAGCGCCGGAGCGGGGTTCTTGGTCCCTTGTGGTCTTTATCATCGCCATGGGGTCTTTTTCGTCGTTTTTCGGCACGGTGCTGAACATCAGCGTGATGTCTGCACTGGCGGATATCGCGGACGAGCACGAGCTCAATACGGGTATGCGCCTAGAAGGTATTTTTTACTCGGCTCGCGCGTTCTTTGCTAAGGCGATGAATGCGATTGGCCATATCGTGGCAGGGTTTGCGCTGCAGTATTACGTCATGATGCCGCCCCAGTCGGTTCCCACGGAAGTGCCCGAGGACATTCTTTTTCGTCTCGGCATCGTTGACGGTCCATTTGCGATGATTGGCGGCATCATCGCTGCTTTCGTTTATTTGGGTTATCGAATCGATAAGTCCGCGCTCAGCAGCATCCAAACAAAGCTAAGCGAGCGCTCGTTGAAACAGCAACCTGAGTCTTAGGTAAGCGCGCAACCTGTAGCGCCGTAACCACGCTAGCCGTGATCGGGCAGCACTCTCGCTGACGAATACGATTGTCCAAGCGGCGAACGACGTTGCGTCATTGTGTGCATTGGGAGGCTGTATCAATATTACAGCTCTCAAAGTCGAAGACCCGAGGCTGACCATGCCTGTATCTGCGGTTCGCTCAGCCAAGCTTCACTGTATTGCGACTATGGTAATTGCCTTAGTTCTGAGCAGTTGCAGCACGACAGACTTCGCGGCGTTGCAGGTGCCAGATGAGACCGAGGCGACGGCTCGCGTCACCTCACCTTGGCCCAGCCATGCAGGACCGGGTAGCGCACGTTTTACCGACGTCGCGCTGATCTCCAAAGAAAATGTGCAGCGTCTTAAACCTGCGTGGACATTTCGCACCGGCGATGCCAATGAGATTTTTCAAAACACACCCATACTCGCCAGCGGGTTACTGGTGGTATGCAGCCCGTTCAACAAGGTATCGGCTCTAGACCCATTAACAGGTGCGCAGGTATGGACCTATGACCCTGAGATTGCCCGAGCGCGCTATCCCAACTTGGCGAATTGCCGCGCGTTGGCACAATGGTCTGATTCTGAGGCAGCCACACAAGTTGAGCCGGTCGGACAGACCGTTAACGCCTGCGTAAACCGTCTGTTCATGGCGACTAACGATGCGCGTCTGATCGCGCTGGATGGTCTCACCGGCATGGCGTGCGCGGAGTTTGGTTCTGGCGGTGAGATTGATTTAAAGGCCGGGGTCGGTCAGCTCTCCTGGGCCCAAGAGTATCAGGTGTCCTCACCCCCGGCGGTGGTGGGTGATGTGGTGGTCGTGGGCTCTGCCGTTGCAGACAATCAGCGCATTGATGCTCCGAGCGGCGTGGTGCGCGGCTATGACGTGCGCAGCGGCAAGCTGGTTTGGGCCTTTGATTTGGCACCGCCGGACTTTGATTATGCAACCGGACTGGTTAGTGAGGCAGGCTATGCCTTGGGCACTCCCAATGTCTGGTCAGGTTTTGCCGTAGATCAACCGCGTGACATGGTGTTTTTGCCTACGGGGAATCCAGCCCCGGACTATGCCCGCAACCCAGGGCCAGATATGGCGCACTATGGCTCTTCCGTCGTCGCGCTGCGTGGCAGTACTGGAGAATTGATTTGGCACTTTAAAACCGTTGAACGTGACTTTTGGGATTTTGATGTGCCGTCGATTCCCTCGCTCGTAGATCTTCAGCTAGCGGGTCGCTCAGTGCCCGCACTCATCCAAAGCACCAAGATGGGATTTATCTTCCTGCTCAACCGAGAAACCGGCGAACCCGTGATTGAGGTTGAACGTCGAGAGGTGCTTCGTTTCGGACCACTCAAAGATCAGCTATCACCCACCCAGCCGTTTCCTCCTGCGGCATTTCAGGTGTCGCGCCGTTACGAAAAGGGACGGTCCCCAATGGGCCTATGCAGCAGCATGGAAGAAGAGAGCCAAGTTGGAGAGATATACACACCGATTACCGAGCAATGGACCATTGGTTTGCCGAGCAATATGGGGGCGACCAATTGGGGTGGTGTCGCAGTAGATGCCCAGCGCGGCTTGATCGCCCTGCACAGTAACAACCTCGCCTACCGCACTAAGCTGCTCGATAAATCTAATGCGCCGTCACAGTTGCTTGAAACCATGGGTGATGTTGATCGGCCCATAGCGGAGCGCCGAGCCGCGTATGAGGCCTACCGCGCTTCTTTTGAGATCGGCGATGATGTTGAGCTTGGCGTGCAGGCAGGGGCCGATTACGCCATGGCGAGACATGTTGCGTTTGATCCATATCTTGGTCTCGTGCCCTGTGGTGGATTTCCCTTGGGCGAAGTGATGGTGATCGACATCAATGAACAACGACAGCAATGGCGTCGTCCCCACGGAAATTTTCCTGCCAAAGTGTTCAGTATCGGTTCGCCCCAAAATGGTGGGCCGCTGCTGACGACCACGGGTGTGTTCTTTTTGGGCTCGCTATTTGAGAGCAAACTGTTTGCCTACGATGTGGATAACGGCGAACTGCTTTGGCAGCACGCGCTGCCGGCGCCGGGTAACGCCACGCCAATGAGTTATGCTGTGAAAGACGACGAGGGTAACGCCAAACAGTTCGTGGTGATCGCGGCAGGCGGAGATGCGCGCTCGCCCTTGAGCGCCAGCTCCGACTACATCGTTGCCTTTGCGATCGATTGAGGGAAAACACAGGGAGACGGCGACATGACCACGGCAACACCGCTGGCGGGGCTGACGGTTTTAGACTTTGGGCAGGTGTATAACGGGCCTTACTGTGGCTTCTTGCTGGCCCAGGCTGGTGCACGTGTTATCAAGGTGGAGTCACCCACCGGCGAAAGTCTGCGTGGCCGTAGCGGTACGGCGAAGCCCGGCTTTCCCTTTCGTATGTTCAACAGCGCCAAGGAATGCATCACGGCCAACATTAAGCACCCTGACGGACGCCAACTGATTAAAGACTTGGTGCCTCAGGTCGACGTGGTTCTGGAAAATTTCTCTCCTGGCACGCTGGCGGATAATGGCCTAGGCAGCGATGTGCTGTGTGAACTCAACCCGCGACTGATCTACGCAGCCGGCACTGGTTATGGCGGCAGCGGGCCCTATCGCGACTATCTCGGCATGGACATTACCCTTCAAGCCATGAGCGGCGTGATGAGCGTGACCGGTGATGCGGATAGCCCACCGACCAAGGCGGGCGCAGCGTTTTGCGATATTTTAGGCGGTGCGCATTTGTATGCAGGCATCGTCTCCGCTCTGTATCAGCGCGAGCAGACCGGTAAGGGCGCCGTTATCGACATCTCTATGCAGGACTGCGTATTCCCCACACTCGCGACTCAGTTTGGCACATATTTTCAGTTGGGTTATCAACCCACCAGAACCGGCAATCGGCATTCCGGTATGGCGCTGGCGCCCTACAACGTTTATCAGGCCAAGGATGGCCATGTGGCGATGATCTGTTTTCGCGGCGAGCACTGGCTGCGCCTGTGCGATGCCATGGAGCGCCCTGAGCTGAAAACCGATGAGCGATTTGCTCGCACTAAGGACCGCGCGCGTAATATGGATGAGGTAGACGCGCTGGTAGAGGCATGGACGCGAACGCTGACCAAGGCCGAAATTTTTGCCATTGCGCAAAGCGCGGGCATGATTTGCGCCCCGGTTCAAACCCTCGAGGATGTGGTGAACGACCCGCAGCTGCTGGCCCGCGGCACCCTCGCTTGGGCTGAAGACAAATGGGGTGAGCAGTCGCTCAAGTTTCACACACCGATTCGCTTCAAAGGCATGCAAACCCCCGGCGTGCCTGATATGCCAAGCCTTGGCGCGCACAGTGAATCCGTGCTGCTGGAGTTTCTTGGCATGGACGCTGATGAGGTTGCCCGCCTGCGTAATGCCCAAGCTATCTAGGCGCCAAGTGCCTTCACTGTTTGCACATATGTGCCTGTGCTAGTCTCTCGCACCGTTTTCGATAGAGCGACGAGGCCATGAGCAACGACACCGACCCAACCGTTTTCAACACCATCGAAGAAGCACTCACCGCGATTCGACAGGGTGAAATGGTCATGGTGGTCGACGACGATGATCGCGAAAATGAGGGCGATCTCATCATGGCAGCGAGCAAGGCCACACCAGAAGCCGTGGCCTTCATGATTCGTCATACCAGTGGCATCTTGTGCACGCCGATTCTGCAAGATCAGGCAGTAAAACTGCACCTCGACCCCATGGTCTCGCGCAACGATGCTCCTATGAGCACGGCCTTTACCGTATCGATTGATTACAAAGAAGGCCTTACCACAGGCATCTCTGCCGAAGAACGTGCGGCCACCACGCAAGCGTTGACCAACAGCAACGTGAGCGCGGACGATTTTGTGCGTCCTGGCCATATCTTTCCCTTGGTGGCACGCCAAGGCGGGGTGTTGGTGCGCTCGGGTCATACCGAGGCTGGTACCGACTTGGCAACCTTGGCGGGACTGCCGCCGGTCGGTCTGCTGGCGGAGCTGGTGAATGACGATGGCACGGTACAACGCCTGCCAGAACTCATGGCGTTTTCGCGCGAACACGATCTGAAAATCATCACCATTGCGGATCTCATCGCGTACCGGCAGCAGCGTGAGCAGTTGGTGCAGCGCAGCTATGAATTTGCGGTATCTACTGCGATTGGTAAGGCTCAGGCCTACGGTTACAAAACTAAGTTTGAGGATGCCGAGCATATCGCCTTGGTGTTTGGCGATATTCACGCCATGGAGTCGGTGCCCGTGCGCATACACCGGGAGAAATTGGTGGAAGACGTATTTGGCGCCCAATCCAGCGAGCACTCTAGCAACCTGTTGAATGCTGCCATGCAGCGCATCGAAGCGCTGGGCGGCGGTGTACTGATTTACTTGCGTACCGGCTTTGTCGGTGTGCCGCTGGAAGATTTCGAATCCCAGAGTCGTGAGGATGAGCGGCGTAGCCAATGGCTCGAGGTAGGCGTAGGCGCGCAAATACTGCGCGACCTGGGTTTGAGCAAAATTCGCTTAATCGCCGGGCGCAGTGTCGACTATGTTGGTGTTGAGGGCTTTGGTTTAACTCTGGTCGATACCGAAATGCTGTAAACGCGCTGGCCTTCAGCGCCGGTACTGAAAAATCGCCTCTTGATCTTTTTTGCCTACGTAGACAATGCGTAAATCTTCGGTGCGCGTGTGACAGACACGGCACTTCAGTTTCGAGCGCATTTTGTGCACCTCGGTGTCGCCACCCAACCGATTTATGAGAGTCTCCACATCGAGTTTTGCTTGACGCTGGCAGGTCTCGCACACGGCGTAAAGATGAAAACTGTCGACTAAATCACTGAGAGACTGCATGGGAGGGCGCCTGTTTGGAAATTCCTGCAAGGCGGTATACTGTATAAATATACAGCAACCAAAATCAATCAAAATATCAACTTTTGATGATCAATGCGGTTCG
This sequence comes from OM182 bacterium, assembly GCA_004213835.1. Taxonomy (GTDB): domain Bacteria; phylum Pseudomonadota; class Gammaproteobacteria; order Pseudomonadales; family Azotimanducaceae; genus UBA4421. Next base: position 16,707 of record SHAE01000014.1, on the reverse strand, counting down.
AGCAGTTCGCGAACATGTCCTTGGCCCGGGCCGGGTTCGGTGCCACAGTAGGACGACGCTCGGTGATTCAAATGCTCGGTAATTCAAATGCTCGGTAATTCAAAGACGGACTATGGCGACCACCTCTAGCGCTTCTTCCTTACCTATCGCCATCACCATGGGTGACCCTGCCGGGGTCGGCCCCGAAATTCTCGCGCGAACGCTCCTTGATGGAGACAAAGATGGCGATGCCCGCGGCAAAAAGACTGCGAGCGAGCACACCCGATGGATTTTGGTTGGCGCTCAATGGGCATTGGACAAGGGCGCTGCAACCCTGTCACGAGCCTTGCCCCCGTTACATCACATCGCTGCCCCTGATGAAGCCATACCCGGCTGGAATCTGCTCGACCTTGGCATCCCAGAGCCCGAAGACTTCCGCCTTGGTCAGGTGCAAGCGGCTTGTGGTGAACTTGCCGTGCAGGCGGTGGAGTGGGCAGCCAAGCGCTGTCTCAGTGGCGAGCTGGCCGCCATGGTGACGGCGCCCATCAACAAAGAAGCCATTCACGCCGCCGGTTATGTGAACGATATTGGTCATCAGGAAATCCTCGCTCGTCTGGCGAGCGTAAGCCAAACCGCCACCATGCTGATGACGCCAGGTTTGCGGGTGGTACACCTTTCGACTCATAAATCCCTCGCCAAGGCAGTGGAATTTGTCACCGCAGCGCAGGTGCTCGGCAAGCTGCACCTCATAAACGACACCCTGACGCAGTGGGGCCTCGCGCAGCCGCGCATCGCCGTGGCCGCCTTGAACCCTCATGGTGGTGAGGGTGGATTACTCGGTCGCGAGGAAATCGAAGAACTGGCACCCGCCGTCGCTAGTGCCAAGCAGGCAGGTATCGACGCCACTGGCCCGCTGCCGGCAGATTCCGTATTCAACCGCGCGATTGCTGGTGAATTTGATGTCGTGCTGGCGCTTTACCACGACCAGGGCCATATCGCGATCAAGGTACATAATTTCCACGAATCCACCACGGCGACCCTTGGTATCCCCATGGTGCGCACATCTGTCGATCATGGCACTGCCTTTGACATCGCCGGCAAGGGCATCGCCGATGCCACCGGGATGCGCGCGGCCTTGGACGCTGCCCAAGCCATTGTTGCCGCAGATTTGGGCGGTTTAACCAAGCAGTAAATTCGTGCGTTTGGCTGCGTAGGAAATTAGGCCAACCAACGCATCACATATTCTTTTGGCATAACCGCTATGGCACACTCAAACGTCAATTCATGTGATGGGGAGATGTCATGAAGGCTGCAGTATTTCGTGAAGTAAATGTGCCGATGGAGATTGAGGAAGTTACGGTTTCCAAGCCCGGCCCGCGAGAGGTTTTGATTCGCACAAAGGCTGCGGGTATTTGTCATAGCGATATGCACTTTTTCAACGGCAGCTACCCCGGCAAGCTGCCCATGGTCTTGGGTCATGAAAGCGCTGGCATTGTTGAGCAGGTCGGTAGCGATGTGCACTACGTTAAGCCCGGCGACCATGTCATTACTTGCCTGTCGGTTTTTTGCGGTCACTGTGATCAGTGTCTAACTGGCCATCTATCGCTCTGCCAAGAGCCGGAAATGAGTCGCGGCAAAGAAGAAGAACCGCGCATCAGCCATAACGATCAACCGCTGACGCCGTTCGCGCAACTGGGCTCCTTCGCCGAAATGATGCTGGTGCACGAACACGCCTTGGTGAAGGTGCGTGAGGATATGCCCATGGATCGTGCCGCGCTGATTGGCTGCGGCGTGACCACGGGTATCGGCGCGGTCATTCATACTGCGTCAGTAGAACCCGGTTCAACGGTGGCGGTGATTGGCTGCGGTGGTATTGGACTGTCAGCCATTAACGGCGCAGCGCTGGCCGGGGCTTCACGTATTATCGCGGTAGACATGGTGGCCTCTAAGCTGGAGCTTGCGCGCAAATTTGGCGCAACAGATTTGGTGGATGCCAGCGACGGTGAGGCCATCGAAAAAGTTCGCGAATTGACCGGCGGTGGGGTGCATTATTCTTTTGAAGCCATCGGCCTGAAAGCCACCGCAGAGCAGGCGTTTCGCATGTTGCGACCCGGCGGTACAGCCACGGTCATTGGTATGATTCCGCCAGGCCAAATGGTCGAGCTGCATGGTGTGGATTTCCTCGCCGAGAAGAAGATTCAAGGCTCCATGATGGGGTCTAATCGTTTCCGCGTTGATATGCCGCGCTTCGTGGATTTTTATCTGCAGGGCAAGCTGCATCTGGACGATATGATCTCCAATCGTATTGCGCTGACCGATATCAATGAAGGCATGGCCGCGCTGGAGACCGGGGAGATTGCCCGCAGCGTTATCATGTTCGACTAAAACTCAATGGAGTGAAGAGGGAGTGAAGGATGCGCTGGCTTTCTTTTTTGCGCGATGGTTCAGAGACTTTTGGCTACGTGGTTGGCGATGCCGCGAGCGGTGAGGGTGTGGTCGATGCTGGAGCGCGCAGTGATTTTGCGTCACTGCGTGAGGCGATTGCCGCAGATGCGTTAAGCGATCTCACAGCCCAATGTGGTGCCAGCGCCGATGTGCCCCTCGCCGACGTGGTGTATCTGCCAACCATTACTGATCCGGCAAAAATCATGTGCGTGGGCCTTAACTACAAAGCTCATCAAGAAGAGACAGGTCGCGGCGGTGAAGGCTATCCCACTATTTTCGTGCGCTTTGCCGACGCACAAATGGGCCACAACGCACCCATGGTGCGGCCCCTAGAATCTACCTCCTTAGATTTTGAAGGCGAAATTGCGCTGATTGTTGGCAAGGCCGGTCGGCGTATTAAGCCAGCACAGGCGCGTGAGCATATCGCCGGCTTTGCCATTTATAACGACGGCAGCGTGCGCGACTATCAGCGCCAGACCAGTCAGTTCACGCCGGGCAAGAATTTCGCCAGCACTGGCGGTTTCGGGCCGTGGATGATGACCTTGGATGAAATTGGCGATTTGGATGCCATGGAAATCACGACAAGGCTAAACGGCGAGGTGATGCAAAACGCTACCTCAGATTTATTGGTACACGGCTTTGACGAGATATTGGAATATTGTTCAACCTTCGTTGAACTCAAACCCGGTGATGTGATCGTCACAGGTACCCCCGGTGGTGTCGGAGCTGCTCGCACCCCACCGGTATTTATGGACGCTGGCGATTTGATCGAGGTTGAAGTCAAACCCATTGGCATATTGAGTAACCCCGTGGTCGCTGAGGATGCGTCTTAGCTTGGTGAGCTGAATACTGGCCGTCATTTGGAGCAAGGTTTTTCGTGAAATTTGGAATTGGTCAAAGTGTGCCGCGCAGCGAGGATCCGCGCCTGATCACCGGTGGCGGTGAATATACAGACGATATCAACCGCCGCAACCAACTCCACATACGCCTGCTGCGCTCGCCCTATGCGCACGGTCATATCACCCAGCTTGACGTCAGTGAGGCCCTGAATCGCCCGGGTGTTGAAGCGGTGTACACCGCGCAAGATCTGCAGCATTTGGGCGGTCTACCGTGTCGGGCAGCGCTGAAAAACGCGCAAGGCGAGCCGGCCTTTATTCCTCATCGCCCAATACTGGCAGAGCAAAAGATACTGTTTGTCGGGCAGGCGATTGCCGCCGTGGTAGCGCAGACGCCTGAACAGGCGCTGGATGCGCTGGAGGCTATTGAACTAAGCGTTGATGACCTGCCTGCCTGCAGCGACCCGGGCCGGGCACTAGACCCAGATACCCAGCCGCTGCATGAGGGCAGCGATAGCAACCTATGTGTGCACTTTGAGCAAGGCCCCGCCGCTGACGTTGATCAAGCGCTGGCCAGCGGTGCCCATCGCATTAGCGTGACGCTGGTGAATAACCGCGTGGTGCCGAGTCCACTAGAGCCCCGCGCCACCTTGGTGGAGCCCATGGATGACGGCTTTAGTTTGTATAACCCAAGCCAAGGGGCACTGGGCCAGCGCGCGGTTCTCGCCAAGGTATTTTCATTGGCCGCCGACAAAATACGGGTGATCTCTCCAGATACCGGTGGCGGTTTTGGTGTGCGCGGCGAAGTACATTCAGAAGTCTGCGTTGCCGCTCACGCCGCCATGGCTCTCGGGCGCCCCATTAAATTCACCGGCGACCGCTCGGAAATGTTCTTAAGCGATAACCACGGTCGCGACAATTTGACCGAGGTGACTGGCAGTTTTGACGCCGACGGTAACCTTCTTGCAGTCCGTATCGAGACGACGGCTAACCTCGGCGCATACTGCTCCAACGCCGGACCCTTCGTCCCTACCATGGCGGGCGGGCGTATTGTCGGTTCGGTGTATCGCATACCCCTGGTCCACCATTCCGTGCGGTGCGTCTTTACCAACACCATGCCCGTCGGCGCATATCGCGGTGCAGGCCGCCCTGAAGCCTGTTATGCGATGGAGCGCTTGCTCGACGCTGCTGCTCGGCAAACCGGTTGGGACGCCATCGACCTGCGTAAGCGCAACTTTATTGCGCCTGCCGACATGCCCTATCAGCTGCCTTCTGGGGTCACCATTAGCAGCGGCGAATTCAGCAAAACGCTGGACATGGCGCTGCAGCGCAGTGACTGGTCAGGCTTTGCCCAGCGCCAGCAGGCTAGTGCAAACAACGGCCTGCTGCGGGGCAGAGGGGTTGGTTTTTATGTGGAATCCAGCGGTGGTGGGCCTGAGGAAGAGGCGGTGATCAGTGTCGCCGAAGACGGTCGAATTGATGTCGTCGTTGGCACCTTCTCCCACGGCCAAGGGCATCGCACGACTTACGCACAAATTCTCAGCGAGACACTGGGTGTCGATTTCGAAGACATCAACATCATTCAAGGCGATACCGACGTGGTGGCCTTCGGTGGCGGTACTGGGGGTTCGCGATCCTCGCAAATGGGGGGCATTGCGGTACAGCGCGCCGGTCTGGCCATGGTCGAAGACGCCAAGTACATAGCGGCAGAGCTGATTCAAACACCGGTAGAGCAAGTGCAATATGCCGACGGTCTGTTTCGGTCTCAGGCAACAGAAGCTCAGGTGTCGTTGCAGCAGGTGGCCCAGGCGTCCCAACAGCCGCAGTTTGGTGGGCGCATACTCAGCAAAACTCTGCGCTACGACCGTGGCGGTGGCTTCACCTTTCCCAACGGTGCCCATGTGGCCGAGGTAGAAATAGATCCTGATACCGGTGCAATCGACGTCGTCAGGTATACGGCAGTCGACGACTGCGGTCGGGTTATCAATCCGCTATTGGCCACCGGTCAGGTGCATGGCGGGGTAGCCATGGGAATTGGCCAAGCCCTGCTGGAGAACGCCGTTTATGACGATGACGGTCAGTTGCTCAGCGGCAGCTTAATGGATTACGCCATGCCCAGAGCCATGCATATCAGTGATATGGATGTGAGCTTTCATGAAGTGTTAGATCCCAATAATGACCTTGGGGTAAAGGGCATTGGCGAAGGGGGGGCATGCGCGGCACCCTCCGCGGTGGTCAACGCCACCATCGATGCACTGGCTCCCATGGGCGTTACCGCTCTCGATATGCCCATGACGTCTGAGCGACTGTGGCGCGCCATCAGCGCTGCGCGATCCTAGCCGCGTGTGCCTTGGCCGTTAGGCCAAGCTTTAGCACAGCCTCTTTGCGCTGTATCTTGTAGGCCAGCAAAGAGGGGACTTTGATGACAAATTTTACCGGTGCAGATCTTATCGCCGACGCTCTGGCGCAAATACAGGTCGAGCACGTATTCGCCATTGTCAGCATTCACAACATGCCTATCTTGGATGCCATCAATCGGCTAGGCAAAACCCACATCATTGACGTCAGACACGAGCAAGCAGGTACCCATGCGGCAGATGGCTATGCCCGGGCCAGCGGCAAGCTTGGAGTCATGATCGCTTCAACCGGTCCGGGCACCTCGAACACGGTCACCGGCCTGTATGAGGCTCAGTACGGTTCTTCACGTGTGCTCGTCATTACCGGTCAGGCAGAAACGGCCTTTTACGGCAAAGGCCTCGCCTACGTACACGAAGCCGAGCAGCAGGTACCCATGCTTGCCTCAGTCTGCCGACGGGTTGAAAGCCCGCGCGCGCCGTCGCAGCTCGGGCCAGCGCTGCAAGCGGTGCTCACCGATATGTACACCGGTCGCGGTGCCCCGGGTGCGCTGGAAATTCCCATCGATATTCAATACGCCGAAAACGCATCGGTCGAAATTTCCTTGCCGGGCAATGATCAGTTTGCGCCAGATGAGAAAAAACTCGATTTGGTCATCGACGCCCTACAGCAGTCCCAGCGTCGAATTTTGCTGGTGGGTGGTGGCGTCATTGCCGCTGGTGCCCATGCACACGTGCAGGCGTTGGCCGAGCAACTACAAATTCCTGTGCTAACGACAGTGGACGGTCGCGGCGCGCTGCCCGAGGATCATCCGCTGTGCATTGGCAACTACTACAACTCGGCAGGTATGTATCAGGCCATTGCGGATGCAGATCTAACGCTGGCGATTGGCACCAAGTTCGCTGTAGGCGTCGACGGGCAATTTGCGGCACAAACGCCGCCGGGCAAGCTGGTACAGATTGATATCGACGGCAACATGGTTGGCCGCACTCACCATGCCCACATCGGCTTGGTCGCCGATGCGCGTTTGGCCCTGCTTGGCATACAGCCAAGACTGTCCGAACTGCAGGCCAATGACGCCCAATTTACCGACAAAATACTGCACGCGGGTGTGGGTATTCGCCAAGCCATGCGCGGCCGCCTTGGCACAGATTGGCCCCTAGTCATGGACTGCATTCGCGCCAAGCTGCCTGCAGACTCAGCCTTTGTGCGCGATCAAACCATCTCGGCTTACAACTGGGGAAATCAGCAGTTTCCTATCTTGGCGCCGCGAACCTCGATTAACCCAACCTCTGGCGCCATCGGCCCAGGGTTTCCCATGAGTGTTGGTGCGGCGATTGCCAATCAGGGCACGGGTGCCAAGGCGTTGGTGGTTCATGGTGATGGTGGTTTTATGTTTCACGCCACCGAGTTGGCGACCTGTGCCCAATACCAAGTGCCCCTCATCATTTGCGTGTTCAACGATTCTGGTTATGGGGTGCTGCGCTATCTGCAGCAGAACAGGTTTGGGCGTATCAACGAAACCGACCTTGGCAAGGTGGCCTTTGCGCAAATGGCGCAGAGCATGGGCGTTCCCGGTGAGCGGGTCGAAAGCGTCGACGCCTTTGCCGATGCCATGGATCGCGCGCTGGCGGCACCGGGCCCCTACCTGATCGATGTGGATATGGAACACTTTGCGCCCATGGAGATTTCGGTAATGCCGAAAAAGCAGGCCTAACCCAGCGCCTGTAGCGCACCTCTAGGGCGTGCGCTTTCGCTTACCCGTTCTGTCGATGATTTCCCTTGGCGCGGCCTAGGTTTTGCTTCACAGTGCCGCGCTATGACCGCCCTGACCGACGCTGTAAAAGACGAAATTCAAACCGCCTACCGTACTTGGCTGGCGGCCCGAGACTTTAAGCCTCGGCGCGGTCAGCGTCAGATGATCGCGCAAATTGCGCGGTCCCTGTCTGCTGATGAAGATCGTATTGCCGTGGTTGAGGCGGGTACCGGCACCGGTAAAACTGCCGCCTATTGCCTTGCCGCCATTCCGCTGGCGCAAAGTTTGAACAAAACCATCGTGCTCAGCACTGCGACGGTAGCCTTGCAAGAGCAAGTGATTTTGCAGGATTTACCAGACATTCAGGAGCGGGCGGGTTTGAAGTTCAGCCTTACCCTGGCCAAGGGTCGCGGGCGCTACCTGTGCTTGAAACGCCTCGACGATCACCTGAAATACACCGACCAGCAAGAAATTCCCATTTTCGACGCCACCGATGAAGACCACACGGTGCTCTATCAAGAGATGCTCAATCGTTTCTCACAAGGCCAATGGGATGGCGAGGTCGACAGTTGGGCAGAGGGTATGTCTGACGGCGCGTGGTCTGGCGTGACGACCGATCATCGCGGCTGCAGTAACAATCGCTGTTCTTTCTTTAAGCAATGTCCGTTCTTTCGGGCCCGATCTCATCTTGAAGGCTCAGACGTCATCGTCGCCAACCATGACTTGGTGTTGGCAGACCTCGCTCTGGGCGGCGGCGCAGTGCTGCCAGAACCTGAAGACTGCATCTATATTCTGGATGAGGCGCATCATATTGCGGACAAAACCCAAAACCATTTTTCTACCAATGCGCGGGTAAACGGCACCATCCAATGGCTCGATAACGTCAACAAGGTGCTCAGCTCGCTGACCCAGCGTTTCGGTCGACCGGCCAATTTGACCAGCCTTGCCACCAGTGCGGCGGCGGAGGCCGATGCCCTGACCAGCCATTTGCATGCGCTGTCGGAGGGTCTGAACACCCTGCCTTTTCAGACCAAGGAAGAAGATCGAGAGGTGTACCGTTTTCCGCAGGGCGACATCCCGACCACGCTTATGGACTTGTCCATGGCCCTGCTGCCCTCCATGGGCAAGCTCTGCGATGTGGTAGAGCAGGCCCATGAACTTTTGCAGGAAGCCGTTGCTGGCAACGCTGACTGGCAAAATGCCTATGAGGCTGAAGACTGGTTGGTGCCCGTGGGCCAGCTGCAAAGTCGCGCCCTGGCGACTCGTGCGTTGTTTGAAGACTACGCCCTAGGCGCAGGTCGGCCCCGTCGCTATGCCCGCTGGCTCAATCGCAATCTCTACGATGTGGAAATGGTGAGCGCTCCCATCGAGCCGGGCAATATTCTGCAGGAGGTACTGTGGCAGCGCTGTTATGGCGCGGTATGCACCTCTGCAACCCTCACGGCATTGGGACGCTTCGATCGCTTTATAGAGCGTGTGGGTTTAGATCCGTCGGTGTCTGCTGAGGTCATTCAAAGCCCATTTAACTATCCTGAAGTGGCCACCTTCCACGTGCCTGCCATGCAATCCGACCCTCGAGACTTTGACGCCCATACCGAAGAGGTGATTGGTCTAATCCCTGAGCTACTCAAGCGTCATGTGTCGGCGCTGGTTCTGTTCACTTCCTGGCGCCAACTCAACGCGGTGATATCTGGGTTGCCAAAAAAGCTCGCCGAAGGCCTATTGGTACAGGGCGAGGGCAGCAAACAAGCGCTATTGCAGGAGCACCGCCAGCGGATTGACGACGGACAGTCTTCCTACCTATTTGGTGTTGCCAGTTTCTCTGAGGGTCTAGACCTGCCTGGTGAGTATTGTCGGCATGTGGTGATTGTGAAGTTGCCCTTCTCGGTGCCAGACGATCCGGTGGATCAGGCCATTGCGGAATGGGCTGAGGCTCAGGGCCGCAACGCCTTTTACGAAATCTCTGTGCCCGATGCCTCGTTGAAACTCGTGCAGGCTTGCGGCCGTCTGATTCGCAGCGAGAACGATTACGGCACCATTTCGATGTTGGACAAGCGCATTGTGACGCAGCGCTACGGCCGTGCGCTCATTGAATCACTGCCGCCGTTTCGTCTGGACTTGCCCGCCTAGTTGTCTGCTAAGACGCGCTGGCGGTTGCCGCTCTTGCCTCTGCTTTAAACGCGCCATCGCTGAAGATCAGCAGGCGACGGTTCACCACGCGTTCGGTCACATCCTCAAGAAAGGCTTTCATCTCGGCCTTGGTCAGCGCATTCACCAGCCCAGCGATTTGTTGGTTGGTATCAAAGCGATAATTCTCTTCAGCCAGATTTTGCCAGTAGCGCTGACTGCGTTGGTTAAGGTTTTTGTCTTTTTCCAGCAGTCGGGTCATCAGGCCGGCTTTTTGTTGCTCGAATGCCGCCTCGGTCATGGCGTCCCATTGAGCTAGATAATCCTGCAGAAATTCAATCACGGCATTTTCTATATGCGCGACCCCGGCAGACGGCGACTGTACCAAGAATAAATTGCCGCTCTGGGTATCCATCCGGCGAATGCCGGCGCTCACGACATAACCCAGCTGTTGGTCAGTACGCAGGCTTGAAAAGAATGGCGAGCGCAGTAGCTGCCCAGCGAGGGCGCTTTTTGCACGGCTGGCAAAACTATCGTCTGGGTCCTGTACATACAGCAGCAGTGCCGCGTCGTTGTGGTCAACGGCAAGATCGAGGTCCATCGATTGGGTCAGTTGCTTAACCGCGGGGCGGGTATGCGCGACGCGATCCAGTGGCAGCAACGTGATCAGTAGGTCGGCCAAGGCCTCGGCGTCGTCGAGGGCCACATTGCCATGCAGACCGCCGCGTACGCTCAAGCGCTTAAATTGTTCGGAGCGCCACGAACTGAGTTCATCCAGTGTCAGATCGGCGAGCAGGGTCGCTTGGGCTTGGGCAGGCCAGCTGGTGCCAAGTAGCGTGTCATTCAAGGCTGTCAGTGTTTGGTTGTAGGGCTTGTCCTTGGCGGCGTTCTCGAGGTCTCGTATCAGACTTTGCTTGATGCTATCGAAGCGAGACTCCGCCAAGGGGGCAGTCAATAGCTGATCGATAACAAAGGCGAGGAAATCTGCCTGCTTGTCGTTGTAGCCGCTGATGTTGATCGCGAAGCCACTCGCCGTGCGGCTGAGGTTACAACCAAGCCCAGCAAGCAAGGCGGGATAGGTTGATTGGGTCAGTTCATCATTGACCAAGCGGGTAAATAGGCGCGCCACGCTCGCGTCGCGTAGCGAAACCAGTCCACCCGGCACCGCCAGCTCAATGGCAATATTCGCCCTCGGCGTGGTGAAAGAAACGTCGGTATCCAGCCAGAGTTGCAGGCCAGGCTGATCTACCGCGAGGTCGATGGGCGCATCGTCCGGTTCGAGCAGCGACAAGTTTTCCGGTAAAAACGGGTTGGCGGCGGGCAAGTTCAGAGGCGGGTTATCCGGCATTGCTACCGGCACCGGACCCTGGGTAAGGGCAAAGGGCACTGCAAACCAGGGCTCTACAGTAGGCGACTGAAAATCGGGCATGGCCAGTTCAACGAGAACGTTTTCTGGCGTCATACGAGCCAGCAGGTCGTTGATCAGATCCGGTTTAAACCCCTCCATCAGGTAGGGGGCGGCTAACAGATCCTCAGGCGGGTACTCGTTCAACCGCGGTGCCATCTGATACACGAAGCCCACGGTGGAACCGCGCTCCTGAAACTGAAAAGCCAGCTCTGCAACTTTCGCCTGTTCGGTATAGCGCCAGGCCTCGGGCTCAACAGACTTCAGCATGTCGATGTGCGCAAAAAACAATCCCATGATTTCAGGTACATGGTTGCTGCCAGCCTGGGTCAATTCAAAATTTGCTGAGATCAAACTGGTGTTGCGATCGAAGGACTGGGTGCCTGCACCAAGGCTCTCTATCCAGCCTCGTTGGATAAGCAGGCTGTGCAGGCTGCCCTCGCCCTCGTGGCCCAGCATGTTGGAAATGTACTGTTCGGGTTTTGTGCGGTAGTAGGGCAACGTACTGGGCACGGGAAACGCGATGCTCAGTCGCACGGCATTTTTTTGCGTTTGCGAGGTAATCATGGCCGGTAGTTGGGCATCGGTATAGGCGGGCACGGTTGGGTAGTCTGGGCCGATGTTGTAGTTGGGCACCTGATTGAACAGAGGCTCTACTAGGGCCTGTAGATCATCCAATGACGCATTCGAGAGCACCACGAGGCCCATTTGATCGGCGGAGTAGTTTTGTGCAAACCAACGATCAAGGTCTGCCTTTACGTTGCCTTGCAGCGTATCCAATGAACCGATGGTAAAGCGATGACCAGGATGTTCTGGGTTCAGTGCCTGCTTGCTCACCATGTAGCCACGCCAGCCATCGTCCTTGATCTGCATCTGGTATTCCGAGTGCACGGCGTTCTTCTCGCGCTCGACGTATTCCGGGCTGAGCAGCGGGTCGATGAAGAAGTGGCCGAAACGATCGAGGCCCTCGGCAAGCGCACTGTTTTTGATATCGAAAAAGTAGTTGGTGTGATCTAGCGCCGTGTAGGCGTTGGAGGAACCACCATTGGCGGTAATGTACTGCTGGAAGCTGTCGACTTCGGGATAGGTCTCGGTGCCGATAAACAACATATGTTCGAGAAAGTGCGCCAGGCCAGGTCTGCTATCAGGTTCGTGGAAGCTACCTCGGTAAACCGCTAGGGCGGCGGCAGACTTATCGGTCTCGGGATCTGAGACCAGCAGCACCTTGAGCTGATTAGGCAAGGTTAGGTATCGGTATTCGCGCGTATCGTTTGGACTTTTCCGCGGGCTGACCGTCACCAATGCAGGGGTTGATTCTGCGTCTTGCGCGCCAGTGGCTTGGTCAATCGATGGATTTTGCTGGCAGCCGCCCGCTAGCAAGACTGAACTCAACAGCAAAGCGCCAATGCCTTTGGCGAGGGTTAGAGCGCGACGGCGAAATTTGGCAAACAAAATGTGCAATGTGTTCATTAGCAAGTCCTTGGCTCGTGGTCGGTCTCGCTCAACCCAGGGCAAGCGCTGCAGCGAGAGGGCCGAAATACTAGCGAAGCCCGTCCACCAGTGCGATGGTAGAGCTTTAGACGCCAGTGGAAACCTTGATGCCTCAGTCGGATCGCCCACCGCAAATTGAGTTCGCCGATTGGCACGCAATCGCCTCAGACATTGCCGAGCAGATTGATGGCGCCTCCCCAGACCAGCGGCCTAGGATTGTCGGCATCAGCGGCAGTCAAGGCTCGGGTAAGTCCACCCTCTCCAACATCGTCGTTGAACATATCAAGCAGCGCGGCCTGCAAGCCGTCACCGTCTCTTTGGACGATTTCTATCTCACCAAGGCCCAGCGAATCGAGCTGTCGCGCACCGTGCATCCGCTGCTGCGAACGCGGGGTGTACCCGGCACCCATGACAGCCAATGGCTGGGGCAGGTGCTGCATGCCCTGCAGGCGGCCAACCCAGCCGAAGGCGTAACCCTTGAGCTACCGACTTTCGATAAGGGCATGGATGATCGAAGCGGTCAGCGGCAGGTGCGCTGTCAGATATTGGTGCTGGAAGGTTGGTGCGTCGGCGTGCAGGCACAGCCCGACGTATCACAGCCCATCAACGCTTTGGAACGCACGGCAGATACCGAAGGCCGATGGCGTTCATGGGTGAATGAACAAACGCGAGAACACTACGAGCCCCTGTGGCAGTGCATCGACTACTGGGTGCAGTTGCGCCCACCAGGCTTTGCCCAAGTGGTGCAGTGGCGCGGCGAGCAGGAGCAGCAAATAGCGCCGGACAAACAGATGGATGCCCAAGCCTTGCGGCGTTTTATCGATCACTACGAGCGACTTACGCGCTGGCAGTGGGCCTGCGCACCGCATCAGCCCGGTATGCGTGTCGAGCTCGGTGCCGATCATAATGTGGTATCGGTAGCGAATCTGAACAACCACTGAGCGTCAATCGCTGGTTCAGTTTGCGTTCATTCATGGCGGGCTAAGTTGGCGGGCAAGTGAGGGCATGGTCTCTTGCGACAACCCGAAAACCCGATACGTCAGAGGTGAATATGAATATGTTGCCAACAAATCTCGAACACAAAATTGCGCCAATAGCGGCGTCTGAAACTCAGCCGCGTGCTGCCTTGCCTGTTAACCAAGGCAGCTTGGTGGGGCGTTCTGGTATCGTTTTGACCGTCGCCATCGTGCTGCTGGCTGCGCTGATCCTACTGCCAAGCAGCAAGGTGTGGGCAGATCAAAGCGTGTTGGAGGTGCCGGTGATTGCTTCCTATCCGGTCTATCAGAGCGTCGTTCGCGAAGAACCTCGGGAGCAGTGTCACATTGAGCAGGTCGCGCAGCGTCATGCCAGCGGACAATCGGCTACCCCGGCCATTCTTGGCACCATCATAGGCGGCGCGCTGGGCAACGCGGTTGGCTCCAAGAAATCTAACCAGCGCGTTGGCGCAGTCGTCGGTGGCGTGCTCGGTTACTCCATCGGCAAGGATGTTGGACGACGGCATGCGCAGCGGCACGGCGATGTGCGATACGAAGAGCGCGAGGTCTGCAGCACGGTTTATGAACGCGTCGAAGAGGAGCGTTTAACCGGCTATGACGTCAGTTATGCTTACGGCGGGCAAACCTACAAAACTCGCATGCGTCGTGATCCGGGCAGTACGGTGCGTGTACGTGTGCAGGTTGAGCCCATCTAACGAGTACGACCTGAAACTAACTGATGAACTCCATGCAGCAATTCGCAAGACACGCTGAACAACGCAGTGGAACCTTTTTGGGCAGAGTTGCTGCTGTGTTTGCCGTCATCGTGCTAGGGGCTGTGATCACCGCTCTGCCCAGGGCTGTGTATGCAGCGGCGGCATTTCAGGCCCAAGCACCGGCCAACAGTTATGTGCAACCGGATCGGCGTGTTGGGCGCGTGATCAATCTCAACCAAGCAATTCGTATCGCCCAAGAAGAAAGTGGCGGCAAAGTGCTCTCGGCGAAATCGGTGCGCGGGCCCAACGGGTCGTTACGGCACCATGTTCGGATGTTGGTCGACGGACAGCGGGTCACTACCTTGGTGATGGATCAACAAGGACGTCTGCAGCGGGCGCGCTAGCATGCGAATTCTCATCGTCGAGGACGAGGCAAGTCTTGGGGAGCAACTGCGCAAGCAGTTGACCGCTGCGGGTTACGTTGTCGACGTCGCACCGGATGGCTTAGAAGGTCAATACCTGGCCACAGAATATGCTTTTGATTTGGCCATTATCGATCTCGGCTTGCCGAAAATAACCGGCGTAGACCTAATCGCATCACTGCGACAGCGGCAGGTCAGTACACCAGTATTGGTGCTTACCGCGCGCAGCCATTGGCGTGACAAGGTAGAGGGTTTGGAGGCGGGCGCCGACGACTACCTCACCAAGCCCTTTCAAATGGAAGAACTGCTGGCCCGAGTGAATGCCCTCATTCGGCGCTCTGCTGGGCATGCCACGCCGATCATTAGTCTCGGCCCGCTCAGCGTGAACACTGCTAGCCAGCAGGCCTATTTGGACAAGGCAGAACTTGATCTCACCTCCTTTGAATACAAGCTGCTGACCTACTTGCTTATGGGCCAGCAGCGGATCATTTCCAAAACTGAGCTAACCGAGCATCTTTACGCACAAGATTTTGATCGAGACAGCAATGTGATCGAAGTGCTTATTGGCAGGCTGCGTCGCAAGCTTGCGCCCTATTCTCTGATTCAGACCGCGCGCGGTCGCGGATACCGTATGAGTCTGCCGGATGCTTTGGCCGAACAATCTGCAACCTCAACATGAACTCCATACAGCGTCGCTTGGCCTTGGTCTGTATCGTGGTGTTGCTCAGCCTTCTGTCACTGACGGGTCTGATTTTAGAGCGCACCTACCGCAACAGCGTGGTGGCCGGTGTGCAGCAAGAACTGCAGCCGGTGATTTATGCGCTTATGGGGGTGGCCCAAGAGCGGCAGGGCTCTCTGCAGTTTTCCAATAACCTGTCGCAGCCGCGCCTGCAGCAACCGGATTCCGGACTGTACGCCTTGGTGACTCTTGGCTCTCAGGGCCGGGATGAGGAGGGTTGGCGCTCGCCTTCACTAGACATGGCCGATCCAGCTCTGGCAGAGCAAATCGGTCGGTTCGCGCTGCAGGCAAACACCGAACTCGCCCAGCGATTGGTTTTCGCATCATCGACCGGCGCCGCCAACCTGTATTGCCTGAGCAACCGAGTGGACTGGGACGGTCTGCTCGAGCCAACCGTGGCCTTTGTGCTGTGCGCTGATCAAGCCCCATACCGTCAATCGATGACGCAGTTTCGCTACGAACTTATCGCAGGCTTTGGCGCCTTAGCACTGTCGCTGTCGCTTATGTTGCTGATCGTCTTGCGCTGGGGATTGCGACCTTTACGACACATTCGCCAACAACTGTTGCAGCTGGAACAGGGTGATCGTCAGTCCTTAGATGCCGTTCAGCCGCAGGAGCTCACGCCCTTGGTGGAGAGCCTGAATCAGTACATTGCCCATCAATCGGCCCTGCGTAATCGACATCGTCAGTCTCTGGATGACCTATCCCACAGCCTGAAAACACCGCTTTCGGTGTTGCGACTCGGCGTGGCGGAAACCCATCCAGACCTCGCCTTGCTGCAGGAACAGGTTGCGCGCATGCAAAATATTGTCGATCACCAGTTGTCACGGGTTGCTCGCATCGCGCAGGCAGAGGCGGCGTCCGAGCAACCCTGGGTGAGCATCGACGGCGTTATCAGGCAGCTATTGCGGGCCCTGGCGGTGGCTTACCCAAGTCATCAGTTCGATTACCTGGCCGGTATTGATTGGCAGCTGCGGATTCACGAGGACGACTTGCTGGATATGCTGGGTAACGTGATGGAGAACGCCTGTAAGTACGGTAACGGTCAACTGCAGGTGTCGTTGCGTGGAGGGGTTGGGCAAAGCGAGGCGTCTAAGGCGGCTGTGCAAATAGGCATCGAGGACAATGGACCGGGTATCGCCAGCGATCTGATGGAGGCGGTACTCAGGCGCGGCGTACGGCTTGATAGCCGCGAGGCCGGACAGGGTATTGGTCTGGCCATGGTGTCGGAGTTGCTGGAGATTTATGACGGCGACATGAGTTTTGCGGCCAGTTCGCTAGGCGGTGCCAAGGTCATACTTGGTTTTCAGCAGGCGCGGCCAACTCCTGTGTCGGTGACAAACTAGTTCAGACGGCGACCCAGCGCAGCAAAGAATCGCTCGCGCAGCGCACTGTCTTGCTCAGACTTGGGCCCGCTGCTGCACCAACGCTCAAGCAGCTCTTGATTGTCGACGAGCTGCAT
>SHAE01000013.1 GCA_004213835.1 OM182 bacterium | reverse complement strand
CTTTGAAATGATCAGCCAAGAATCCATGCGCGGTCTCGGGTCGGTGATGCATGAGTTTCGTCGCCCGGTGATTGTGGAGATATTGCCAGTATTTACCGAGCAACAGGCCATCGACCGAGCGTCTGATGATGAATTTAACAAGGGCATCGAAGCGGCTGTTGCCGCCCTTGAAATGGTGGCTTGGCGTCGAGCCAATACCCGCTAGTTCTGGCTGATCTTAAAGAGGCGCTGCTTGTCGCGCGCCCAGTCTTTTTCGCGGGTCGCTTCTCTTTTATCGTGCTGTTTCTTGCCCTTGCCCAGCGCAATTTCACACTTCACTTTGTTGCCTTTCCAATACAGCGCCAGCGGCACAATGGTGTAGCCCTTTTGCTGGCTGGCAATAAACAGGCGTGATAGTTCTTTGGCATGCAATAACAGTTTGCGCATGCGCTGGGGTTCAGCAATCACATGCGTTGATGCGCTAAGTAGAGGGGTAATGTTGCAGCCTGCGAGATAGGCCTCGCCCTGATGAATCTGTACGAATGCCTCGGCCAGCTGAACCTTACCGTCGCGTATGCTTTTGACCTCCCAGCCCATCAGCATTAATCCGGCCTCGAACTTGTCCTCTATAAAGTAGTCGTGACGCGCGCGACGATTTTGCGCAATGCTGCCGGGGCTGCTTTTCTTTCCTGACTTTGCCATTGGCGCATCCGAGTGAATCAAGGTGAGAAGACGCTCGCAGTATACAGTAGCTGATCAGTACACCGCTTACTCAACTGGTCATGCCGGGCAGTTTCGGTAGTACAATTCTCGAGATTTCTTGCAAAGGGTTTCCAATGGCGACACCTTCCAACGCCTCATCCGCATCCTCCTCCACTGCATCACAACGCTGGTCTAGCCGCTGGCTCTTCGTGCTGGCTGCGGCAGGTTCCGCCGTTGGTCTCGGCAACATCTGGAAGTTCCCCTACATCGCGGGCGAGAACGGCGGCGGTGCCTTTGTGCTGATTTATTTGGTGTGTATCGCCGCTGTGGGCATTCCCATCATGGTGAGCGAAGTGCTAATGGGCCGCCAAGGTCGGTCCAGTCCCATACACACCATGCGCAAATTGGCCAAGGCGTCTGGCCGCAGTGATCGTTGGTCGATCTTGGGCTGGATGGGCGTACTTGCGGGCTTTTTGATTCTTTCCTACTACGCGGTCATTGCCGGTTGGGCGGTGAGCTACATCTGGACGAGTGGCAGTGGCACCTTTGATGGCGCATCTGCCGAGACGGTTATTGCAAGTTTTGATGCCTTCCTTGCCAGTCCGATGGAGCTAATCGCCTATCAGACAGGTTTCATGATTTTGACCATCTGGATCGTCGGTCGCGGCGTCACCAAGGGCCTTGAGACCGCCATCCGCTGGTTTATGCCGCTAATGTTTTTACTGCTTATCGCGCTGCTGATTTATAGCTTCAACTCTGGAGGATTCGCGCAAGGTTTTGCCTTCATGTTTGATATGAAGTGGGAGGCGGTCACCGCGGATTCGTGGCTTATTGCCATGGGCCAGGCCTTTTTCACCCTGAGTTTGGGCATGGGCACCATGATGGCCTACGGCGCCTATGTGCCAGACGATGCGAACCTGGGTACCACGGTGGTGACCATTGCGGGTCTCGATACCCTGATCGCGCTGGCGGCAGGTCTGGCGATCTTTCCCATCGTCTTTGCCAATGGTCTTGAGGTGGCTCAGGGCCCGGGCCTCACCTTCGTCACCCTGCCGCTGGCTTTCGGCCAAATGCCCATGGGTAGCTTGTTCGGCGCCTTATTCTTTTTGCTCTTGAGTTTTGCCGCGATTACCTCCGCGATATCGCTGACTGAGCCAGCGCTTGCTTACTTGGTTGAGGAGTACAACGCCAAGCGCCAGCGGGTCGCCATTACGCTTGGCGTCATTTGTTGGGTGCTGGGTTTGGGGACGGTCTTCTCGTTCAATATTTGGAGCGACGTGACCTTTGTTGGAGGACTTACCTTCTTCGATACGGTGGACTACTTCTCGCAAAACATTCTGCTGCCGTTGGGTGGCATGTTGATCACGTTCTTTGCGATTTGGCTGTTGCCCAAGGGCATGGTGGAGACACAGCTTGGGATCGAAAAGCCAATCATTGCTCTGGTATGGCGTCTGGTGGGCGGGGTCGTCGCGCCGCTGGGTGTGCTAGCCGTATTCCTCAGCACGGTATGGCCGATGCTGTCCGGTCTTTGGCAGTGATTGAGATTGCTCGGTCGTGTCTATTGCTGGTGCCGGCTTCTGCCGCCTACTCGGTGGTGGCGGACATTGAGCGCTACCCCGACTTTTTGCCCGCCTGTGAAAGCGTCAAGGTTTTAAGCCGGGAGCAAGATTCCCCGGATGCCGAGTGCTCAGGCGCTGAACGCATAGGGATTGAACGCATAGACGCCGAGGTGGTAGCCAGTAAGGCCGGGGCAAACTTCACGTTTGTAACGCGCAATACAGGGGTGCTTAACGAATCTGTGTCTGTCGCGCTGATCGAGGGGCCATTCGATGCGCTGGAAGGCGAATGGCATTTCAAGGCGCTGGGAGAGGAAGGCTGTCGGGTCGATTTTCGACTGAGCTTCGCCGCAAGTGGTTTGCTTTCAAGGCTGATCAATCCAATCGCGCACTCGGTGGCTGATCGGATGGTTGACGCGTTTAGTCATCGCATCACGGCCTTGGCAGATCGGGCTGAAGCGCTGTGACGCAAATGACAATAACAGCCGTCTATGCACTGCCTGAGGCACAAAGTGAAATATCGCTGCGTTTGGAGCAGGGTGCGACCCTAGCCGATGCGATGGCGCAGTTGCACGCTCATCCTGGGTGCCAAGGCTGGCAGGTCGATGCTTCGGCGCTGGGGGTCTTCGGTAAGGTCAGGCCGCTGACCTGGACGTTGGCTGAGGGGGATCGTGTGGAGTGTTATCGGCCTCTTGAGACCGATCCGAAAACCGCGCGGCGGCTGCGCGCCACGGCGCAAACCAATACTCAGGGTTAGCTGGCGCTTTCCGCCTCGCCGTCATCTGCCGTTTCGGCAGCACTGTTTTCTTCTTCGACCTCTTCGTTGGCCTCTTCGTTGACTTCTGCATCGGCCTCTTGGGGTACGTAATCACCGGTGATCGTTGCCAGCGTGTCGCCTTCGAAGGCGAGCACCATCTTGAACGTCTGAGTGAAATAGTCGGGCACTTCCAGTGAGTAGACGTATACCCATTGATCGTCGTTGAAAGGGTCGCTCAGCACCGGCCTACCCATGACGAATTCCACTTGGTTGCGCGTCATGCCCGGTTTCAATCGATCTACCATCTCTTGGGTAATCACATTGCCCTGTTGCACCGACAGTTTGTATACCCGGGGAATCTTCAGCTCCGGCAACTTTAGTTGGGATAGGCTGCATCCGCCCACGCTAAAGGCCAAAAACGCTACGTAAATATATTTCATGGCGGCGATGTTAAAGGCTCGTTGGGTTCAGCACCATCAGTTATCGCGGTGACTTGGGCGTGTAGCGAGATCGCCGCTACTATTTGCCACCCTGATGCGCCTCGTTGAGCAGGGTCTGGGCGTAGTCGCGGGTTTTGTCGGTAACATCGGCGCCGGCCAGCATGCGCGCCAATTCTTCGACGCGTTGCTCGGGATCGAGGGCAGTGATATCCGTTTCAGCCTCGCGTTTAACGACACACATGTGATTGTGCGAGCGCGCTGCGACCTGTGGAGCGTGGGTGACGCAGATCACTTGGCTGCGCTCGGCCAGGTCGCGCAGGATGCGGCCCACTGTGTCTGCCGTCGTGCCGCCTACGCCGACGTCGGCTTCATCCAAAATCAGGCACGGTAGCTGGCTACGCTGTGCTGCGACAATTTGAATGGCCAGATTAATGCGGGTTTGTTCACCGCCCGATGCAATGCGGTTCAACGGTCCGGCATCGAAACGCTTGTTGGTGCGCACGTGAAATTCAATCTGTTCCAGCCCGTGCTCGCTTTCCTGTGCGTGAAATACGATGCTCAGTTCGCCTTCCTTAATGCCCAGCGCGTGCATCTGCTCGCCTACGGCTGACTGGAAAGAGGCCGCTTTCTTTTTTCGTAGGCTCGAGAGTTTCTCGGCTTGCGCCGCAAAGGCGCGCTGCTGCTCTTGCTCCTGCGCCGTGAGCTGTTCGAGGCTGCTGCGGTCCGAGGCGATGGCATCGAATTCTTCGCGCAGTCTCTGCGCGTGCTCGGCAAGACGCTCGGGCTGAACCTTATGCTTACGCGCGAGTTCGTACAGCTGCTCTAGGCGCGACTCGGTGTCTGCGAGGGTTTGCGGGTCGACGATGACCTGATCGGCATAGTGGCGCAGATCCCGGCTCGCGTCGTCGATTAGGGCCAGCGCCGAATTCAGGGTTTCAACACCGGCATCCAATGCCGAGTGACTGTCATCAATGCCCTCAAGCACCTTGGTTGCTTGCCGCAGGTCGTCCAGGTTCTCCATGCTGGTCTGCACTTGGCTAAGCTCAGCGAGAATGCTCTGCGCTTGAGCAAGGCGTTTGTGCTCGGTTTCCAGTGTGGCAAGTTCGCCGTCAGCAATGCCGATGGCATCAAACTCCTCGAGCTGGTAATTCAGCAAGTTCTTGCGGTCTTCTTGCTCTGCGATGGCGCGCTGCAGTCGCTCGATTTCTCGCGCGCTACTTTGCCAATCACGCCAGAGCGTGCCGACCTTCTCGGCCAGCGGTTTGGCCTGTACATATTCGTCCAGCATGTTGCGCTGCACATGACGGTCGCTGAGGCGTTGGTGTTGATCTTGGTCTTGGATGTCGACCAAATACTCCGTGGCTTCTTTGAGGTAGTTCACCGTCACCGGCACGTCGTTGATAAAGGCTCGCGAACGACCCTCGGCGCTGATCACGCGACGTACCAAGCAGCAGTCGTCGTCGACTTCGATCAACTCGTCAGCCAACAGTTTTTGGTGTAACGCCGAGTCCTTGCGCAGCCCAAATTCTGCGCTTACATCAGCTTTTGCGGCACCCGGCCGGACGCTGTCGGTGCGTGCTCTTTCGCCCATCAGTAGGCCCAAGGCGCCGAGCAATATCGATTTGCCTGCGCCGGACTCGCCGGTAATACCGGTCAGTCCTGGTGCAAAACTGATGTCGAGATGATCGACCAAGACATAGTTTCGGATAGTGAGTTGGTTGAGCATGCCAAGCGATGTTTGATGCGGGTGGCCGAAGAGATTACCACCGAATGACATGATCGCGCGCGGGTTGGTAGTCAGTAGTGATGTGTCGGCCAAGTAGTCAAAAAATCCGCGCTTGATGGGCGTCATACCTTGTATAAGATCGAGATAACGGCCTTGCGAAACAACGTTGCGCAGGCAGGTACCCCAGACGAGCAAAACTGCAATGTCCGATAGCAACTTCAGCAAAACCTTTGACGGCGAGGTCGATCCTCGAGCGCAACAGCTGTTGAAACTGTTGGTCGAGCACTACATTTCTGACGGCACTCCGGTGGCATCGAAAGCGCTGGCGATGCTGCCGCAGGTTGGCGTTTCTTCGGCGACCGTGCGCAATGTCATGGGCGATTTGGAGGCACTTGGCCTCGTGCGTTCGCCTCATACATCGGCAGGTAAAGTGCCCACCCACCTTGGGCTGCGGTTTTTCGTCGACACCCTACTTAGCGTCGAGCCATGGCAGCAGGCACAAATCGAGGAACTGCAAAGCGAACTGAATCCCAATATGTCGCCTAGCGAGTTACTGGCGACAGCGTCGGACATGCTCTCACAGTTCACGCAAATGACCTGCTTGATCACCACCCCCCGGAAAAACCAGGTTAGCCTTCGGCAATTGGAATTCCTGCGTTTAGACGAGCGCCGAATTTTGGTCATTTTGGTGCTGGATGATCGAGAGGTACAAAATCGGGTTATTCACGTCGAAGAACCGTTTTCAGATAACGAACTTGCCCAAGCAGCAGCGTTGATCAACCGAGAATTCGGCGGCAGACCCCTGATGGAGGTGCGTCACTTGGTCATCAGCAGCATGCGCGAAGACAAAGAACAGATGGACGTCCTGATGCAGCGTGCACTCGACGTTGCAGCTCAAGCTATGCCCGGGCAGGAGGGCGAGGGCCAAGAATTGCTGGTGAGTGGTGAGCGTCGTCTGCTGGACTTCACCGCAGATACCTCGGTGGTCAAGAGCTTGTTCGATGCGATTTCAAAAAAAGGCCGCGTATTGACGCTGCTCGACCAATGCCTCGAGAGCACCGGCGTACAGCTTTTCATTGGCAAAGAATCTGGCTATCGACCCTTGGGCGAGATGTCGTTGGTGACGTCCTCCTACGAGGTTAATGGCGAGCTAGCGGGTGTGCTTGGCGTCATTGGTCCCACCCGCATGGATTATAAAGACGTCATCCCCGTGGTAGATGTAACCGCCAAAGTTCTCAGCGCAGCTATGCGCAACGGATCCTGAATTTCCTTACCTGAATTTGCTGCCCGAAACCTTGTTTTCTGGCGCGGCAGACATATATAGCCGCTGCAAGGGCGACTGAGGAGCAACCATGGCGAATAAACCGACCGATGAATCAACACCCGAAGATTTTGATTCGGATGCCATAGACGAAAGCATCGGCGAAGACCAAGCGCAAAGAGACGCGCAAAAAGGTACGCACGAGGACACGCACGAGGCCTCGATGGAGCAGCCTCAAGAGGCGCCAGACGATGCCGCGACCTCACAAGACGATGCCTCTGAAGAGCTGGCAAAGGTCAAAGATCAGCTACTGCGAACCGTGGCGGAAATGGAAAACGTCAGGCGGCGCGCGCAGCGTGACGTCGAAAACGCTCACAAGTTTGCTGTTGAAAAACTGCTGGGCGAATTGCTGCCCGTCGTCGATAGCCTAGAAAAAGCCGAAGAGGCAGCAAAAACCACCGATAACGCGGACAGCATGGCAGAAGGCATCAGCCTTTCACTTAAGTTATTCGTTAGCACGCTAGAGAAGTCTGGCATCGCCATCGTCGATCCCTTGGGCGAGCCTTTTGACCCTCAATTGCATGAAGCCATGGCGATGGTGCCCAACCCAGATGCGGAGCCGAATTCGGTGATGGATGTGATGCAGCGAGGTTATACGTTGAACGGCCGGTTGGTGCGGGCTGCCAAGGTAGTTGTGGTCAAGGGCGAGTAGCGACGTCTTCAACTTTTTGGGCCTTTTTCTTTTGTCCAAGGCCTTGAAGAACGACGGTTAGACCAAACATAGACCGCAGCAGCGATCACGACACAAACAGAAATTTTATCGAGGTGGGGCAGACAAGCGATGCCCCAAGGCGTGGCAAACCACGCACAGAAGCGGAGAAGAAAATGGGAAAGATCATCGGCATAGACTTGGGTACCACCAACTCATGTGTATCGGTTTTGGACGGCGGCGACGCACGGGTCATTGAAAACTCGGAAGGCGATCGCACGACGCCATCAATCATTGCCTACACCGAAGGCGGTGAAATCTTGGTGGGCCAAAACGCGAAGCGTCAGGCAGTGACGAACCCAAACAACACCGTGTTTGCGGTCAAGCGTTTGATCGGTCGTAAGTTCAAAGACGATGTCGTCCAAAAAGACATCAAAATGGTGCCCTATAAAATCGCGGCGGCGGCTAACGGCGATGCTTGGATTGACGTCAACGGTGAGCAGTTAGCGCCACCGCAGATCTCTGCTGAAATTCTTAAAAAGATGAAGAAGACCGCAGAAGAGTACCTAGGCGAAGACATCAGCGAAGCGGTTATTACCGTACCTGCCTACTTCAACGACTCCCAGCGCCAAGCGACTAAGGATGCGGGCAAAATCGCAGGTCTGGACGTTAAGCGCATCATCAACGAGCCCACGGCGGCAGCGCTGGCCTATGGTCTCGACAAAAATCGCGGCGATGCAAAAATCGCCGTTTATGACTTGGGCGGTGGTACCTTCGACGTCTCCATTATTGAGATTGCCGAAGTGGATGGCGAGCACCAGTTCGAGGTGCTATCGACCAATGGCGATACCTTCCTTGGCGGCGAAGACTTCGACTTAAAGATCATCGATTTTCTCGCGGACGAGTTCCAGAAAGAAAACGGTGTTGATCTGCACAACGACCCGCTGGCACTGCAGCGGCTCAAGGAAGCGGCAGAGAAAGCCAAAATCGAGCTGTCCAATAGCCAGCAAACAGAGGTGAATCTGCCCTACATCACGGCGGATCAGACGGGTCCCAAGCACTTGGTGACTAAGCTAACTCGCTCCAAGCTTGAGTCGCTGGTAGGTGAATTGGTCAGCCGCACCATCGACCCCTGTCGCATTGCCCTCAAGGACGCAGACTTGAGCGTCGACGATATAGACGATGTGATCTTGGTGGGTGGTCAAACCCGTATGCCACTGGTGCAGGATCAGGTAAAGGGCTTCTTCAAAAAGGATGCCAAGCGCGATGTGAATCCCGATGAAGCGGTTGCCATGGGCGCTGCCATTCAGGCGGCCGTATTGGCGGGCGACGTCAAGGATGTACTGCTGCTAGACGTCAGTCCTCTGTCCTTGGGTATCGAGACCATGGGTCAGGTCATGAGTGTGCTGATTGAAAAGAACACGACGATTCCGACCAAGAAGACACAGGTGTTTTCAACCGCCGACGACAATCAGACGGCTGTGACCATTCACGTGCTGCAGGGTGAGCGTAAGCAGGCGGGTCAAAATAAATCGCTTGGGCGGTTCGATTTGTCAGACATTCCCCCGGCGCCCCGTGGTATGCCGCAGATTGAGGTGGCCTTCGATATTGATGCCAACGGTATTTTGAACGTCTCTGCCAAGGACAAGGCTACGGGTAAGGAACAGTCCATCGTCATCAAGGCCTCAAGCGGGCTCTCGGATGAAGAGATCGAGCAAATGATCCGCGATGCTGAGGCGCATTCCGAAGAGGACAAAAAATTCGAGGAAATGGTCACACTGCGCAACCAAGCTGACGGCTTGATACACGGTGCTCGCAAAGCCGTTGAAGATGCAGGGGACAAAGCCACCGACGAAGAAAAGTCGTCTATTGAAGCTGCCGCTGCAGAGTTAGAAGAAGCGCTGCAAGGCGAGGACAAGGACACGATTGAAGATAAAATCAAAGTCCTCTCCGAGGCGTCAGCTGGTCTTGCGCAAAAGATGTACGCTGAACAGGCGGAAGCGGCCGGCGATGCAGGTCAAGATGCGCCAGACGGCGACGCCGTTGACGCGGAGTTTGAAGAAGTAAAAGAAGACAAAGAACAAAAGCAGTAAGCGCTTTCGTTCGGACAATGGGTCCCAAAGCCACCCACGGGTGGCTTTTGTCGTTACGCAAAATCGTGGACAGCGTATGACGCAACGCCGATTGGAGTCGTCGGGCATGCGGTTAAAGGAAGAGCATGGCAAAGAGAGATTATTACGAAGTCTTAGGCGTTGACCGAAACGTCTCGGACGGCGACCTGAAAAAGGCCTACCGTCGCATCGCCATGAAGCTGCATCCTGACCGTAATCCCGGAGATACGGCTGCCGAAGAACAATTCAAAGAAGCCAACGAAGCCTACGAAGTGCTCAGCGATGGCGAGAAGCGCCAAGTCTACGATCAGTTTGGTCACGATGGCCTCGATCCAAACAGCGGCGCCGGCCGAGGTGCTGGCGGCTTCGGTGATATTTTTGGCGATGTCTTCGGTGACATATTCGGCGGTGGTCGCGGCGGCGGCCGCAGTGGCCCCGCGCGGGGCTCAGACTTACGCTACAACATGTCACTTTCCCTCGAGCAAGCGGTCAACGGCGACTCGGTCGAAATTCGCATACCGGTTTTAGCCGGGTGTGACGACTGTGATGGTTCTGGTGCCAAACCCGGCACCTCCGCCAGTACCTGCCCAGACTGTAATGGCGCAGGCCAAGTGCGCGTATCCCAAGGCTTCTTCTCGTTACAGCAAACCTGTCCGCGCTGTCGCGGTCGGGGCGAAATCATCGCCGATCCCTGTAATACCTGTGGTGGAGCCGGCCGTGTCGAAAAGCGTAAAACGCTGTCGGTCAAGGTGCCTGCCGGTGTCGACGTTGGCGATCGCATTCGTCTATCAGGCGAGGGTGAGGCAGGCCCCAATGGTGGGCCTGCTGGAGATCTGTATGTGCAAATCGATGTGCAAGCCCACCCCATTTTTCAGCGCGATGGGCGACACCTGAACTGCGAGGTGCCCATTTCTTTTGCTGACGCCGCCCTGGGCGGTGAACTCGACGTACCGACCTTGGATGGCCGAGTCAAACTCAAAGTCCCCGCTGAAACACAAACAGGCAAAGTCTTTCGTCTACGCGGCAAAGGTGTGACACAGGTTCGTGGCAGCGGCGTCGGTGACCTGTTGTGCCGCGTTATTGTAGAAACGCCGGTGAAGCTTACCGATGAGCAACGACAGCTGCTGCAAGACCTGAAAAAGTCCTTGGAGTCCAATAGCAAGCACTCGCCCAGAGGCAAAAGCTGGTTTGATGGTGTAAAAAGCTTCTTCGACGAACTCAAATCTTAGTTTGCCCGGAGTCACTCTGGGTGCACTGCAACCCACGATAAAACAACAGGCGTAGATATGATCCGAGTGGCAGTAGCCGGGGCAGCCGGGCGCATGGGCAAAACTCTGATAGAGGCCATTGGCGCGAGCGACAATCTGGTTGTGACCGCAGGGTTCGAGCATGCAGACCATCCGCGACTCGGGGAGGATCTGGGAGTGATCTGCGGTCTAGGTCCACTGGGTGTAGCTCTTGACGGTGACCCTGCAACCCAGATTGCTGCTTTTGACGTGGTCATCGATTTCACCATACCAAGTGCCACCCTCACGCTTGCAGACCTTTGCGCAAAGCACGGCATCGCCATGGTCGTTGGCACCACGGGTTTTGATGAGGAGCAGCTGCAGGCACTTCAGGAGTACGCGCAGAAAACGGCGATATTTGTCTCACCCAATATGAGTGTTGGGGTGAACTTGTCCATGAAGCTCATCGAGCTTGCCGCAAAAGCCTTGGGTGATGACGTGGATGTAGAGGTCATCGAAGCGCACCACAAGCACAAAATCGATGCACCATCAGGCACCGCCGTCCGGATCGGCGAAGTGCTGGCCAAGGCGCTGAATCGAAGCATGGCAGACGATGCGGTCTATCACCGACAGGGCATCACCGGCGCGCGCGATGCAAAGACCATCGGCTTTTCGACCATTCGCGGAGGCGACATCGTCGGCGAGCACACGGTGTTGTTCGCCGGTGAGGGAGAACGTCTGGAAATTACCCATCGAGCTCACAGCCGAAATAATTTCGCCCAAGGTGCGCTGCGTGCGGTTGCCTTGGTCGCCAGCGCGTCGCCGGGTTGGTATGACATGAACGACTTGCTTGGTCTTTAGAGACCGTCGCCCCTGTCGTGCCTGGGACTGGGGTCAATGAATCCGCGCAGATTTTTACTGATTTTTGGTCCTGCTCTCCGTAGACTCACCGCCTAACCCGCTGATCAGTCGTCAGCACGCTTGTACACTAGCCAACGCCTTCGAGCGCATGGCAGGTGCCCCTTGGCCTGCGTCTAGGTCAGAGCAAGCAGAGAGAACGATTGATGGGTTAGGCGTGACAGAACATTGAGCTGCGGCGATGGTTTTGCACAGGTTACGGACCAGAAAAAGGGATTCTTGTTGAGACCTGCCCTATTAGTGCTCGAAGACGGAAGCGTATTCCGCGGTCAATCCATTGGTGCGGCAGGCGAAGCCGTTGGTGAGGTGGTGTTCAACACCGCCATGACAGGGTATCAAGAGATCCTCACAGACCCTTCGTATTGTCGGCAAATCGTCACGCTGACCTATCCACAAATTGGTAACACCGGCGTGACGCCGGAAGACGAAGAATCGGATCAAATCTGGGCATCGGGCCTAATCATTCGTCAGGTGCCCCGTCGCGTCAGCAGCTGGCGGCAGCGCGGTTCGTTGCAAGACTACTTAGCCAATCAAAGCACTGTTGCCATCGCCGACGTCGACACTCGACGCCTGACTCGACTGCTGCGCGAAAAAGGCGCCCTAGCAGGCTGCATCTTGGCAGACGATACCGCGGCAACCGCCGAAGGGGAGCAGCATGCGCTTCAGGCAGCCCGAGCCTTTGCAGGCTTATCCGGCATGGACCTTGCCAAGGAGGTAACCGGAGAGCAGCGTCGTTGGACGCAAACCTGCTGGACACTAGAGGATGGCTATGGCGATCTGGCTGACGCCAAATTCAAAGTGGTTGCCTACGACTTTGGCGTGAAGCGGAACATTTTGCGTCTGCTGGCCAGCAAGGGCTGTGACTTGACCATCGTGCCAGCACAAACCTCTGCTGCTGAAGTGCTGGCGATGAACCCCGACGGTATCTTTTTGTCCAACGGACCCGGCGACCCAGAGCCCTGTGACTACGCCATAACGGCAATTCGCGAGTTTCTGCAGCAAGACATCCCACTGTTTGGCATCTGCTTGGGCCATCAGCTTCTGGCCCTTGCCAGTGGTGCGCAAACGGAAAAAATGACCCATGGACATCATGGGGCTAACCATCCGGTGCAAGACCTAGACAGCGGTGAGGTGGTCATTACCAGCCAGAATCACGGTTTTGCCGTGGACGAGGCCAGCCTGCCGGCCCACCTGAAGTGTACGCACAAGTCACTATTTGACGGCACGGTGCAGGGTGTTCGTCATCTACAGCATCCAGCCTTTGGATTCCAAGGTCACCCCGAAGCAAGTCCCGGTCCGCAAGATTGCGAATACTTGTTCGACCATTTCATTAACTTAATGCTCGAGCGCCAGGAATAGATAGTTACATGCCCAAGCGTACTGACATTGAATCCATACTGATCCTTGGCGCAGGCCCCATCGTGATTGGTCAAGCCTGTGAGTTTGACTACTCCGGCGCCCAAGCCTGCAAAGCTTTAAAGGATGAGGGTTATCGGGTGGTGCTGGTGAACTCCAATCCCGCGACCATCATGACCGATCCATCCATGGCGGATGCAACCTATGTGGAGCCCGTCGAGTGGCGCACGGTTAGCCGAATCATAGAGCGCGAACGTCCCGATGCGCTGTTGCCAACCATGGGTGGCCAAACGGCGCTGAACTGCGCCCTTGATTTGGTTAGTGAGGGCGTGCTGGAGAAATTTGGCGTACAGATGATCGGCGCCAGCCAAGACGCCATCGATAAGGCCGAAGATCGTGAGCGCTTTGATAAAGCCATGAAGGCCATTGGCCTGCAGACGCCGCGCTCGGCGATTGCCCACAGCATGGAAGAGGCCCTTCAGGTACAGAGCCAACTAGGCTATCCCTGCGTTATCCGTCCTTCATTTACCCTCGGCGGTAGCGGTGGCGGAATTGCCTATAACAAAGAAGAATTTGAGGAGATTTGTCATCGTGGACTTGAGCTGTCGCCGACCAGCGAACTGCTCATAGATGAGTCCTTACTCGGCTGGAAAGAGTTCGAGATGGAGGTGGTGCGCGATAAAAAAGACAATTGCATCATCGTCTGTGCCATTGAAAATGTGGATCCCATGGGCGTGCATACGGGTGACAGTATTACCGTTGCGCCGGCACAAACCCTGACCGATAAGGAATACCAAATTCTGCGCAACGCCTCGATTGCCGTGCTGCGCGAAATTGGTGTCGAAACCGGCGGCTCCAATGTTCAGTTTGGCATCAATCCAGACGATGGCCGCGTGGTGGTGATTGAGATGAACCCGCGGGTGTCGCGATCTTCGGCTCTTGCCTCTAAGGCTACCGGTTTCCCGATTGCGAAAATCGCGGCGAAGTTGGCGGTGGGCTATACCCTCGATGAGCTGGAAAACGACATTACTGGCGGTGTGACGCCTGCCTCTTTCGAGCCCAGCATCGACTATGTGGTTACCAAAATCCCCCGCTTTACCTTTGAGAAATTCCCCCAAGCCAACGCCAGACTTACAACGCAGATGAAATCTGTTGGCGAGGTCATGGCTATCGGCTGCACTTTCCAAGAGTCGCTGCAAAAGGCGCTCAGAGGCTTGGAGATTGGCATGGTGGGTTTCGACCCCGTGCTTGATACGAAGGATTCGGAGTGGCGCAGTGTGTTGAAGCGAGAACTGGCCGCGCCCAGCACCCTCAGGCTTTGGTACGTGGCCGATGCGTTTCGTGCGGGTTTTACGCTGGAAGATATATTCGACCTGACCAAGATCGATCCTTGGTTTTTGGCAGAAATCGAAGACCTTGTCGCTGAAGAAGCCGAACTGAGTGCTCAGGTCTGTACCGATCTTGATGAGCATCTGTGGCGACGGGCCAAGCGCAAGGGGTTCTCAGACGCCAGACTGGCTCAGTTGCTGGGCTGCCCAGAGGCTCAAGTTCGTGAGGCTCGCGAAGCGGTCAACGTCAAGCCCGTGTATCGGCGCGTGGATACATGCGCGGCGGAGTTTCCTGCCAACAGCGCCTATATGTATTCAACCTACGAAGAAGAATGCGAGGCAAACCCCTCAGATCGCCAGAAGATTATGGTGTTGGGCGGCGGACCAAACCGCATCGGTCAAGGAATCGAGTTTGACTACTGTTGCGTGCACGCGGCCCTAGCGATGCGTGAGGATGGTTATGAAACCATCATGGTGAACTGCAACCCAGAAACGGTATCCACTGACTACGACACATCAGATCGTTTGTATTTCGAGCCGGTAACACTGGAGGACGTGCTCGCCATCGTCGAAGTCGAAAAACCCACCGGCGTCATCGTCCAGTTCGGCGGTCAAACGCCACTGAAGCTGGCCGACGATCTAGCCCGTTTGGGTGTGCCGATTATCGGTACCAGCCCCGACGCCATTGACCGTGCCGAAGACCGTGAACGTTTTCAGCAGCTGGTCGAGAAACTAGCCCTGCGCCAGCCATCGAATCGAGTGGCATCGAATGCCGAGCAGGGTGTGCAGCGGGCGGCAGAAATAGGCTATCCGCTCATCGTTCGTCCCTCCTATGTGCTGGGCGGACGCGCCATGGAGCTGGTCTACAACGAGGACGAACTGCGTCAGTACATGCAAAGTGCTGTCGACGTGTCCAACGACTCACCGGTGTTGCTGGATCGGTTCTTGGATCAGGCAGTCGAAGTGGATGTGGATGCGGTTTCCGACGGCGAGCAGGTCGTCATTGGTGGCATCATGCAGCATATTGAGCAGGCTGGTGTGCACTCGGGCGATTCAGCTTGCTCGCTACCACCCTATAACTTACCCATGGCCATCCAAGATCGTATTCGCGAGCAGGTGAAAGCACTGGCGCTGGAACTCAACGTGATTGGCCTGATGAATGTGCAGATGGCCGTGCAGGGCGAGGATGTTTTCGTGCTGGAAGTTAACCCACGTGCGTCGCGAACCGTGCCCTTCGTTTCAAAGTGCATTGGACATTCGCTGGCGAAAATTGCCGCGCGTTGTATGGCAGGTAAAACACTGGTTGAACTTGGCTTTACAGACGAGGTCATACCGCAATTTGTGCACGTCAAGGAATCGGTATTTCCGTTCAACAAGTTCATTGGTGTCGACCCCATTTTGGGCCCGGAAATGAAGTCAACCGGCGAGGTTATGGGTGTGGGTGAGACGTTTGGTGAAGCGTTTTCAAAGGCCTCCCTCGGGGCCGGTGAACGTCTACCCAAGCATGGGCGCGCCTTCCTAAGCGTCAAAGACTCAGACAAAAACGGTGCAATCGACGTAGCCCGCAGCTTGATCGATTTGGGGTTCAAGTTGGTTGCAACACGCGGCACGGCCCGCGAATTGCTCAAAGCAGGTTTGAAGTGTGAACAAATCGACAAGGTAAATGAGGGTCGGCCTGACGTATCAGATATGCTTAAAAACGAGCAAATTGATCTGATCATCAATACCACTGAGGGTCGTCAGTCTATTGCGGATTCTGCGGTGATACGGCGCTTGGCTCTGCTCAACAAGGTCTGCTACACGACCACACTGACCGGTGGCGAAGCGTTTTGCATCGCGATTCGACAAGGCATTGGAGAACAGGTCACCAGTCTTCAGCAACTGCACAGTGCGCTCGCGCACTAGGAGCCTGCCATGCCAAATCCAATGACCATTAAGGGTGCCGAGGACCTGCGAGCAGAGCTAGCGCATCGCAAGGGCGCGCTCCGTCAAGAAATCTCCGAAGCAATCGCAGAAGCTCGCGCCCATGGTGATTTGAAAGAAAACGCGGAATACCATGCGGCGCGGGAGCAACAGAGCTTTAACGAGGGCCGCATTCAAGAAATTGAATCGCGCTTGGCTGACGCTCAGATTATCGATGTGAGCAAGATAGCGCCCACGGGCAAGGTGATCTTTGGTACGACCGTAACGTTGATCGCCTGTGATACCGAAGAGACCATTCGCTATCACATCGTTGGTGAGGACGAGGCCGATCTCAAGCAAAACAAGATCTCGGTGTTGTCGCCTATCGCGCGCGCGCTGATTGGCAAAATGGAAGACGATGTGGTCAATGTCGTGACCCCCGGTGGCGAGCGCGAGTTCGAGGTTTCAGCCGTAGAACACCTCAGCTAAGCATGCCAACACTCGGTATAAAACGCGGCATGAGACTCGGCACAAGACGAAATAGGCCGGGCTAGGGACGCGCTTTTTCAGACATCGGGTTAAAAATCAGGCTGGTCCAAATATCGAGCGATATTGGATAACTTAGGATTCGCCTTGGGGTTGTGGCGATAGAGCACCGCGACCTTGCCAATTTGCTGCAGAACCGTTGACGATGTGGCCTCGGCTAGCGCGGTTGCAACCGCTCCACGACTCGTGCGATCCGTGCTAAAAACTTTGACCTTTATCAGCTCATGATCGCTCAACGCACGTTCGGTCTCTTCGACGATACCTTCGGTAATCCCGCGCTCGCTCACGGCGACAACGGGATCTAAGTGGTGGGCGACGCCGCGAAGCGACTTCTTCAACTGAGTATTCAAAGTAGGTGACTGCATTGGGGTATCCTAACGGCAGCAGCAGGCAGACTGCCAGCAACCATTAACGGCAAAGCGGAACAGATTATGGCTAAGCGCAGTAAGTCCAGTGAGCGTTGGCTGCAGCGTCAGCGCAAAGACTACTTTGTGCGCCAAGCTCAGGAGGGCGGCCACATCTCAAGAGCGCACTACAAGCTTGAGCAAATTGACCAGCGCTACCGAATCATACGTCCCAGCCAGCGCGTGCTTGAATTGGGTGCAGCACCCGGCGGCTGGACCCACTATTTAGAGAACAAACTGCGCGGCGGACTGCTCATCGCCATCGACCCTTTACCAATTACCAGTGGGCAAGATACTCATGTTATCGAGGGGATGGCCGGCGAAGAGGCCGTCGATCAGGAGATTGCTGAGATATTAGACGGCGCACAACTCGACCTTGTTTTATCAGATATGGCCCCAAACATTTCCGGCATACGCACAGTAGATCAGGCGCGAGCAATGGATCTTGCGGATATTTGCCTCGACTATTGCCAGCGCTGGTTGCGACGCGGAGGCGCGCTAACCATCAAGTCCTTTCAGGGTGAAGGCTTGGATACATGGGTTGCAACCCTGCGGAAATCGTTCGCCAAGGTGAATGTGACGAAGCCAAAGGCCTCGCGCTCTGAATCCAGAGAGGTATTTGTTGTCGCTCAAGGCTTTGGTGATTAGATTTTGGACAGGTAACGGTGTGTAAGTGGGCTTGGACATTTCTTTGCGACGTGAAAATCTCGTGTACTCTGATGCGCAAGACCTGCACGAAGCAGACGATGGCAACCTGTTAAGGTCGGTAGAAGAAGATGGCCGGAGCGCAAACATGAACGCTGGGTCGCAACAGAAGTCAGAATTCACTGGGTGCTAGTACTAATCTGCTTTCACCCCAATGATTAAAACGAGGAAACTCTGGTGTCGGATATGGGAAAAAATGTAGTTCTCTGGTTGGTGATTTTGGCCGTGCTGTTGACGGTCTTCAGCAACTTCAATGTCGATTCGCAGACTCCTCCGGTGAAGTACTCGGAGTTCTTGCGTTCGGTTGAGCAAGGCCAAGTGAATGAGGTGACGATTCAGGGCAATCGCATCTATGCCACAGATCGCACGGGCAGTCGCTACACGGTTACTGGTTTCAATAACGATCCAGGACTGGTCAGCGAGCTACGCGATCGAGGTATCGAGTTCCAGTTTTTAGAAGAGGAAGGTCAGAGCGTTTGGACTCAACTGCTGCTGGCGAGCTTCCCCATACTGATCATCTTGGCGGTCGCTATGTTCTTCATGCGACAAATGCAGGGCGGCAGTGGTGGCCGCGGCGGTCCAATGTCGTTTGGGCGAAGTAAGGCCAAGCTGCTCTCGGAAGATCAGATACAAACCACCTTCGCTGATGTAGCGGGTGTTGATGAGGCCAAGGAAGACGTTCAAGAGCTGGTGGAGTTTTTGCGGGATCCAGGCAAATTTCAGCGCTTGGGCGGGCATATTCCACGCGGCGTGTTGATGGTCGGTCAGCCCGGTACCGGTAAGACCCTGTTGGCGAAGGCGATAGCAGGCGAAGCCAAAGTGCCCTTCTTTTCGATCTCCGGCTCGGACTTTGTCGAAATGTTCGTCGGCGTGGGTGCGTCGCGCGTAAGAGACATGTTTGAGCAGGCTAAAAAACAGGCCCCATGCATTATTTTCATCGATGAGATTGACGCTGTGGGCCGTCACCGTGGAGCGGGTCTTGGCGGCGGTCATGATGAGCGTGAACAAACGCTCAACCAGTTGCTGGTGGAAATGGACGGATTCGAGGGTAATGACGGCATCATCGTTATTGCCGCGACCAACCGGCCAGATGTATTAGACCCTGCCTTGCTGCGACCAGGTCGGTTCGACCGGCAGGTGGTCGTTGGACTGCCTGACATTCGAGGTCGAGAGCAAATTACCAAGGTACACATGCGTAAAGTACCGGTGGCGGATGATGTGGACGCGAGCATCATTGCTCGCGGTACGCCCGGATTTTCGGGTGCTGATTTAGCGAATTTGGTTAACGAAGCGGCGCTATTTGCGGCCCGCGGCGGCAAGCGCTTGGTCAGCATGGAAGAGTTCGATAAGGCCAAGGACAAA
This sequence comes from OM182 bacterium, assembly GCA_004213835.1. Taxonomy (GTDB): domain Bacteria; phylum Pseudomonadota; class Gammaproteobacteria; order Pseudomonadales; family Azotimanducaceae; genus UBA4421. The sequence goes on along the minus strand of SHAE01000013.1, from coordinate 5,361 downwards.
ATCATGATGGGCGCTGAACGCAAATCCATGGTGATGTCGGAGAAAGAAAAGCGAAACACCGCGTATCATGAAGCTGGCCATGCGATTGTTGGTCGCCTGATGCCTGACCACGACCCTGTATACAAGGTCACCATCATTCCACGCGGGCGCGCATTAGGCGTGACCATGTTTTTGCCCGAAGAAGACCGCTACAGCATGAGCGCGCAAGGGATTCGCTCCCAGATCGCAAGCTTATTTGGCGGCCGCATCGCAGAAGAGATCACTCTTGGCACTGAGCATGTGACGACTGGCGCCTCAAACGATATTGAGCGCGCGACCAGTCTGGCACGCAGCATGGTGACAAAGTGGGGCTTGTCGGAAAAGCTGGGACCATTGATGTACGACGAAGACGATGGCGAAGTGTTCCTTGGCATGTCTGCAGGCGCTAAACCCAAGGCGCACTCACCGGAAACGGCTTATGCGATTGATCAGGAAGTACGCCAAATTGTCGATGACTGTTATGGCTCGGCGAAGAACCTGCTAACGGAAAATATCGACAAGCTGCATACCATGGCAGACGCACTGATGGAGTTTGAAACGCTGTCTTCGGATCAGCTGGACGACATCATGGCAGGTGGCAAGCCACGGCACCCAACTGAACCGCCCTCTAAGCCTGGCGCTGGTACGACAGATGCAGAGCAAGGCTCACCAATTGGTGGCCCTGCAGAAGAGACCTGATCGGCATTTGATGCTGATCGAGTCTTGGAACCAGCCGTAGCAGCTCGAGCCCTGCACTGCGGCGAGCGACTAATGTCGTTCGCCCAGCCGCAAATCATGGGTGTGCTGAACATCACGCCCGATTCCTTCTCTGACGGTGGTGAGCTTTTTCAAGCCGACACGGTCGTCCTCGACGCCGTGCGAGCGCAAGCGCTCGCGATGATCGAAAGCGGCGCGCAGGTGCTGGATATTGGCGGCGAAAGTAGCCGACCCGGTGCGCAAGCGGTGAATTCCACCGAAGAACAACGCCGCGTGCTTCCTGTCCTTGAAGCGCTGTCTGATCTCGATGTCATTTTGTCCGTAGACACCTATCACCCAGAGACCGCCCACGCCGCCATCGACTATGGCGCGGGTATGATTAACGACATCACCGGCGGACGAGATCCTGCTGTCGTCGCTGCTGTCGCCCGGAGCAACGTCGCCTACGCACTGATGCACATGCAGGGTTCACCCCAGACGATGCAGCAGGCGCCAAGCTACAAAGATGTGGTTGTCGAGGTGTCGGCATATCTACGCGATCGGTTTGCAGCCTGTGTGGCTGCGGGCATCGAAGCGAACCGACTTTTGGTGGATCCTGGTTTCGGCTTTGGCAAAACCCTTGAACATAACCTTGCCCTGCTTCGAGAATTACCCAGTGCACGGGTCGAGGATTGTCCGATTTTGGTTGGACTGTCGCGCAAGACAATGATCGGCCGCATGACGGGTCAACCCGTAGCAGGCAGGTTATCCGGCAGCTTGGCGGTTCTACTGCTCGCGCTGCAAAACGGCGCGGACCTGGTGCGAGTGCACGATGTTGCTGAAAGCGCAGATGTGCTGAAGGTTTGGCATGCCTTCAGCGCTTGCGAATAGTCAAATAGGGCAAGGCTGCATTCCCACGCTGGCTTTATTCTGTTCCCTAAGTATCCTTGCTCGGTCTGGCGGTCTTGGCGTTATGCAAATCGCTCATGATGATCAAAATCAGCGGTTTGGGTGAGATACGATGCAAAAACACTTTGGTACCGATGGTATTCGAGGTCGGGTTGGCCAAGATAAAATTACCCCGGAATTTTGTCTGCGCCTGAGTTGGGCGATTGGCAAAGTATTTGGCCAACAAGATCGCCGACCACATATTGTTATCGGCAAGGACACTCGCATCTCCGGTTACATGCTGGAGTCCGTGCTGCAATCGGGCTTTGTCTCAGCCGGTGCAGACGTCAGTCTGCTTGGCCCCATACCAACTCCTGCCATTGCCTATCTCACCCGCACCGTCAGCGCCGATGTTGGGGTCGTGATCAGCGCTTCACACAATCCTTTTTACGATAACGGCATTAAGTTGTTCGATGGCGCGGGCAACAAACTAGGCGACGCGCTGGAGCAACAAATTGAGGCGATGCTTGAAGCGCCCATGGTTTGCCAAGATTCGGAGCATTTAGGCAAGGCGAGGAGAATTGCTGATGCGTCCGGCCGTTATGTCGAATTTTGTAAGAACTCAGTGCCGAAAAGCTTCAGTTTGCGCGGCATGAAAATCGCCCTAGATTGTGCCCACGGAGCCACCTATCAAGTGGCGCCACAGGTGTTTACTGAGTTAGGCGCGGATGTGGTGGCCCTAGCCGCAGATCCCGACGGTTTCAACATCAACAAAAACTGTGGGTCTACCCACCCAGAGCAACTGCAGCAACGCGTGATTGAAGAGGCTGCGGATATCGGTATTGCTTTCGACGGCGACGGTGACCGACTGGTGATGGTGGATGCCAAGGGCGAACTCCTCGATGGCGATCAGCTGCTCTATGTGATCACGCAAAATCGCCTCAGCCGAGATGTGATGAACGGCGGCGTTGTCGGCACCGTCATGTCGAACCTCGGATTAGAGCAGGCGTTAAAGGATCTTGCGGTGCCGTTTTTGCGGGCACAGGTCGGTGACCGGCATATCATGGAGGCGCTGCACCAGCGGCAGTGGACCCTAGGTGGTGAGCCCTCAGGGCATATCCTTACTCTTGACCTTTGCAGCACCGGCGATGCTATTGTCGCCGGCCTGCAAGTACTGTTGGCGATGCAGGATGCAGACGTCAGTTTGCGTGATCTTGCTGCGGGATTGACCAAGGCGCCTCAGGTGTTGGTCAACGTCGTTGTGGATTCCCCCGCAGAGGTTAGCCGTCACCCGCAGATGCTCAAGATCACTGCTAATTACGAGCAAGGCCTGGGTGATCGTGGCCGTATTTTGGTGCGGCCATCCGGAACAGAGCCATTGCTGCGCATCATGGTCGAGGGTGAGGACGAGAGCGAAGTCACGCGTATTGCCGATGACTTGGCGGCACATGCCAAAAGCATTAAGGCCGCCTGACCACCCCGACATCTCAACTACCTTGCACTCTCATTTTGACGGTGTCGGGTATCGCATACGAAACATAGGTAGTAAATGAATCCACCTTCGGGTCCGATTGCTCGCTTGCGTGGGGATTGGCCCTTTGCCGCTGGCAAAAGCCCGGTCTTCTATGGCTGGATCATGGCTGTGATCGCAACACTGGGTATTTTGCTCAGCGTGCCAGGTCAAACCATGGGTATGGCGGTGTTTGCCGATGCCTTCATCGAGGTAACAGGACTCAGTCGAACGGAACTTTCTCTCGCCTACATGTTGGGCACCATCACGAGTGCTTTTTTTCTAACCCGGGCCGGTCGCTGGTTCGATGTCCACGGGGCAAGGATTGTATTGATCGCCGCGAGCCTGATGCTCGGCATGTCGATATTGTTTTTGTCCCTGGTTGATCGAGCGAGCGATTACCTAGCGACAGTGATCGGTATCCACGGCTCTATCATCGCGTTTTCGCTGATGGTCGTTGGCTACTTCGGCGTTCGCTTTAGCGGTCAAGGCGTGATGACCAGTGCCAGCCGCAACATGCTATTGCTCTGGTTTGAGCGGCGTCGCGGCCTCGTGTCTGGCGTCAGCGGTGTTTTCGTATCCCTCGGCTTTTCCTTGGCGCCGTTGCTGTTGGCGATGCTGATTGACGACTGGCAGTGGCGCGCGGCCTTATGGTGGCTGGCCGTGATCGTCGGACCGGTATTCGCCCTCCTGTGTTTTTTATTGGTCCGGGACGGACCTGAGGTTTGCAGTTTGCAGGCAGATAACCAGCCTGCGACATCGCAAATAGGGCACCAGCAGACCCATAAAGACAGTCACACTCTGAAGCAGGTAAGGGGCAATATCGTATTCTGGCTATACTCCTTGGGGCTCTCCATTCACGCACTCTTCGGCACCGCGGTCACCTTTCATATTGTGGCGATCTTCGCTGAGGCGGGCAGATCCAGAGCGGAGGCCTTCGCCTACTTCATTCCACAGGCCCTGGTTTCCGTTGTCACAAACCTTGGCGCTAGCGCCCTTGCCGACTACGTGCGTCTTAAGCCGTTTTTGCTGGTGATGCTCTCGAGCTTTACGCTTGGCGCCGTTGGACTGATCTTTTTGCAGCATGAGTTGGGCTACTGGAGCCTAGTTGCTGGCTTTGGTGTGGGCGGCGGTCTCTGGGCGATGTTGGCCAACCTCGCCTTTATTCGTCACTACGGTCCGAAACATCTTGGCGAAATCAGCGGATTGAATGCAGCGTTGACTGTATTTGCTAGCGCCATCGGGCCACTGATGTTCAGCGTGGCCTACGATGCTTCAGGTACATTTTCCGCCGGTCCCATGCAGTGCATCGTCGTATTGCTCGCGCTGCTTATCGTCACGGTATTCGTAAAACAGCCACTGGACTCGGTGCCAACGCGCTGACCTTGCGTTTTTTCTGACCAGTAGAGCTCTGCCGATATAGCACCGCTGATGAATACAGGCGCTCGCAACGTCGGTCATAGAAGCATTGGCAACAAATAGGTCACCGTATAACATTGCGCGCCCTGATGAACTGGGGTGCGAATGACACAACGCTTAGTCATTGCGAACTGGAAAATGAATGGCGACCTGGCCTTTGTAGAGGCGCTTGCATCGTCGCTACCATCGCTCGACAACGTGCAAACCGTCATAGCGCCGCCAGCGGTTTATGCGTTGCGCTTGGCTGAGCTTGCTCAGGAGGTCTTTAAAGTGGGCCTGCAAGATGTTGGCCGTCACGAATCCGGAGCGCATACAGGTGAGGTGTCTGCTGCCATGGCGCGGGACCTTGGCGCGTCAGTAGTGCTTGTCGGGCACTCGGAGCGGCGCAGCGAGCACGCAGAAGACGATGCAGCAGTCGCTGCAAAGTGTGAGCAAATTACCGCTGCAGAGTTGATGCCGGTGATTTGCGTAGGCGAGACATTGGCTGAACGAGAATCGGGGAAAGCGATAGATCGGGTACGTGCACAGGTGATGGCGCAAAAGCAATGCTTGCGCAACGCGAAGGAAGTGGCGATTGCCTATGAACCTATCTGGGCCATTGGGACAGGCAAAAGTGCTACAGCGACAGAAGCAGTGCAGATGCATCAGGCCATTCGCGGCGCTCTCGAAGAGGTAGCGCCTCTCGCAGCGCCGGAAATACGAATTTTATACGGTGGCAGCGTTAACGCTGAGAATGCGCCCGAATTATTTGCCTATTCCGACATACAAGGCGTACTCGTTGGTGGAGCATCACTGGACACGGAGCAATTTGCTGCCATCATACGGGCCGC
>SHAE01000012.1 GCA_004213835.1 OM182 bacterium | reverse complement strand
GTTGTGCACCGACTAACCGAAAAAAAATGGCCATGACCGCACCTCTCACCGGTACCTAGCGACCCGCGCTAGGTGTTTGTAGATAATTGCGCACCAGCTCATCGATGGTACTTTGCGGCAGCGCAAGCTTGGTCTCGTAGGTTTCTTCGCCGACTGGCGTAATGCTCACGACCCGAGCTCCGTAGATCACCCCTTCGACGCGACTTTTCAGATGATCATCCGTCACGGACATATCCACCATGGTGCCCGTGGCATTGACGTATTGGCCATAGACTTGTTCCGCCAAGGAGCGATAAGCATCGAGCTTAGAGGCCTTAATGGCCATAAGTCGTTGCTGCGCAGCAGTCTCGCCGCGCTGGGAAGCGATGACCGCGTAGCCCGTGGCGACTAGGCCATCGGCCTCGGAAACCGGGTAGAGCGTTTGACTACGCTGGGGTGTTGCACACCCGCTCATGGTCAGCACGAGCATCAGCCCTGCAAGTAATGCGTACCTGTCTATACGCCCTGTGCGCCGATGACCTGACGCTAAGTTGTGCATACCCATGATTCGATCTTCCTTTTCGCCCGTGTGCTTTGTGGCCTGAGTAACTTCTGGCCGATACGGCTTACGGCCCTGTTGATTTGGCCCTATACGCTGGCCAGATGCGATCTGACCCTATGAGATACTCATCGGTCAGTCGCCGCAGATCTTGAATAGCCCAAGACGCCTTGGCGATGCCCTGCTTCTTTTAGGCACGCTTTGTGCATCGCCCTGTGTGAAAAACGAAAACGCGCACTTTTCGACACACATTTTTGGCAAATAAGGGCTCTAAGCGGTTTACATGGCGACCTCAACACTCAATCTGTCAGATCTTCGACAATTAACGGCCAGTATGCCGTGGACGTCGTTGGCCATGCCGGTTGCGGTCATTCTCATTTTGACCATGCTGATCTTGCCTCTGCCACCGTTGATGCTGGATTTTTTCTTCACCCTCAACATTTTGCTCGCGCTACTGATCATCATGGTGGCGTTAAACACCGCCGAAACACTGCATTTCTCGTCCTTTCCGACGATTATTCTATTTGCCACCATGTTGCGTCTCGGCCTAAACGTCGCCTCAACCCGGGTGGTCTTGCTGGAGGGACATCAAGGTGGCGATGCCGCCGGCAAGGTTATTGCCGCCTTCGGTGAGTTCGTCATTGGCGGTAACTACGTTGTTGGTTTCATCGTCTTCGCGATCTTGATGATCATTAACTTTATCGTCATCACCAAGGGCGCCGGTCGCGTTTCCGAGGTAATCGCCCGATTTACCCTCGATGCCTTACCGGGTAAGCAAATGGCCATCGACGCCGACCTGAATGCTGGCGTCATTGACCAAGAGACCGCTAAGCAGCGACGCGCTCAGGTCGCCCAAGAGTCAGACTTCTTCGGCTCCATGGACGGTGCTTCGAAATTCGTCCGCGGCGACGCCGTTGCTGGCTTGTTGATTTTGATCATCAATCTGGTCGGCGGCCTGCTGATTGGCTTGCTGCAATACGAAATGACCCTCTCTGATGCCGCCCGAGCCTACATTTTGCTGACCATTGGCGACGGACTGGTGGCCCAGCTACCTGCCCTGATCTTGTCCTTAGCAACTGCCATCATCGTTACCCGGGTGACGACCTCCGAGTCGACGCCCGACCAAGCCAGCAAGCAGCTGGCGAATCCTCTGGCTTTCTACATCGCCGGCGGCATTTTAACGGTAATGGGCTTGGTGCCCGGTATGCCGAACATGATTTTCTTGATGCTTGGCGCGATTGCGCTCGGGCTGGGTTACTACCTGCACCGCAGTTTCAGCGGTCTTTCCTATCAAGCGCCACCACCAGCAGACGCGCAGCTCGATACCCCCGATCAACCCGAAGATCCTAACCTGCTAGAACTTGGCTGGGATGATGCGGGTCAGGTTGATGTGATCAGCCTCGAGCTGGGTTATGGACTGATTCCCATGGTCGATGCCGATACCGGCGGACGGCTGTTGAATCGCCTGAAAGGCATCCGCAAGAAGCTGTCGGCAGAAATGGGCTTTCTGCTGCCTTCAATCCGTATTCGCGACAATCTCGATAGCGCTCCAGATGCTTACCAAATTGTCATTAATGGGTCTGTGCGCGGCGTGGGTGTGATTGCCAATGGCAAAGAAATGGCCATTAACCCAGGCAATGTGCTCAGCGAAATACCCGGTGAGCCCGGCAAGGATCCGGCGTTTGGGTTGGATGCGGTTTGGATTGACCCCAGCGAGCGTGAATACGCCCAAGCGGTTGGCTACACCGTGGTCGATGCCAGCACGGTGATCGCGACGCATTTGAATAGCGTGATCAAGGACAACGCGGACGAGCTAATGACCTATGACGTCGCCCAGCAGTTGATCGACAAAATTGCCGAAACCTCGCCGAAGTTGGTTGAGGACTTTATTCCCGAAAAACTGACCCTGGGAACCGTGGTACGCGTACTACAAAACTTGCTCAGAGAGCGGGTGCCGCTGCGCGACATGCGCACCATCTTGGAAACGTTATCTGAGGAGTCCGGTCGCACTCAGGATGCTGGCCAGCTTTGCGCCTTGGTACGCCCCAAGCTGGCGCGGCTGATTGTTCAAGACATTATCGATCCAGACGAAACGCTGGCGGTGATGACGCTAGATCCAACCCTCGAGCAGCTGCTTACGGATTTGGTGTCTCGGGCGAACAGTTACGACGAAATCGCGCTGGAACCCGCCTTGGCGGAGAGCTTCTTCGCGTCCATTCGCTCGACCATCGAAGAGTTAGAGCAGCAAGATTTACCGGCAGTGCTGGTGGTGTCGCCCATTTTACGACCATGGCTGGCACGCCTACTGCGACGTAGCACCAAGGATTTGACGGTGCTGTGCTATACCGAAATTCCCGATGACCAACCCATCAGCGTTGTGTCTTCCATTGAAGTTAACGAACGAGAGGATGAGCAGGGCTAGATTCTGCGGATAAGACTATGGAACTAAAGAGATTTGTTGGCGACGACAGCAAGGCAACCATGGATCAGGTGCGTGCCGAGTTTGGTGAAGATGCGCTGATTATTTCCACCAACAAGATCGGCAACAAAACCGAGATGATTTGTGCGGTAGAAGAGCCACCAGCCGCAGCGCCTGTCCATCATGCCGCTGAGCCAGACGGCGAAGGCCTGGACATCAGCGAGGCCACCTCGACCGTAGCATCGCTGTTGAATCGAGTTGCAGCCGATAACGCCTCGGCTACGCCGGGCAAGCGCGGCAACTCGAAGGAGCGCATTGCTCAAGAATTCGGCAAGGAACTGACATCGGCGCTTGCGGGTGGACAGCAAGGCAGTAGCAATCACGAGCCCTTTGTGCCCGCCAACAAACGAGCACCTGAGCCAGAGCGTCAGATTCATTCTGACGACCTGCCGCCTGACAGCAAGGCCATGCACAACATGATGCAAACCATTCAGGCGGACCTCGCGAGGCTGAGAAATCAGCTAGAAGAACAAGCTGCGGTACAAACGCCACTGCGCAAAGCGCAGTTGGCCATGGCTTCGATCAACCAACGCGTGCAGCACAAGCAGCCAGGAAGCTGCCGCGCAGCGGAACAAATCGATGCTCTGGTGACTCGACAGCTCTCGGCGCAGCGTGACTGGCAGGGTGTACACGCCTTCGTTGGCTATCCCGGCGCAGGCAAGAGTACGATGATCGCCACCCTGATTCAGCAAACGCTCCATCAAGCCAGCGCAATGAACACCGTCGTGATTTCCCTGCAGGCAGCGGTGTCCGCGACAACTGCCCAAGACAGCGCGCCAGCGGTTTTAATCAATAATGGCCTCGCGCAGCTTTGCCAACAGCTCGGCATAATCTACCTGCAAGCAGCCGACTTAGATCAGCTAGGACAGCTCGTGACACGTTACCGCGACGATCATCAGGTGCTGATTGATACCCCGGCAGCACTGCTAAGCGATCCCGTGGCACTGGCCACCTTGGTGACCGAAAACGAAATCTTACCCCACCTGTGCCTGGCTGCTGACGCAGCCCCGTGGATCATCGATGCTCTAGCAGAGTCAACGCCCTGGATAAGCGCGTCTGTGCTGCTAACCCGCTTCGACTTGGCTGGAGAGCTCGAACCGACCCTGACCGCCTTAGAAGCTCGGGGTGCGCAGATTTCTGGCGTAAATGGACATTTGGTTGATGAGCCACTTGAAGAGATAGAAAAAGGTAATTCACCCAGTACCTTAGAGGAATAATCTATATACTTGTCGTTCACAGACCGTGATACTTTTACCCCTATGTCCACGTCGCAGTCGCACATATCCACCCGCATTGTTGGCATTGCCAGCGGCAAGGGTGGTGTGGGTAAAACCACCGTCGCTGTAAATCTCGCCCTAGCACTGTGTCAGCAGGGCATGCGCGTTGGACTATTGGACGCCGACTTAGGCCTGGCCAATTCACAAATTCTCCTTGGCGTTAGCGCGCCGTTGAACGTTGGCGATGTCTTTGACGGCCACAAAAACGTTACCGATGTGGCTGTCGAAACGCCCCAAGGGTTGCTGCTGATACCCGGAGCATCGGGGAATCAATCGCTGGCCAACATCACATCCATGCAAGCCACCTCGCTGATCGATCAGATTTTGCAAAGCTATCCAGATCTCGACGTGCTGATTATTGATTCAGCCGCCGGACTTTCCAGCGCCAACATGAGTTTTCTCGATACCTGCGCGGTGCGGTTGCTGGTGATGCAAGATGAGCCCGCCTCAATTGCCGACGCCTACGGCCTGATCAAGTTAGAAAGTCGTAAGGATAGATTGGCTAGCCTGTTTTTGGTGCCCAATCGCGTTGGCTCTGAGCTACTAGGTAAGGCGCTGTTTGATCGCATGAACGTTGTCTGTATGAAGTTCCTAGAAGAGCCGGTCAATTACCTCGCCAGCGTCTTACAGGACGAGCTGCTCGGCCGCGTGACACGCAAGCGAGAAACCGTGATTGCAGACCACCCAACCAGCGCCGCCGCGAAAAACTTTACCCTGCTCGCCGAAGCACTGATGGCCCAGCTGCCGTGCAACGATGTGCCAGAGGTTATCTGACCGTGGCCAGCATCGATGCCTACGAAGAGCAAGTTGGAGCGTCAGAGATCTCCATTGGCCAGCATTACACCTTGGTTAAGCGTATTGCCTTTCATTTACGCACCAGACTACCCGCCAGCATCGCCACAGATGATCTGATTCAAGCCGGTATGGAAGGCTTGATTCACGCTCAGCGCGCCTACGAACCTTCCCGGGGCATCGAATTTGAGATGTTCGCCAAGACTCGCATTCGCGGTGCCATGTTGGACGAGGTGCGACGAATCTCTTACTCAACGCGTTCGGCAATCACCATCAAGCGCGAGCAAGATCAGGCAATTTCAGCCCTCAGCAAGGAACTTGGGCGACAGCCCAAGAGTACTGAGGTTGCTGAATTTCTGGACAAGGACATCGCCCTTTACGAAAAGGAGCGTTTGATCGCCGAAGGCGTGGACATTGTCAGCTCAGACGCGCTGCCAACCAATTTAGAAGAATCGAGCGAACTTGAGTCGGGACCAGATCAATCGCTGGAAAAAGCGCAGATGATCACGGCGCTCGCTGATGCCATAGAGCAGCTACCCGAACGCGCTCGCATCGTGCTGGCTCTGTACTATCAAGAAGAAATGAACTTGAAAGAGATTGGTGCGATTTTGGAAGTCAGCGAATCGCGAGTCAGTCAAATTATTTCTGAAACCGCAGGTAAACTGCGCACGCTTATGAGCTAGCTGGCGTTCTACAGCTAAACCGCATAAGACGCTCTTGTGAACGTCTTTGAATCGCACACTAACTACTTATTGCAGGTGTTCGTATGGGCCTCTTCAAAGGCATGAAACAAACCAAAGAGCGGCAGAAAGCAAAGTCATTTTACGACAGTTCTGCCACGTTGCCGCCAGGCTCACGCGAAACACGCAAGCTTCGCTCTGTGCTGGGCAATCGCATCACAGCCTTTATCGATTTAACCTTTATCGATGGCGCAAAGCGCACGGAAGCCTATCTCGAAGCCGCTGAAGCGGCCCTAGCCCAGGGAAAGTCTCCGCCAGAGAAGCCCGCGGTTGCTTGCTATCGAGAAGTTAAAACCGTCGGTGGTGCCGTCTGGGTATACTTACCTCAAAGCTACTGTGATCAGTACTTCTCACTTGGCTCCAAGTATCAGCAAAGTGCGATCACCCCAGCTGCAGTACTGGAGGTCTCCTCCACCTTGGCGCAGGAAATCTCAGAATCACTGATGCTAGATCACCCCATTGCCCCGCTACAGTTTCTTGCCAACGACAACGCGAGCGCTGACACCCAGGATGCTGGCGAGAGCGAACAGGATTAGTCGCCAGAACTCACTAAGATCGAATGGCTGCTCGGGCCAACTCATGCTTCAGGGTCGCCATCAATTGCGCTGCAGACATAGGTCTTATCCCACCAAGCCCGCTACCCGACCAGACGCTTTGAAACCCAGGCTGCTCGGCGGATGCAGCCCACTGCCGCAATGAACCGGTCAGGGTGTTCTGCTGCGGAAAAGGCAACACCGGCTTGCCCGCCATGGCCTCGATAAACGTGTTGCGAACTCCCCGAGCGGGACGACCTGAGAAAGCCAAGGTGAAAACCGTCTCTGCGGCAGCAGCAGTGAGCACCTCACGATGTGTGGCAGGCGTGCCCGCCTCGTCGCAGCACAAAAATGCCGTGCCCAGCTGAGCAGCCGTCGCGCCAGCAGCGATAACCTTGGCAATACCGCCGCCGTTCATCAGTCCTCCTGCAGCGACAATGGGTATGGATAGATCCTTCGACAGCGCTCTCACCAAGGCCAGTAGCGGTAGCGCTTCATCCTCCGCATCGGCGGTAAAGATGCCCCGATGACCACCCGCCTCCCAGCCTTGAGCCACCACGAAATCTGCTCCCGCTGCCGCAATTAACTTAGCCTCACGAAGACAGGTCGCGGTGACACCCACAGCAATATTTTGTCGATGTGCCTGCTCGACTGCGTGCTCTGGCGGTAAACCAAAATGAAAGGTCAGCGCTGCCGGACGGTGTCGCCATACGGCTTCAAGCTGTGCGTCTAAATTTGGCGCATAGGGCTCAGTAAGTGCAGGAATCTCAACGGGCACCGGCGTTGGCAGCTCTCCAAGCGCTTGGGTCGCCTCGGCCAATAGCTCTGTTGAAGGCGCTTCTAGCTCGGGGAAAACAAAAAAATTGGCGTTAAGTGGGCCGTCGGTAAGCGATGCCGTTTGGTGAAGCGTCCGGTCAATGTGGTCGGGAGTCGAGTAGGCAAAGCCAAAACTGCCCATGCCGCCTGCATTGGCGACCGCTGCCGCGAGCTGGGGCGTGTTGAACCCGCCTGCCATGGGAGCGAGGGCGATGGGGGAGGTAAGCTTAGAAAAGAGCATGGTCGATCACCAATTTACCAGCCAGAAAATAACGCTCTTTGATGCGTTGCTCTCGTTTGCGTCTCACTCTACCGTCACAGACTTCGCAAGGTTGCGCGGCTGGTCCACATCTGTGCCCTTGATGAGCGCGATGTGGTAAGCGAGCAACTGTAAGGGCACAACATAGGCGATGGGTGCGAGGTATTTATGGCAGGGCGGCAACACAATATGCGTAATGCCGTCTTCCGCTTGGGTGCTAACGCCTTGCTCGACGAAAACAAACAGCTGACCGCCCCGGGACCGCACCTCTTGCAGATTCGAATACAGTTTTTCTAACAATTCATCATTGGGTGCCAAGGCAACCACGGGCATGGATTCATCTACCAGTGCCAGTGGGCCATGCTTGAGTTCACCTGCGGCGTAGCCTTCGGCATGAATATAGGAGAGCTCCTTGAGTTTGAGCGCGCCTTCCATGGCGATGGGATAAAAGCTGCCGCGGCCAAGATATAGCGCGTGCTCTTTGTCTGCAAAAACCTCGGCCAACTTAGCGATGGGCTCGTCTAGTTTTAACAGCTCAGCGATGGTTTCGGGTAGCTGGTGCAGTTGCTGCACGATCTCTTCTTCTAGACCGGCCTTAAGCCCACGTTGCCTCGCCAGCAACAAAGTGACTAACAATAATGCTGTGGTTTGGGCCACAAAGGCCTTGGTAGAGGCCACGCCTACCTCGGTGCCGGCGTTAAGCATCATGGCGATATCTGACTGACGCACCGTGGTCGATGTGGGTACGTTGCACAACGTCAGTGTGGCCAGAAAGTCACTCTCCTTTGCCAACCTTAAGGCTGCCAAGGTATCGGCGGTTTCGCCGCTTTGGGAGATGGTGATGAACAAACTGTTTTTTTGCGCGGCCGGGTTGCGGTAGCGATATTCGCTGGCAATTTCCACTTGGCAGGGCAAACCCGCCAGCTCTTCGATCCAATAGCGCGCGACACTGCCTGCTAAGTAACTGGTGCCGCAAGCCACAATGGTCACCGACTCCACCTGCCGCAGCAGATCCTGAGAACCCTCGCCCAGAGCACCATCGAGCACGCGATTCTTACCAACCCGACCTTCCAGCACGCGCTTTACAACCTCGGGCTGCTGAAACATTTCTTTTTGCATGAAGTGACGATAGTTGCCTCGCTCCATGTCGTCGGCTTCCATCTCCACCCGCACGTCCGCCCGAATCACCGCGGCCTCATCGATGTTCCAGATGTCGATACTGTCTGGACGTAGGTCAACTAAGTCGCCTTCTTCCAGATAGATAAACCGATCGGTCACTGCACGCAGCGCGAGCACGTCAGAGGCTAAAAAGTTCTCGCCAATTCCCTTGCCCAAAATTAACGGACAGCCCTGCCGGGCTGCGATGATACGCTCGTTCTCGCCGGTGGCGATCACGGCTAGAGCGTAAGCGCCGTCGAGACGACGTACCGCCTGTCGGACGGCTTCCAATAAATCGGATACCTCAGTGAGGTAGTGATGGATGAGGTGAACGATGACTTCTGAGTCGGTTTGCGAGGTAAACGTATAGCCCAACCCCTGCAATTCTTCTCGCAGCGCCACGTGGTTTTCAATAATGCCGTTGTGCACCAAGCAGACGGCGTCATCGGCATCAGCAGACGTCGACAGGTGGGGATGCGCATTGTCTGCGGTGACTTTGCCGTGGGTCGCCCAGCGTGTGTGTGCGATACCGGTGCCGCCGGACACAGGCGTGCGCTCGACGGCGTCGACTAAATTTTGCACCTTGCCGACTTCACGCAAACGCTTGAGTGCGCCGTTGGCATCGACGGTGGCCAGTCCGGCGGAGTCATAGCCGCGGTATTCCAGGCGCTGCAGGCCTCGAATCAAGATAGGTGTTGCGCTGCGCTGCGCGACGACACCGACAATGCCACACATAACTCTTCCTTTTTACTCGGCGGCGCCAAACCTAGCGATCAGGCGATGTCCTTTGTTTACGTTTTAATGGGCTGAGCCACTTCGCAATGTTTCGCTGCTTGCCCCGACCCACCGCCAAGGATTGCTCCTCAACATCTGTGGTCACTGTGGATCCGGCTGCGACAAAGGACTCGGCGCCAATGTTCAGCGGCGCCACCAAGGTGCTGTTCGTGCCCACGAAGGCGCCGTCGCCAATAACCGTCTGGTGCTTGTCGACACCATCGTAATTGCAGGTGACGCTGCCTGCCCCAACATTGACGTCACAACCAATGGTTGCATCACCCAGATACGCGAGGTGGCTGGCCTTAGACCCTGCGCCCATGGTGGTTTTCTTGGTCTCAACGAAGTTACCAATCTTTACGCTAGGGGCAAAGTTGCTACCGGGGCGGATGCGCGCGAACGGTCCTAGCTGGCAGTGCTCGGCGATCACGGCGCCTTCGATCACCGTATTTGCCTTCACCTGCACGCCCGCACCGAGTTGCGATGACTCGATCACGACGTTGGGCCCAATAACGACACCGCTTGCCAGGCGCACGTCGCCAATAAAGACCGTATTCACATCGATAAAGCAGTCTGTTTCGCAGCTGAGAGTGCCTCGAATGTCGACGCGATCGGGGTCAGCGAAGGTGACTCCTTGCCGCATCAACTCATCCGCCTGTCGGCGCTGCAAAATGCGCTCTACTTGCGACAGCTGAACGCGGTCATTGACGCCCATGACCTCGTTCTCGTCGTCCACGACGATGCCTTGAACACCTACGCCATCGTTAACCGCTAGGGCCACAACGTCGGTCAAGTAGTACTCACCCTGCTGGTTGTTCGGCTGCACTTGGCTGAGCCAGTGACGCAGCAAGTGCGTGGGTGCCGCCAGGATGCCTGAGTTGATCTCGTGAATGGCGCGCTGCTGCTGGGTTGCGTCTTTGTATTCAACAATCGCCTCAATCGCGTCGGTGTCATTACGCAGTATTCGGCCAAGCTGAGCGGGGTCGGACATGTTGGCGGTAACAATCCCTAACTCACCAGCATCGGCGATGGCCACGCAGTGCTCTAGGGTGTCGACGGTAATCAGCGGTACATCGCCGTAGAGGACTAGGCTGATGCCGTCATTGGGTAAGTGATCGAGGGCGATATTGACCGCGTGACCAGTACCCAGTTGTTCAGCCTGTTGAACGATGTTTGTGGCAGACCATTGGTCCGCCAATGTGTCTTGAATCGCCTCAATACCGTGCCCAAGAACGAGGTGCAGCTGTTCCGGCGCAAGGCGCTTAGCGGTGGACATCACCCGGTGGAGCATGGGCGTGCCAGCGACTGGGTGCAGAACTTTGGGGGTATCTGACTTCATGCGGCTGCCTTTGCCCGCCGCAAGAATGATGACATGCAAACTCATAAACCTTTCACCTGTCCGTCGCTATCTGTATCGGTGCAGGTCTTGATTATGCCGAAGTCTGGGAAAGACTACTGCCGCAGGATCGATCATTTCCAGAGCCAGCGGCTCCAGTTGATCTAGCGGCGACGACGACGCAGTTCTTCCAACGTTCGCTGTTTAGCCAGCGCTTCCGCCATCATGGCGGCAGCGGATGAGAACTCGGCCTCAGCGTTCTTATCTTCCATGGCCTTTTCGGCCTGTTGGCGCGCTTCTTCGGCTTGGGCTTCGTCCAGATCCTCTGCACGCAGTGCGGTGTCCGCCAATAGGGTGACAAACCCGGGCTGCACTTCAAGATAGCCTCCGGAAGCGAAGAAAATCTCCTCGCTGCCGTCTTCCAAGCGAAGTGCAACCGCGCCGGGTGCGATACCGGTGAGTAACGGCGCGTGCCCTGGCGTTATGCCCAGTTCAC
Source organism: OM182 bacterium (assembly GCA_004213835.1). GTDB lineage: Bacteria > Pseudomonadota > Gammaproteobacteria > Pseudomonadales > Azotimanducaceae > UBA4421. The sequence goes on along the minus strand of SHAE01000012.1, from coordinate 14,457 downwards.
CGATGGTGCCTCGAACCGAGAGCGACGTTATGGCGCCAGAGAAGAGCGACTCTTCTGCGCTAACGATTTCACACTGTATTGTTGCCACGTCGATACCTCTCGTCGAATGCTCTCAGCGCCAGCAAGGCTGCTTTAAAGCGTTTTAGCCTTCTCAATCGCGTCTTCGATCCCGCCCACCATGTAGAACGCATCTTCTGGTAAGTGATCGTATTCTCCATCCAAGATCGCCTTGAAGCTGCGCACGGTGTCATCGCGGCTGACAAACTTGCCTTGGTTTCCGGTGAACTGCTCCGCCACGAAGAAAGGCTGGGAGAAGAACTTCTGCACCTTGCGAGCGCGATAGACCAGCTGCTTATCTTCTTCCGACAGTTCGTCCATACCGAGAATGGCGATGATGTCGCGCAGTTCTTGGTAGCGCTGCAGCACCTGCTGCACCTGCTGGGCCACGTTGTAGTGCTCTTCGCCGACCACCAGCGGATCGAGCTGGCGGCTGGTAGAATCCAGTGGATCTACTGCGGGATAAATACCCAAGTCAGTGATAGCGCGAGACAGGGTTACCGTTGAATCCAAGTGCGCGAAGGTGGTTGCGGGCGACGGGTCGGTCAAATCGTCAGCAGGTACATAGACCGCTTGCACCGATGTAATGGAGCCCGCCTTGGTGGTGGTAATACGCTCTTGCAGTACGCCCATCTCTTCCGCGAGTGTTGGCTGATAGCCTACCGCCGATGGCATACGACCGAGCAGCGCAGATACCTCGGTGCCTGCCAGGGTGTAACGGTAAATGTTGTCGACGAACAGCAGTACGTCGCGGCCGTCATCGCGGAATTTTTCCGCCATGGTCAAACCGGTCAGCGCGACGCGAAGGCGGTTGCCTGGAGGCTCGTTCATCTGCCCGAACACCAACGAAATCTTGTCCAGTACGCCGGCTTCTTCCATTTCGTAATAGAAGTCGTTGCCCTCACGCGTACGCTCACCAACACCAGCAAATACTGACAAGCCCGAGTGCTCGATGGCAATGTTGCGAATCAGCTCTAGCATGGTCACGGTTTTACCGACACCCGCACCACCGAATAAGCCCACCTTACCGCCGCGAGCAAAGGGGCAGATGAGGTCGATAACCTTGATGCCCGTTTCCAGTACTTCGTTGCCAGCCATCTGGTCTTCATAGGAAGGTGCCTTACGGTGAATGGGCATCAACTCTTGCGCATTGACCGGTCCTTTCTCGTCGATGGGTGTGCCCAAGACGTCGACGATACGGCCTAGGGTTTCTTCGCCCACGGGGATCGAGATAGGGGCGCCGGTATTGGTCACTTCGAGACCCCGTGACAGTCCATCAGAGGTGCCCATGGCAATGGTGCGCACGATGCCGTCGCCAAGTTGTTGCTGCACTTCCAGCGTTAGGCCACTGTCTGCCACGCTAAGCGCGTCATAAACCTTGGGTACATTATTTCGATCAAACTCTACATCGATGACCGCGCCGATAATTTGTACGATTCGACCGCTGCTCATATCTAGCCTCTTTATCTGTGTAATTCGTTTATTGGATTCGTTTGTGTCATTTCGCTCTCGGCGCTCGGCCCGGGTGTTATACCGCCGCCGCGCCACCGACAATTTCAGAGATTTCTTGTGTAATCGCTGCTTGTCGAGCGTTGTTGTAAATCAGTTGAAGCTCGTCAATCAGCTTGCCGGCATTTTCCGTCGCGTTTTTCATTGCGATCATCTTGGCAGCTTGCTCACATGCCCCGTTCTCGACCACTGCTTGATAGACCTGAGATTCCAAGTAACGCAGCAGCAACCCTTCAACCAGCTGTTGCGCGTCTGGTTCGTAAATGTAGTCCCAGCGGTGTTGATAAGCCTCATCGTCTGCTGGGTCCAGCGGCAGCAGCTGGCGCACGGTGGGGGCTTGAGTCATGGTGTTTTCAAAATCATTGCTGGCCAGAAATAGCTGGTCGATGGTGCCTTCGGAGTAGGCATCGAGCATGACGCGAATGCCACCAATCAGATCGGCGATGGCCGGTGTTTCGCCGACGTCGGGCATGACGGCGACAACGTTAGCGCCGACGGAACGAAAGTATGGGCCTGCCTTATTACCAATCAGACCTAAATCCACGCCAATGCCCTTGGCATCCAGCTCAGCCATTTGCCGAACCACAGAGCGAAACAGGTTGACGTTTAGGCCGCCACAAAGGCCGCGATCCGACGACACTACGATAAAACCAACGCGCTTGACGTCTCGCTGCTGCATAAAGGTGTGCTTGTACTCCGGGTTGGCGTTGGCTAAATGGCTGATCACGCCGCGAATGCGATCGCTATAAGGCTTGCCTTGCTGCATGCGATCTTGCGTTCGGCGCATCTTGCTCGCCGCCACCATTTGCATGGCACTGGTAATCTTCTGCGTGTTTTGCACGCTGCCAATTTTGTTCTTAATCTCTTTACCAACAGCCATTCGCTATCCTTTCAAACCTTGCAAATTGATCGATTCGCCTGCCAATCGCGCCTGATTAATAAGCTTGCGTGGCTTTGAACTTTTCAATGATCTCTTTCAGGGTTGCCACAACGTCATCGTTATAAGCACCGGTTTCATTGGTGCTTTGCACGAAACTTGCGTACTCGGCTTTCATAAAGCTCAACAAACCGGCTTCGAAATCCAGCACTTTGTCGACCGGCACGTCTTCTAGATAGCCCTCGTTCGCAGCGAACAGCACCGTGCCCATTTCGGCCACGGACATCGGCGCAAACTGCTTTTGCTTCATCAGTTCGGTGACACGGGCGCCATGTTCAAGCTGCCGACGCGTTGCGTCGTCAAGGTCCGAGGCAAACTGAGAGAATGCCGCCAGTTCTCGGTACTGGGCCAAGGCCATCTTGATGCCGCCGGAAATTTTCTTCATGAACGGCACTTGCGCTGAACCACCCACCCGGGAGACTGAAATACCTGGGCTCATGGCTGGACGCAGGCCGGAGTTAAAATTCTCGGTTTCCAAAAAGATCTGTCCATCGGTGATGGAAATCACGTTGGTGGGTACGAAGGCAGATACGTCGCCGGCTTGGGTTTCAATGATCGGCAGCGCCGTCAATGAACCGGTTTTGCCTTTTACTGCGCCGCCGGTTTGTTGCTCTACGTAGTCGGCGTTGACCCGGGCAGCGCGCTCGAGCAGACGTGAGTGCAAGTAGAACACATCACCGGGATAGGCCTCGCGACCCGGTGGTCGCTTCAACAGCAGTGAAATCTGACGATAGGCCCAAGCTTGCTTGGTTAGATCATCGTAGATGATCAGCGCATCTTCACCGGTATCACGATAGTACTCACCAATGGTGCAACCTGAGTAAGCAGAAATAAATTGCATGGACGCAGGGTCTGCAGCGCCAGCCGAGACCACGGTGGTGTATTCCATGGCGCCATTTTCTTCCAAGGTGCGCACGACGTTGGCGATGGTCGACATCTTCTGACCGATGGCCACATAGACGCACTTAATGCCGCTGCTCTTTTGGTTGATGATGGCGTCAACAGCGATTGCGGTTTTTCCGATCTGACGGTCACCAATGATCAGTTCTCGCTGGCCGCGACCTACAGGTACCATGGCATCGATACACTTAAAGCCCAACTGCACCGGTTGATCCACTGACTGGCGAGCGATTACGCCCGGCGCCACTTTTTCAATCGGCGAAGAGCTTTGGGCGTTTAAGGGCCCCTTACCGTCGATGGGGTTACCCAGAGCGTCCACCACCCGCCCCAGTAGCTCAGGGCCGACAGGTACTTCCAGAATTCGGCCTGTGCAGCGCGCAGTCATCCCTTCGGTCAGTGCGTCGTAATCACCCAGCACGACCACGCCGACGCTGTCGCGCTCTAAGTTCAGCGCCATGCCGTAGAGACCGCCGTCGAACTCGATCATCTCGCCATACTGTGCTTCAGCAAGTCCATGAATCCGCACAATGCCGTCCGATACACCCACAATGGTGCCTTCATTTTGGGCTTCGGCCTTGATTTCTAAGCCTTGGATTCTGCCCTTGATGATGTCACTGATTTCCGAGGGATTCAGTTGCTGCATGTTCGTTTCCTTTTCAATCTCGTTTCGCTTGCTCGATGTCATTCCAACATCTGTGTTTTTGCGTTCTGTATTCGCGTGGCCTTACTCTTGCAACGCCTTACTTTTGCAACAAGGTTTCAACCAGCTTGGTGAGACGACCCCTAACGGACCCATCCACCACCATATCGCCTGCGCGAATCACCGCCCCACCAATCAGGCTGGCGTCGGTGCGCGAGGTTAGCGCGACATCTTTTTCGTACTTTTGCTGCAGGGCAGCTTGCAGAGCATCACTCTGGCCTTGGGTCAGCTCGAATGCTGAGACGACCTCGACATCCAGAGTGCGTTCCTGCTCGGCGCGTAGCGCTTCGAATTGACTCTGCACCTCATTCAACAGCGGCAGGCGATCGTGCTCAGCGAGCGCATAAAGGAATGACCCTGCATCGTCGTTAATCTCGTCTGCGCACAGCTCCGCCAGCTTCGCAGCCTTCTCGGCAGCCGCCATATCTGGACTGTTGAGCATGGTTTGAACCGTAGTATCACCGCTGGTCGTGACGAGGGTATTTAGCGTGTTCGACCAAGATTCCAAGCTGCCGGAGTTTTTGGCAAGGTCGAATACCGCGTTTGCATAAGGCCTAGATAGGGTTGCTAGCTCTGCCATGATTTACAGCTCTGAGGCCAACTTCGTTAGCATGGCTTCATGCTTGGACGCATCAATGTTGTCCTCGATCACCCGCTCGGCGCCAGCAATTACTAGTGCCGCCACGTCGGCGCGAAGGGCTTCCTTGGCGCGATTCATTTCTTGATCAATCTCGGCCTTCGCTGCGTCTATGATCCGTTGGCCTTCTTGGCGAGCCTCATCCTTAGCTTCTTCCACCATTTGGTTGGCGCGGCTGCGGGCTTGCTCGATGATCGCGCTCGCCTCTTCTTTTGCGGCAGCCATTTCTGACTCTGCATTGGTGGCTGCGCTGGCCAGTTTTTGGTCGGCTTCTTCTGAAGCCCGCAGGCCAGCGGCAATGGCTTCTTGCCGCTCACGCATCGCAGTGCCCAGCATTGGCCATATATACTTCATGCAGAACCACACAAAGATGGCAAAGGTAATGCTCTGTCCTAGTAGCGTTGCATTTAGGTTCATGACTGATCTCTTTTTCGTCGTTTCCGTTGTTGTTCTGCGTCTTCGACTGCGGCTGGTGCAGCAGTGTCGCCATTCATGTCTGCAGTGCCTGAGGGCCCATTACCCAACCACCTAGCGTGCTGTGATAAGCCAGCGTTGGTGGGTGTGTTCGTTTTAACCCTTGGCCCTCACTACCCATGTGCCGCCAAACCAATTGGCGATTCGCGCTTTGGCAGGCGGGTGCTCGCAATGCGTCACCGGCCCATCAATCCTGCGTGCAGGGTGTTAGCCTGCGACCGCGAACACCACGTATAGGCCAATACCTACTGCAATCATCGGAACCGCGTCGACAAGACCCAGCACGATGAATAGCTGCGTGCGTAGCATCGGCAGCAGTTCAGGTTGACGCGCGATACCTTCCAAAAACTTACCGCCCAAAACGCCTACACCAATCGCAGCGCCAACAGCACCCAGACCCATCATCAGTCCACCGGCTACAAACAAAAGTTCCATTTCAACTCCAATCTAACAGTTATAAGTCGCGGCGTTGCCGCACGATGCCTATGCAATCAAGGCGTATTAGTGCTCTTCCGTTTCGTGGGCCTGTGCCAGATACACGATCGTTAGAACAGCAAAAATAAAGGCTTGCAGCGTGATTACCAATACGTGGAATACCGCCCACACCCACTGCAGTACGCCGCCGAATATAAAGAACGCGACGCCGCCGCCGAACATCAAGGCGATCAAAATAAAGATCATTTCCCCTGCATACATATTGCCGAAGAGTCGCAAGCCCAAGGACAGGGGCTTGGCGATCAATGAGACAAATTCGAGCACGAAGTTTACCGGTATGGCGGCCAAGGAGGGGAAGGGGTGCAGGGTCAGCTCCTTCAAAAAGCCGATCGCGCCCTTACATTTGACGCTGTAGTAAAGAATCAGCGCGAACACCGTCAACGCCATCGCCATGGTGATGTTGGGATCCGTCGAGGGCACAACCTTCATGTGGGATACACCCAACAGCACCGCCAATTCTGGCAGCCAATCGACTGGCACTAAGTCCATCAAGTTCATCAAAAACACCCAGACAAATATAGTCATCGCCAGCGGTGCGATGAGATCGTTCTTTTGATGAAAAATGCTCTGGGTGGTGTCGTCGATGAACTCGACGATCATTTCGACAAAATTTTGTAGTCCACCGGGAACACCGGCGGTGGCATGGGCGGCGGCTCGACGGAAGAAAAACGTAAATATGAGACCAAGGCCAATTGACCAAGCCATTGAGTCGACGTTGATTGACCAAAAACCCATTTGCGCCGCTTCTTCGGCGCTGTGCGCAAAACCCCAAGACCCGTCGGGCAACTGCCCGTAGGTTAAGTTGGTGAGGTGGTGCTGAATATAGTCTGCTGTGGTCTTCGTGCCGCTGCTCATTGCGTCTTTACTTTCCTACTACCGTTCGTTTTGCTTCTGACTTGATGTATCGATCGCACTACTGCGGGCTTCGGCACCGGGTTGATGACCCCTTGCCAACACCCAAAGGTAGCAGCTCTGCGCAACGGCCACCCCAAGCAAAAACCAGAGCGCCTGCACCGAACCAAGCCCGAGGAACAATGCCATTAGGACACCGGTTCCCATTATTTTTATGACACCTTGCGCGACGATCCGCGCACCGACCAGGGTCTTTTGGCTCGTCCAAGCATAGTAGGCGCTCGGTACGAAGACACAGATGACGCCAGCAATCACGCTAAACGCTGCGTGGTTGCCGACCAATACCGCGGTTACAACACTGATCCCACCGCCGAACGCCAACTGCTGTTTGACGACGCTCCAAGCCTCTTGGGCCCATGAGCCTTTCAACCGGACCCTTTCGGCGGCGCGTAGTATAGAGACCGGCTTAACGCCATTCAATTGCCTTAGCGGGAAATATCATTCGGGTAATTTGACACGGCGCAGCACGCCATCTAGCTCTTCGAGGCTTGCGTACTTGATCACGACCTCGCCAGCGCCGTTGCGCCGCTGCCGTATTTGCACGCTGGCCCCAAGATGATCCATCAACCTGCGCTGCAACACCTGAACATCGGGGTCGGTAACGTTCGCCGTGCCCTTGGGCGTCTTTTCGCTCGCCATCATGGCACGAACCAGTTTTTCTGCCTCGCGGACAGACAGCCCTGCTGCAACAATCCGCTGGGCGGCACTGTCCTGCTCGGCGCCGGTTAAGGCCAATATAACCTTGGCGTGCCCAACGTCTATGGCGCCACGAATCAACAGCTCCCGTGCCATAGAGCCAAGCTTCAGCAGTCGCAAACTGTTCGCGATAGCAACTCGCGATTTACCCACCACATCCGCCAACTCTTGCTGGGTTAAATCGAATTCGCTGCGCAGTCGTTCAAGACCCGCGGCTTGTTCCATGGCTCCAAGGTCCTCGCGCTGAATATTTTCCACCAGCGCGATGGTCGAGGCTTCCTGATCCGATACTTGTTTCAGCACCACAGGGACTTGTTGTAGCCCGGCTTGCTGCGCTGCGCGCCATCGTCGCTCACCTGCGATCAACTCAAAGCCCCCTTGCGCCTTGCTGCGCACCACCAAGGGTTGCAGCACGCCTTGGGCCGCGATCGATGCGGCGAGCTCCGCAAGCGCCGCCTCATCAAACTCGCGTCGAGGCTGATAGGGACTTGGGGTGATATCGCCGACGGCGATTTCAAGCGGCCCGGTAGAGCCCGCATGGATCGGCTGCGCTTGCTCTGCGGCAGCCTCGCGACCTTGGCTGTTCTGAGGTGATTGAACGGTCGAAGAAAGCAGCGCATCAAGGCCTTTACCGAGTCGAGATTTGCTCATTTTTCTGTCCCTTTAAGCCGCTGCGCAAGGAAATCCCTGACTTGGTCTTGCACTTTGCGGTATTCAATCATCATGCTGTCTGTCGTTTCTGCATTTCACTGGCCAGCGCTTGATAGGCGAGGGAACCTCGGGAGCCTCGATCATATAGCGTGACGGGTAAGCCGTGGCTTGGGGCCTCGGCTAAGCGCACATTGCGCGGCACCACTGTGCGATAAACTTTGTCGCCAAAGTACTGGATCAGCTGGCGGGATACATCGCGGCTCAAGCTGTTGCGGGCATCGTACATCGTTCGCAGTAGACCTTCGATCTGTAGCTGCGGGTTCGCGCTGGTGCGGATCCCTTCAACAGTATCCAGCAGCGCCGACAACCCCTCCAAGGCATAGTACTCACATTGCATCGGCACCAAGACACCGGTGGCTGAGACCAATGCATTCACCGTCAGTATGTTTAACGAGGGCGGGCAGTCGATGATGATGTAATCGTAGGACGACTGCTGCTGGCCCAAGCCATCGGCGATGACAAACTCCCTGCGCTCTTTCTGCATGAGCCCGACTTCCGCGGCGGTTAAGTCAATATTCGCTGGCAATAACTCATAACCAGCGACGGTCGGTAAACACACGTCGCCAAGCGCTACCTCCCCCATGAGCCACTCATAAATGCTGGGATTCAACGCGTATTTATCGATACCGCTGCCCATGGTGGCATTGCCTTGTGGGTCCAAATCGATGAGCAGGACGCGAGCGCCGAGACCCGCCAAGGCGGCGCTGAGATTGACGCTGGTCGTCGTTTTGCCGACACCGCCTTTCTGATTTGCAACCGCTATGACTTTGTTCACTGACCTACCGAATGATGGAAAAAAGGGCGCACAGATTAACTGCCCAATGATGAATTAGACACCAGTTGCAGATGGTGTTTTGCGTCCAGTCCTGGCACTTCGTAGGTGATGTGCTCTACGTGGGGCGCTGGCGTTTGCGTTTGTACTAGGGTTTGCGTCAGCAGCTCGGCCTCCGGTGCGTCAGATGAGGCATGAGGAGACGTGTGGCTGTAGACGATCAGTGAGCCGTTTAGTACCAAGTGGCTGCGTAGTAACGGCCAAAGTTGTGCCATTGGCGCCACTGCCCGCGCTACGATGTGGTCAAACGCCATGGGTGTATGTTGCGCGGTTTTTTTCAGGTCACATTCAACCACCTCTACGTTGGTAAGCCCGAGTTCTCGGCACGCCAGCTGCAAAAAGCGCACCCGGCGACTCATGCGCTCCCACAAGGTAAACGTCTTAGTCGGCGCCGCGATGGCTAGGGGTATGCCCGGTAGGCCGGGGCCTGTGCCCACATCGAGGACGGTTGTGCCGGTCAAATGAACCGACGCAGCTAAGCTATCGATTAAGTGGCGGGCATCCAAGCGCGCAATGTCGGCGCGAGACACTAAGTTAATTGCCTTATTCCACTTATCAATCAGCTCGCCAAAGGCGGCCAACTGGTCTGCCTGCTGGGTATTCAAGCTGACACCAAGGGCTCTGGCGTCTGCGCCTAATTGTTCAGCGCGCGAATTCAGGAAGCGACTGCCGTGGCATTGGCTTTCGCGTGCACCAGCAATATCGATAGGGCCGCTGGCGTCATGCCAGGAATTCTCGCGGCCCGGGCCAAGGAATCCGGTCGATGGTGATCGAGCTTCTGTCTGAGTTCGTTGGATAGGCCATCTATCTGCAAAAAATCTAGGTTTGCGGGAATTTGCATCGACTCGTGTCGGCGGATTTTTGCGATCTCTTCTTCTTGTCGTTTGATATAGCCCGCGTACTTAGTTTCGATTTCAAACTGAGCGAGCGCTCGATACGGGACGTCTTCGTCATCGCCCATATCGAGAATGGTTGCGATATCGGTAGCTGTGATTTCCGGCCGCTTTAAGCACTCTTTCAGGGTGGCCTCGCGCCGCAGCGTGAGCCCTAATAATTTGGCGAGATCGCTATCGGGAAAAACCTGAGTTTTTGACATTTCTTGTGCTGTGGTCTCAAGAGCCTGCATCTTGGCGTTGTAATGCGCCCGTCGCTCGGTACCAATCAGCCCAAGCGCCATACCCGTTGGCATCAGCCGCTGGTCAGCATTGTCTTGTCGTAGCCGCAGCCGGAATTCCGCCCGGCTGGTGAACATGCGATAGGGTTCTGTGGTGCCCAGGTGAATCAGATCATCGACCATGACGCCAATGTAGGCCTCATCTCGTCTGGGCTCCCAAGGCGCCGCGCCCTTAGCTCGGCACGCTGCATTGATACCCGCCAGCAATCCTTGGGCACCAGCCTCTTCATAGCCCGTCGTGCCGTTAATTTGCCCGGCGAAAAACAACCCTTCGAGCACCTTGGTTTCTAAGGAATGCTGCAGATCTCTGGGATCAAAGTAGTCGTATTCGATGGCATATCCCGGGCGCGAAATATGGGCATGCTCAAAACCCACCATGGAGCGCACAAACTGTAGCTGTACTGAAAAAGGCAGGCTGGTGGAAATGCCGTTGGGGTAAAGTTCCGTGGTGTTGAGCCCTTCTGGCTCAATGAAAATCTGGTGGCTTGGCTTATCGGCGAAGCGTACTACCTTGTCTTCAATACTCGGGCAGTACCGCGGCCCAACGCCTTCGATGTTGCCGCTGTACATAGCACTGAGCGACAAGTTGTCGCGAATCAACTGGTGGGTGGCTTCATTGGTGTAAGTGATGTGGCAGTGCACCTGCCGAGGATGCATGTCGCGCCGGCTCAACTGCGACATCACTGGCCGAGGATCATCGCCGGGCTGAAACTCTAGCGCAGAATAGTCAACGCTGCGGCCGTCGATACGTGGTGGCGTACCGGTTTTGAGCCGGCCAACCCTGAACGGTAATGCCCGAAGTCGCTCGGCAAGCGCATTAGCCGGAGCGTCGCCGGCCCGTCCGCCCGCATGTTGTTCATGACCGATGTGAATTTTGCCGCCGAGAAATGTGCCCGTGGTAAGCACCACGCTCGTCGCTCGAAAGTTGAGACCCATCTGAGTCTTACAGCCAACGACGGTGCCACCTTCAACAAGCAGATCCACAACCGATTGCTGGAATAACGATAAATTTGGTTGGTGCTCGAGTATGTCTCGCACCGCGTTCTTGTACAGCGCGCGATCTGCCTGGGCACGAGTGGCGCGCACTGCCGGGCCTTTGCTGGCATTCAGTACGCGAAAATGGATGCCTGCCAAGTCGGTTGCCCGACCCATTACACCATCCAATGCATCGATTTCGGCCACGAGGTGACTTTTACCAATGCCGCCAATCGCTGGGTTGCAGGACATTTGACCAATGGTTTCGATGTTTTGGGTAAGCAGTAGAGTCCTCGCACCCATGCGCGCCGCGGCAGCAGCGGCTTCGGTACCCGCATGGCCGCCACCAATCACGATGACATCAAATTGCTCTGGAAAATCCATAGTTGCGTCAGCAGGTTACCCGGGGCGCCGTAGTATAGAGAGATGAAGGGGGAAGAGAAGGGGGATGAATGAAGGGAGAAACGCTAAGGACACACCGCTCACAAAACCTGACACACGGCTTGTAACCGCGATACAGAATGTCCAAATGTGACACAAGGTATTGATGAATAATGAATTAGTCTTTCCAGAGATTCTAAAAAGACACAAAACGGTACAAACTAGCGAAAACTAGCCTCTATAGCCCTGCCATGAGTGCCTGCACATCACGGCTGGCGTGGAACACGAACAATACTTCAACACGCTGTTGATCTTCGATGACATGGTAGTAGCTATTGTAGTCACCGAAAGGCCAAATTCTGATTTGTTGCTTAAACCCAAGGTCTTCAGCTACTTTGCCCGAGTAAGGGAAAAGGGAAAGTGTCTTTCTGAGCGAGACGGTTAACTCTTCAACAAAGCTGACAGCCCTGACAGGGTTGTCCAGCGCAATGTAGTCAACAATATTCAGCAGCCCTTCTTCTGCCGTATCGGCAAGAGCGACGCGATAGGTGCTCACCTTACCTGATTAGCTATTATTCTTTGCTGAGCCTTATGCTTCAACGCTTCGATATATTCATCGGTAAGTTCATGGGCACGCCCAGCCGCTGAATCGGCTAGTCCCGCCTTTACGCCAGCCTTGATGGTCTCCCTGATGCTATCAGCAAATTCCAACAGGGCAGACAGGTTGTTCATCGGCAACATGACCCCGACAGGGCGATTTCTTCTCGTTACCACAACGGCTTCACGCTGTGCGGAATCCAAGAATGCACCGAAAGAATTTTGTGCGTCTTTTGATGAGATGGTTTTCACATTCATGCCCATATAGCTATTGGATAATGTACCCATTATAGCTACTTCAGAAAAGATGCAATAGATTCTTAGCTTTTCACGGTTTTGGAATGCTCCCATTTATAACCGAGTTCTTTAGTAGAGGGTTAGACGACCTTCACTAGTCGCCGCGGTGATACCCTGCCAATAGCGGTATTAGGGCGCTCGATATTGTTTTGCCACAGCCACTGAGTCGCCAAACGCCGCGCCTAAGTTGCACATGAGCAATACTGTCAAACTGGCGTATATCCAGCTATTCATGGTGAGTCGTTCGGTAAAAGCGCTCAATCGTTTTTGCGTGTCTTTTCTTAACTTCACTGACGATCATGGTTAGTACGTCTGAGACAATATCGGGGTTAAGGTTGTGTTGTGCAGCCAATTCTTTTGATTTTCTAAGAAGTTCTTCTTCTCTTGCTTCATCTCTAGGCTCCAACCCCGCCTTTGCTTTAACTAATCCTACTTGATCAGTTATGCGGAACCTCTCTGCAAGTAGAACAACTATTGCAGCATCTAAATTATCGATAGAGATTCGAAGTTGACTCAGTTCGTTTTCGACATCCACGCTACTCGCCCTTAGGCTTTGTAAGAGTATTGAATGTGCACTCAGACTGCTTCAAGCGCAAGAAACCGCCAACTCGCGGGTCCGTTACTTAGACACAGAACAACATCGCTTACATCACAAAGTAGTTGTCTTAATGACAGAGCGATCGGTACATCGACGGTGGAAACGTGCCCAAACTTCGAAAGAAGGCTTCGATCTCTTTCTTCTGCATGGCTGCTTTCCTCTTTCATCGTTTAGTGAAAGAATCGTTTAGTGAAAGATAAGTAGTTACACAGTTTTATTTACCGTCTCATTTCCCGATGCAGAAACTTGAGAAGATTTCGCCAAGCAGATCATCCGCCGAGACCGTCCCCACAATTTGGCCCAGAGCTTGATGGGCCAGCCGGCAATCTTCCGCGATTAACTCAGCGCCGACTCCTTCGCTTAACCCTTGTTCGGCTTGCTCCAGCAGGTCTTTCACCAGCTCTAGGGACTGCACGTGCCGTAATCTGGCGGAAAAAACGGTGCCTTCAACACCACCGGAGCCGCGTTCTACCAACTTTTTCGTGAACGCCTGTAACCCAGCACCTGTTTTGGCCGAGACATAGGACACCGGCCACGTGTGTTCTGCCTGATGAGGTAGATCTACCAAGTCTATTTTGTTGATGAGCAGGTGGATGCTATCGGCAGGAACCGTGGCAAGCTCTGGTGTCGCCTCCGGCGCGAAAGTGCGCAGCAGTTCCTCAAGGTCTTTGGCCGCCAAAAGATGTGCATCGTTAGCGACAACTTCTGCTGCAGTGACGACGAGGACAACATGGTCCGCACGCAGTATTTGATCTCGCGCCCGCTGCACGCCAATGCGTTCCACCGCATCTGCCGTGTCGCGAAGCCCCGCTGTGTCCACCACCTGCAGGGGCATACCGCCAACATTGATATCGACTTTCAGCAAGTCTCGGGTAGTGCCAGGCACATCGGTAACAATGGCGGCTTCCTCACCTGCTAGTGCGTTGAGGATGCTCGATTTACCCACATTGGGTTTTCCCACTAAGGCCACGGTGATGCCTTGGGCGAGTCTTCGGCCCTGCTCCGCTTGCATCAATAAGGTACGCGTGGATGCGATCAGAGTTTCGAGGGTCTGGGCAACCTGAGCTTGCGCCAAAATCTCGATGTCTTCGTCAGGAAAATCAATTGCTGCCTCGACCTCAACCCGCAAAGCCAGCAATCGGTCCGCCAGCGCTGTTACCTGAGATGAAAAAACGCCGTTGAAGGATGACATTGCGGCTCTTGCCGCAGCCTTTGACTTCGCGCTGATTAAATCCGCGATGGCCTCTGCCTGCACCAGATCTATCTTGCCGTTAAGGAAGGCTCGCTCGCTGAACTCGCCAGGACGCGCTAAGCGCGCACCACGCTGACACAGCACCTGAATTATCTCGTTCTGCACCACTGGGCCGCCATGACCCTGCAGTTCGATCACATCTTCGCCCGTGAAAGAGTTAGGCCCGGGAAACCACAGCACAAGGCCATCGTCCAACACCTCTTGGTCTGCCACGAATGGACTGTAGTGCGCGCGACGGGGGGTCAGTTCTAGGGAGACAAGAGATTCGGCGACGTGTTTCGCGTTGGGTCCGGACAGGCGAATGACGCCGACCCCGCCTTCGC
>SHAE01000011.1 GCA_004213835.1 OM182 bacterium | reverse complement strand
GGAAAACGCTTCCGACGAACTGCGTGCGTTACTGGCACTGGATGTTGAAAAAGCCCTGCGCCGCCGCGCCCTTGGGCATACGCGACGCGAGACTGCCGAGGCGTCTTGAACTGAAATGGCTAGCTCATAGCCAAGATCGATACGGTTCACGATAAGGATCTAATGCCGCGAGGTAAAGATTTGCTGATGTGTCATCAATCGTTTGAGACACGGTGTTGAAGCTAGAGAGAAAACGCTATGAACAAACCTCAACCCTTTATCTTCAGTGATGGGAAAGTCCGAGAATTGGACGAACATTTTTTCGCCAAGGCGGAGCGCGGGCGTCCCGCGTTACCAAAAGCGCAGCGCAAGCGCCGCGTCAATGTCATGCTAGACGAAGATGTCATCGCTGGCTTGAGGGCCAAGGGCAACATGAGTGTTGAGGCAAATTCTGCCTTGAGAGAAGCCTTAGACCTCTAGCAATGCTGGGCAGCTTGCCCACGTTGACGCCAACAAGACGTCAGCGCGAACTACTTAAGACGACTTGCTACCAACATCAACACATTCGTTAGTACAATTTATTGAATTGACGTTTACGTAAAGGTAATGCCAGTATCACGCGATGAATCGAACCTACTCCATCAGCGACCTAGCCAGTGAGTTTGAGGTGACGCCTAGAACACTGCGCTACTACGAGGAAAAAGGGCTCCTGCAACCCACTCGCAGCGGTCAAATCCGCCGCTATTCTGCTGCCGATCGCACTCGACTGATTTTAGTGTTGCGCGGTAAAACACTGGGCTTGTCGCTACAAGAAAGCGCCGAGCTGATTGGCATGTATGACCCAAGTTCAAACAACAATGCGCAGCTCAGCCGCTTAATCGAAAAAATACAGACGCGGAAGGCACAGCTGGTGGCGCAAAAGTTGGAGCTGGAGCAAATGATCGATGACCTCGATGCTTGGGAGCAGCGAAGCCGCAAGAGTATGAAAAGCCGCAAGGCCAAGAAAGTCTGAGGACTACCGTATATGACTACCCTAACAACTCAACTTAATCCCCGATCCCAAGCCTTCGCTGACAACGCCGAGCATATGCAGTCGTTGGTGGATGAGCTGGAGTCACTGATCGAGCACATCAAACTCGGTGGCGGTGAGCGCTATCAGGCACGCCACCAAGCTCGCGGTAAACTCCTGCCGCGAGAGCGCGTGGATTTGCTGATCGACCCCGGCTCACCCTTTCTGGAATTTTCCCAGCTCGCTGCACACAACATGTACGACAAAGACGATGTGCCCGCTGCGGGCATCATCACCGGTATTGGTCGGGTTAACGGTATCGAGTGCGTCATCGTTGCGAACGACGCTACGGTAAAGGGTGGCACCTACTACCCAATGACCGTGAAAAAGCACCTGCGTGCCCAAGACATTGCCCGCGAGAACCACCTTCCCTGTATCTACCTCGTAGATTCCGGCGGCGCCAATTTGCCCAACCAAGACGAGGTGTTTCCTGACAAGAACCACTTTGGTCGCATCTTCTTCAACCAGGCCAATTTGTCGGCGCAAAATATTCCGCAAATCGCTGTGGTCATGGGTTCCTGCACGGCGGGGGGCGCCTACGTGCCTGCCATGGCCGATGAATCCATCATCGTGAAAAATCAAGGCACCATCTTTCTTGCCGGACCGCCGCTGGTAAAAATGGCAACAGGCGAAGAGGTTAGCGCAGAAGAGCTTGGCGGCGCTGATGTGCACAGCCGCGAATCTGGCGTGACCGATCACTACGCAAATAACGATCACCATGCCCTCGACCTTGCACGTCAGGCTGTGGGACGACTTAACCGCGTCAAACCGGTGAGCATGGACATTGCGGAGCCTGTAGAGCCCCTTTACCCGACCCGCGAACTGCTTGGCGTCGTCCCGAAGAACCCGCGGGAGCAATACGATGTGCGCGAAATTATTGCCCGGGTCTTTGACGGCTCTGAATTCGACGAATTCAAAGCGCTGTTTGGCAGTAGCTTGGTTTGCGGTTTCGCCCGCCTCTATGGTTATCACGTCGGTATTGTCGCGAACAGCGGCGTGCTATTTTCGGAGTCAGCGCAAAAAGGCGCGCACTTCATCGAACTGTGTGCCCAGCGCAAGATCCCACTGATTTTTTTGCAGAACATCACCGGCTTTATGGTGGGCAAACAGTACGAAACCGGCGGCATCGCCAAACACGGCGCAAAAATGGTCACCGCTGTCGCCTGCGCCAACGTACCCAAGCTCACACTGATTGTCGGCAACTCCTATGGGGCCGGTAACTACGGCATGTGTGGTCGAGCCTACGACCCGAACTTCCTTTTCATGTGGCCGAACGCGCGCATTTCTGTCATGGGCGGCGAACAAGCCGCTGGTGTGTTGGCTCAGGTACGGCGTGGCCAGATCGAGGGCGGCGGGGAAGAATGGTCGCAGGCTGATGAAGCAGCATTTAAACAGCCAATCATCGATGACTTCGACGCCCAGGCGCATCCTTACTACGCCAGCGCGCGGCTTTGGGATGATGGGGTAATCAACCCCGCCGACACTCGACGCGTGCTTGGACTGGCGCTCTCGGCATCGCTCAACAAACCCATCGCCGACACGCGTTTCGGCGTGTTCCGGATGTAACGATGTCCAGTAAGAGGGTTGATCAAATGTTCAGCAAAATTCTTGTCGCCAATCGGGGCGAGATCGCCTGTCGCGTCATGAAAACCGCCAGCCACCTGGGTATTGAGACCGTGGCGGTGTTTTCCGATGCCGACCGTAACGCCCTGCATGTCGAGATGGCGGACGAAGCGGTGCACATCGGCGGCTCTGCTCCCGCAGATTCTTACCTGCAGATGCAGCGCATTATCGATGCGGCCAAGGCCAGCGGCTGCCAAGCCATTCACCCCGGCTATGGCTTCTTGTCAGAAAACGCTGAGTTTTGCGCCCTGTGCGCAGCGCAGAATCTGATCTTTATCGGCCCGCCCGCTGCGGCCATTGAGGCCATGGGGTCTAAGTCCGCTGCCAAGCAAATCATGCAGGACGCTGGGGTGCCATTACTGCCCGGCTATCACGGCGACGATCAAGATGAGGCAAAGCTCAAGCAAGCCGCCGACGACATGGGTTATCCAGTCTTGCTAAAGGCCGTTGCCGGCGGCGGGGGCAAGGGTATGCGTCAGGTGCACCGAGCCAGCGACTTTTCTGCAGCCCTCGCCGCGGCCAAGCGCGAGGCTCAGTCGGGGTTTGGCAATGACGCCATGTTGGTCGAAAAGTATCTAGAACGCGCCCGCCATGTGGAAGTGCAAGTATTTTGCGACAGCTACGGCGACGGGGTGTACCTGTTTGAGCGGGACTGCTCAGTACAGCGCAGACACCAAAAAATCATCGAAGAAGCACCGGCGCCGGGGGTCGACAATGCACTGCGAGCCCGTATGGGCGAGGCCGCTTTGCGCGCTGCCGCTGCGGTAGGTTACGTCGGCGCCGGCACGGTGGAGTTTTTGCTCGACGAGCGCGGCGAGTTCTTTTTTATGGAAATGAATACCCGCCTGCAGGTAGAGCACCCGGTTACCGAGATGATTACCGGCACCGATCTGGTGGCATGGCAACTGACCATCGCCAGTGGTGAGCGCTTACCAAAAACCCAGGACGAGCTGAGCATTAGCGGTCACGCGATCGAAGTGCGCATTTACGCCGAAAACCCCAACAACGATTTCTTACCGGCGGCAGGCACCCTTTGGTGCTTACAGCAGCCGGAACCCAGCAGCCATGTGCGCATCGATACTGGGGTCGTTCAGGGCGACGCCGTGGGCGTCTTTTATGACCCCATGATCGCCAAGCTGATCGTCTGGGGCGAAAACCGCCATCAGGCCATACAGCGGCTAGAGCAGGCATTGGCGGACTATAAGATTGCCGGTGTCGTCACCAACGTCGATTTTTTACGGCGCTTAAGCGCCCACCCTGGGTTTAGGGACGCAGATCTGCGCACGGACTTTATTGAGCAACATCGCGCAGCACTGTTTAGCCACGTCGAACACACACAATTGTTGGCCCAGCTCGGCCTCTATCTGAGTTTGGCGCCAACTGGCGTAGCGAATCTCAACACGCAAATCGACCCCACCTCGCCTTGGCAGGCTACAGACGCCTGGCGTATGAACGCGCCGAGTCGTTGGTCTCACAGCGTGACGGTTGATGAAGAAACGCATGCGATTACGGTGCAGCAAGACGGTGCATTTACGGTCACGGTGGCGGACACCACCTATCGGGGCGAAGCAAGGCTCGAAGGCTCAATACTCAGCTGTGAACTCGACGGTACCAAGAGCCGGGTAGAAATATTCGAGCAGGCGCTTACGCAGCAGCGCGAACTTGTCGTCTTCGGCGGCGAGCAATCCCTAACGTGTCGCACCTTAGCGCCAGACTTCGGCGATGCATCGCGCACCTCTAGCCGCGCAAATTTCAAAGCCCCCATGAATGGCACCCTAGTCGCACTATTTGTCGAGGCGGGCCAGCAAGTTGAGGCGGATACCACCTTGGCGATCATGGAAGCCATGAAAATGGAGCACGCGATCAAGGCGCCCGATGCGGGCACCGTGACCGACGTGTTCTACAGCGTTGGCGATTTGGTTGATGGCGGCGCCGATCTGCTCAACTTTGTACCGCTTGAGCAGACCTGAGTCGCAGCGCCCTGCCTCAGGCCACCTTGGGCTGCTTGAGCGTCCCGATGGTTTGCACACAGGCATGCGCGGCTTCGGCGCCCTTGGTGACAAAGTGCTCACGGAAGAATTCAGGCTGTCCCTCGCTGAGGAAATCCTGTGGCGTCAGCGCCGCTGAAAACACCGGCACGCCCGTATCCAACTGCACTCGCATAAGACCGTCGATGACCGCGGTAGAGACGAATTCGTGGCGATAGATACCGCCATCAACAATCAGTCCCGCGGCCACAATGCCGGCATATTGACCGCTGCAGGCGAGCAGTTTGGCGCGCAGTGGAATCTCGAAGGCACCGGGAACCTCAAACAGCTCGACTTCACGGTTGTCGAGTTCCGCATGGGTTTTGAGAAAAGAGTCGCGCAGCGCATCGACAATGTCGCGATGCCAGCACGCTTGGACGAAGGCAATCTTGCCGCGTGATGTGGTGTCGGAAAAATTGGAATTGAAGCTATTCATCTGTTGCTTTCCTATCGATTGGTTAAACAACAGGGCAACAAGGACATATGCCGTCACTGACGAACGTCGGCGTTGGCGAACAACCTTATTCTCATAACCAGACTTTAACTGTCGGCCTCGGAATCTCACCGAGTCTGCTGTCCTCCCAACCATGCAGGTGCATTGAGCCGAGAGCGCCCGCGGGCTACACACTACAGTCAACCTGGTCGACACGCGTGATTACCGCCGGTGGGGACTTTCACCCCGCCCTGAGAACTCGCCATTAAGGCGACGCGGCACTATACGAAGGATCTGCTTTTATGACAACGCGTATCCCAAGCCTATCCCACGCCAACGTTTGTCAGCCAGAGCTAGGCACTGGCGCAAACCAGCGCAACAGTATCGGCATCAGTACCAAACTAATTACCAGCAGGAGACTAATCGCTATGGTGAGCAGCAAGCCGATGGATGCAGCCCCTTGGTGAGGGCTTAAACTTAGCGAGCAAAATGTGCCCACGGTGGTGAGGCCGCTGATCATCACCGCCCGACGTATGGCCGGGTCCATGGCCTGCCCGCCCCCTTCACGCTGCGTTTGTCGATGCCGATGAACAATGTGGATACCCGTATCAACACCAAGCCCCAAAATCAGCGGCACCATCAGAATATTGGCCATGTTCAGGCTGATCCCCAGTAGTGAGCTGGCAGCAAAGGTAAGCACAATGGTCATGGCGATAGGTGTCAGCACCAATAGCGGCAATGTCCAGCCACGAAAATACAGTATGAGCAGCACGAAGATCGCGCCAAACGCCGTCGCCGTCGCCTGCTGAAAGGACTCAATGACCACCGCGCCGATACCCCACTCGACAACACTCCTGCCTGCCGCATTCGGCGCGTTCGCCGCAACCTCTGCGATAAAGGCATCGGTTGCATCACGATCGTTCAGCAGCGTGGCGGGGTTTACTGATACCAAGTGCTGACCATTGGGGGTGATCAATCGTTCGCGAAACCGCTGCGGTACTTGCTCTAGGCTAAATGGCTGGGCGTTGAGCAGATCGCGCAGCGCTACAAGACCGCCGGGCAATTGCTCGGCTAACTGAGCTTCATAGGCCGCCAGTTGCGCTGGCTGTTGCAGTATCGCTTGGGCAGATTGCAGCACCGCTTCTGCCTGCAGGCGACTATCGCCTTGCAAGTCAGCCACACTCTCGCGCAGATACGCTACGGCAAGGGTCGTCATCTCGAGGTCGATAGATACCGCGCCGGGCGCTTCTAAATCATCCACCAAGGTTTGCCAAGGCGCCAACGCGGACGCCTTAGCGTCTTGGCCCTGGGGCACGAAGTCTTCTGGGGTCGTCACCGCTCCCACGGTGGGCAGCACCATGAGGCGGCTTTTCAGCGCCGCCGCGGACTGCGCATCGCTGGCCAGTACATGCACGCTGTAATCTGTGGTTTGCCGGTCTTTCTGCAGTTCAAGCAACGCGCGCATGGCAGGCGACTGGGCGTCTCGCATGGCGAGCACGCTGTAGTCAAAGCGCACATCCATGGCCGCCCACAGTGACGCCAGGGACACCGCAGCGAATACGCCCACCACCAGCGCCCTTGGTAGCTCATCGATGCCTGCACGCAAGCGGCGCAGCAGCGGTGTGATTAACATCTTACGCGCGGGGTCTTGTGGCGCCGGAGGCCAGCGCACCAATACCGCCGGAATTACCGTCAGGGTCAGGAGCAGTGCGATTACGATACCCCCAGCGCAGATGACGCCCAGCTCGGCAAAACCTCGATAGGCCGTAGGTAGAAAGGCTAAGAAACTCGCTGCCGAAGTCAGCGTGCACAGAATCAAGGCGGGGCCAGTGTCTTTCAGCGCCGCCGTTAACGCCTGAGATAAGTCTCCCGACAAATACGATTGCGTGCGCAGCGTAAAGTGGGCGGCAAAGTCCACCCCAAGACCGAAAAACAACACCACGAAGATCATCGACAGCGTGTTCAGCTCACCGATCACAAGGGTGGCAAAACCCAACGTCAGGCTAATACCCATGGCCAGCATGACCCCAATGGCCAGCAAAATGCGCGGGGAGCGAATACCGAAATGCAGTATGACCGCGAGAAAGAACAGCGACAGTAAACCTGCCAACTCAACCCCACCGAGCGCCGCGCTCATCTCTTCGTGGGCGAGGGCTATTTCACCGGTGAGGGCGACGTCTATCGCCTGCGGCGGCGGAAAATCAGCTATTGCTGCTTGCAGCGCCGTTACGATGGCCTCATTGGGTAGCGCCGCGCCCAACTGTTGACGCCCGGTCATCACGACCAACTCACTGAACGTATCGCCTGACGGTTGCAGCGGATAGAAGGCCGCAAAGGACAAATCACCTTGCTGCAGCCCGTCGACCGCTGATGCCAGCGATACCGGCAGGGGTTGCCCAGCATTGGCGCTGACAAAGTCTGCGTAGGTCAGCAGGACATTGGCCAGAGAAGCCTCATCCATCAACCTCAGCAATGAGCCTTGGTTGTAGCTCACGCCCTCAAGCCACTGGTTCAGCTGCTGGTCGGTCAGGAAATACGGTGTGCTGCCCGCGATAAAAGGATCTACGCCGGGCGCGAACACATCACCGAGCACGTCCATGGGTAAGCGTTGCACCAAGCCCTTGGTGTAGGCCTGAACCTGCTGGTAATCATCACCACGAATCACCAGCACGGCGGTTTGTTGAAACTTAGGAAAGGCCGCTTTGTAGAGCTGATCATGCTGATACCAGGTCAACGAGTCAGACGGCCTGATCAATTTGCTTAAGTCAGAGTTTAGTTTGCCAAACTGATAAAACGCCCCCAAGGACAGCAGCGAAAGCAGTAACACCACTGCCAACACCGCACCGCTACGTTGCTGCACCCAGTTGATCCAGGCGGCCCCCAAGGCGTTGATGACCTTGGCTGAGTTGGGGGTAGCTTGCGTCACATCACCGACCTTAGTGTCCACCGAGCACCCGTCGATACAGCTGTGCGAGCGTGTTGACGGAATGGTCGTGGTGACGAGATTGGGCGATCTGACGATTTTCCTGTCCAGCAGCGCTGCGCAGGTCAGGATTTTCCAGCATGGCCTCGAGCTTGCGCGTGAGGTCGGCCACATCGTTCATGGCATAGGTTGCCTCAGGCGCCACCACGAACTCGGGCACAGCGCTAGTATTCGACCGATTGATCAGTACCGGACAACCCGCGGCCATGGCTTCCAGCACGGACATACCCTCAAGTTCCACGGCACTGGTTTGCACAAACACATCCGCGGTTTGGTACAGCGTTTTGAGGCGCTCGTCAGACACCCGCCCGATCTCGGCTTGCACGCCAAGTTCTGCGGCGAGATCCATTAACTGGCCCTGCTGGGGGCCATTGCCCGCCAGCGTCAGCCTGATCTCATTTTTGAATCGACTAGCAGCGATGGCCCGCAGCAACTGCGGTTGCTGCTTCTCCTTGGCCAATCGACCAACGCTGACGATATGAAAGATGGGCGTTTCATTGACTGGTGCATGAACCGGTGCCTGTACCGATTCCTGAACCGGAGCATGGGCAAGAAAAAAGTCCTCAGTGACGCCATTTGATAGCACCGTCACCGGTTGGGTCAGACCGGCCTTATGCAGCAAATCCGCGGCGAATTGCGAGGGTGCAATCACACAGTCGGCGCGGTCGTAAAACCGCCAGATGAAAAAACGATACAGAAGATCAGTGAGCCAGCGTGAGGACAAACCCAAATTACTGAGAATATTCTCCGGCTGCACATGAAAGGACATCACCACGGGCTTGCCCTGACGTTTCGCCTCAGCGATTGCCCCATGGCCTAGAAAAAAGGGGAATTGCACGTGCAGCAGATCAGCCTCTTGCATTACCTGCTGGAGCTTTTGCCGGTTGGGCAGCCCGAGCGGCGCTTTCATGCGATCAATGATGAAATTGATGCCCGGAATGCGTAGCCGCGTAAAACCCATACACTTAGCTTCAAGCGCCTCGTCTGGGGCGAGGGCAAGGAGGATCTTGAAATCAAATTGCGCTGCCAGCGCATCAACGAAACGGCGCGTGGATACCACGGTACCGTTGAACGGGTAGTACCAAGGGTCTATCACCATGGCGACCACTGTCCTGTGAGCATGCTCGTTGGCCATGGTCGTCGTCCTTAAAAGCCGTGAGGTTTTAGTGCCTGCCGACCGCTAAGCGCCAGCGAAGAAGAAAAAATACGCTAACCGATGGCGTAATCCAAAATTCGATGCGCGTAATTCTCGAAAGCGTGACGCATGCCATATCTCACCCCGATGACCTAGGCTACATACCAAGACGCGCCGACGTCCTGCAGACGACGGCACGCGTATTTAGGCTTGCTGCGACTGCGCTACACCTGCACTGGGGCGCTCGCGTTTGATCATTACCCCGCAGCGCCAGTAGTGCAAAACGCCCCACAGCAAAATAACGATTGTGGTTGCTAAACCCCAGCGCAAACCGTCTACGCCATAGCTTTGCGCAAACAGGTCGCTGAAAAAGCCTACCGAAAAAGGCCCCAAGCCAAGGCCAATAATGTTGGTGATAAATAGATTGATCGCCGCGGCCACAGAGCGCATTTCCAGAGGCGTGGAATTTTGAATCAGGGCGAAGCCTGGCGCCACGTACAGCGTGCCGAGCATGGCGGGCAGCGCATAAGCAGCAATGGCAGCCATTGGCGTTTGCGCCATAAAAGTCAGGTAGAGCAGTGGCATGGTCATTAACGATGAGATGGCAACTACCCAGGGCAACCACTGCTGTCCCCGTCTCGCGGCCATAAAGTCGGCAATGCGCCCACCCAGATAAATGCCTATGGCGCCGCCCACGCCGATCAGCAAAGCCAAATAGCTACCGACTTCACCCGTGCTCATTTCATGAATGCGCACCAGATAAATGGGCACCCAGATTACCGAGGCGTAACCGGCAAAGGACACCAGAGCCCCGGCGATGACGACGTGCCGAAGTACTGGGCTGCGCCACATGAAGCCGACGACGGTCCAAAACCTCGGCGGTTTGGACTCGGTTTTCAGTGCCTCGGAATAACCCCTTGGCGGCTCCTTAACCGTGAATTGCACCGCTAGGGCGAGCAAAATTCCCGGCAGCCCCACCACCAAAAACGCCACCCGCCAGCCGTACCATTCGTTGATCCAACCGCCAACCAGAAAGCCGATCAAAATACCCCAGTTAATGCCCGTACCGAAGATTGCCATGGCTGTTGAGCGACGCTCCGGCGGATACAGATCGGCGATCATTGAGTGCGATGGCGGGTTTGAACCGGCTTCCCCCACCCCCACGCCAATGCGCAGCAACAACAGCTGCATAAAGTTCGATGCCGCCGCGCATAGGGCGGTCATCAAGCTCCAGAGAAAAACTGAAAACGAAATTAAGTTGCGGCGATTGTTGCGATCTGCCCACATCGCCATGGGCATGCCAAGGGTGGCGTAAAAGACCGCAAACATGATGCCGGTAAGCAGACCGAGCTGCGTGTCGCTGATCATTAGCGATTCTTTGATCGGCTGACCGAGTATGCCCATGATCTGCCGGTCGACATGGCTGGAAGTAAACACCAACACCAGCATGAACAAGGTGTAGCGCCGCTGGCGATCGGTGACTTCGTCGTTCATAGCATTCTCATGTTAGCGGTGGTTGAGGAAGACCGGCGAGGCCACCAAATAAACAGCAACAGTAAGGGGTAAGAGACGCAATCAGCGCACCTCTAACCCCTTTAGATCGCCCTTGGCGCGCCACTTGGCCAACAGATCGAAGAACTCGATTGGCCCACCACCGTAGGTATTGTTTTGTGGCGCGGTATTCACCATGCCTTCGTTGTTGTAGTACCCGGGGGTGCACTTTTCTTGAAAGTCCGCCATGAGGCGGGCCTTATTAATAATGGTTTGAACCCATTGCTTCTCTGCTGCTGCGCTGGCTTCCAGGCGCGTCACACCCTTGGCCCTTGCCGTGCTCAGAATATGCGCCAGATGCACGCTTTGCTCGTCCAGCGAATAGGTATAAGTCGCGGTGAAACCCGACTGCGCAGGACCGAAAAAGAAGCTGTTTGGAAAACCTCGGCTGTGCATGCCATGGAATGTGGACAATCCATCCTGCCACTTTTGCGATACCGAAATTCCATCCACACCATGGATTTGATACCCGGCACGTCGGGCATAGTCTGTACCCACTTCAAAACCTGTCGCGAAAACGATGCAGTCCACCGGATATTCCTTACCGTCAAAGACGATGCCATTTGCGGTGATCTCATCGACACCACGACCATCGGTATTCACCAAGGTTACATTGGGGCGATTAAAGGTCGGCAGGTACTCGTCGTGAAAGCACGGACGCTTACAAAATTGTCGGTAGTAAGGCTTCAGTGCCTCGGCGGTATCAGGGTCTTCAACAATGGATTCTGCGCGGGCGCGCACCTGCTCCATTTTTTGATAGTCGGCAAGCTCCATTTCTCTGGCCAAATTCATATGCGTCATGGCCTTATCCGTGAGGTATTTCTTTAACCCTACCTGATAGAGCTTAGGCGACAGCGGTGACGTCGCGGCCCAAAGTGCCAGCCGCGCTTTTGACGGTGCTTTGTCCCGCAGACTGCCAAAAAGCAGACGGAAAGCTTCGGTCCAGCCATCTGACACCAAATCTTCCTTCACCCGCGCACCGGTCATAATGGATTCAAAGTTGCGCCGTCGCTCGTCTTGCCAACCTTCGGGCTGGCTGCCAATCCAGCTTGGATCGGTAGGTTGATTATTACGAACATCCACGGACGATGGTGTGCGCTGAAAAACATATAGCTGCTTCGCAGCAGCACCCAAGTGCGGAACACACTGAACCGCTGTGGCGCCGGTGCCGATGACCGCCACTCGCTTGTCGTGCAGCTTGTCCAGCCCGCCGTTGGAGTCACCGCCGGTGTAGGCATAGTCCCAGCGGCTGGTATGAAAGGTATGACCCTTAAAATCGTTGATGCCGCGAATCGCCGGCAGCTTGGGTCGATTCAGCGGACCATTGGAGTGCACAACGTAGCGTGCCTTAAGTCGATCTTGACGATCCGTGGAAACAATCCAGCGACCCAACTCCTCATCCCAATCCGTCGATGTCACCATGGTCTGCATCAACGCCCGCTCGTGCAGACCATAGGTCTTGGCGATGACATGGCAGTACTCCAAGGTTTCGGGCGCGTTGGTGTACTTTTGCTTCGGTACGAAACCGGTTTTTTCCAGCAGCGGAAAATACACATAGGACTCAATGTCGCAGGACGCGCCGGGGTAGCGGTTCCAGTACCAAGTACCGCCAAAATCTCCGCCCTTCTCAACAATGCGAAAGTCGGTGATTCCCACATCGTGGAGTCGCGCCGCTGCAAGCATGCCGCCAAAACCGCCGCCAATGATGACAACTTCAACCTCATCCTCGATAGCATCGCGCTTCAATTCGCTGTCGATGTAGGGATCTTCAACAAAGTAGGCAAACTCACCCGTCACTTCCTGATACTGATCATTACCGTCAGCGCGCACACGCTTGTCTCGCTCTTCTTGGTATTTGCGACCCAAGGCATCGGGATCAAAGGGTATCGATTGAGTGTTAGCGTTCATTGCTGCCTACTTTTTTACTGTCAAAACTCACAGACCATACAAAAAACCAGATCCTAGGCCAATGCACACCTGCCGCTGGCTGCAAAGTAATTGGCCCGTCGCGCGCGCGCTCTATACTCTTATCGACTCATGCCCAGAGGGAGCCACACGCATGCGCACACTTTTTCGCTGGATCAAGCGCGGCTTCATGCTGCTGTTGCTGACGATCAGCGGCTTGCTCTGGTTGGTCTTTTTTTCCGCTCGGCCAACTGCGACGATGGACCCGGCAGTTCTCGCCGGCGATGGCAGTGCACTGAACTACTGTGAACTTCAGATCCTCGACAATTCTGGCAAGCGCGCTATCGACATCCCGAAGGGCAACACCCCTGGCTGCGGTTATACCCGCTTCCCCATGCCGATTTTGAGTGAATGCACCGAGTCTCTGCCTGAGGGAGCTGCGGATATTCGTGGTCTCTGGCGAGGCATCAGCGGCAAAGTCGGCCATGTGGAGCGGGTTGAACAATGCGGTGAGCGAGTCGTCGTGACATCCAGTGGCATCATCCACGACATGGGGCCAAACGCCACAGCAGGCCTGACCAGCAACGATACCGAAGGGGGCGTGTTTTTCACTCTAGGCGACAGCCAGTACTGCCCACGAACCTCGGCGGGCGTCAAATGGGAACAAGGCGTGTTGAATTTTCGGCTGCTCGGTTGGGGGCCCGTAGTAGTGAAGCGCTACCTCGACGGCGATAATTTGGTTTGGGAATACGCCGACGGCAGCACCACGCGTATGGAACGCCTTTGCAGCCTGCCCGATGTCCACAAACACCCGGCGCCTCGTGGACCTCGAATCAAACTCTTTTAACTCGATTCAGCGCGTTACCGCCGCGGTTAAAAGCTTGAACCGGGCTGCTGCAAAAATGCCACCTCTGCTGCCGTGCTTGGTCGGTTAAGAATGGCGTTGCGATGCGGGTAGCGACCAAACTGCTCGATAATGGCTTTGTGTCGGACCTCAAAACCTAACTGCGACTCGATACCAAGGTCGGTGAACAAGCGCAGGGCTTCAACGTGTATCAAAGCTGATTCACTGTGCATAAACGGCATGTAGAAAAAAGCGCGCTGCTCTGGCGGCATCTGACGATCCACGCCCACCGCCACGGCAGATTGCGCCAACGCCAGAGCGAGCGTATCAAAGGCGAAGGACTCGGGGGTGTCGCGAAACAGGTTTCGTGAGAACTGATCCAGCACAATGATCTCTGCCAAACAGCCCTCAGCAGACCCGCGCCAGCGCCACAGCTCACAGGATGACGCTTGCTGGTGAGTTGCTAAGAAGCGGCGTCGAATGGCAGCGTCAAACTCTGCGCTTTTGGCGAAGTGCTGCTTGCTGTCGGTTTCCTCAAACCAAAAATGTAAGACCTCTTGCGGGTCGACATCTGCCTGACCATAGCTCTCGGCGCTCATTCTGCCTCCAACGATTGCGGTTGTTTGAATACGCTTTTACCGACTGATGTTCTCGCGCAATATGTACCAGACCGTTTGCCGAGACCTTGCTATGAACTGGAAAATCTGGATTTGTGTACCCATCGCCTATGCACTGTTCAGCCTGTGGTATTTCAATTGGCAGGGGCCGTTGACACAAGCCGAGATCGACGAATTCATGACCCAGTTCGCAGAAAACGCGGGCAGCAAGCAAACCGACCCGGCGGTCATGCGCAGCTTTCTCGAACAAGATGATGGCCGCGCGTTCATCATGCTCAACCAAGTTGAGCTCTACGATGGTGACATAGCGCACCCCGTCAGCGGTGAGCAACAGCCCGCTGCAGATGTGCTCACCAACTATTTTCAACCCTTCGCTTTTAAACTGTTGTTGCGTGGTGGCCATCCCGTATTTCAGGCCCGTACCGTCGGCGGTTTTGTGGATTCTTGGCGCGCCGACGACAACGTGAGTTTCGCCGCCACCGCCATGATGCGCTACCGCAGTCGTCGCGACATGCTGGCCATGGTGATGGATCCGGCCTTTGCCGACGGACACATTTATAAGCTCGCCGCCATTGAACGCACCATCAGCTACCCCACGCAAATGATGATGAATGCATCCATGGCGCCCCAATATTGGGTGCTATTGCTGCTCTTGCTCGGTGCATCGATAGCGCAAAACCGAGCCACGCTTCGACAACTAAGGAACTAACAAACCGGAAACTCCATCATCGCGCGGCTGGTCGAGACGTTGGCATATATCCCAACACCTAATTCAAACCAACAACAGTTGTTAGAGTGATACGCCAGCATTTATTATGGTTCGATCAAACCCAAGGTGATCACCATGATTTCATTTACATTGAATGACGAGACCGTCACTACCGACGATACCCCGGACACCCCACTTCTTTGGGTGATCAGAGACACGTTTAAGCTCAAGGGGTCGAAATATGGTTGCGGCGCCGGACTGTGTGGCGCTTGCACTATGCATGTTGACGGCGTCGCGATGCGCACCTGTGTGTTACCTGTGGCAGCCGTGGCTGGTAAATCGATCACGACCATTGAGGGACTCGGGACGCCGGATAATCTGCACCCGCTGCAAGCGGCATGGATAGAACACAACGTGCCGCAGTGCGGTTACTGTCAGTCCGGACAAATCATGTCGGCCGCCGCCATGCTGGCAACAAATGCTGCTCCTTCTGCGGATGATGTCGACCAAGCAATGTCTGGCAACATTTGTCGGTGCGGCTGCTACCCACGCATCAAGAAAGCGATTTTGGCGACAGCAGACAAGACCGACTTAGCAACGGAGGCACAAGCATGAGCCAGCACACCACTCTCACGCGCCGACACTTTCTCAAAACGTCCTCAATCGCCGGTGGCGGCTTGGTTGTCGGGTTTTCTCTTATGGGCTGCGGTGACACGTCGCCTGCACTGCGCTCAGCAGAAGGCACCATGGCACCCAACGCTTTTTTACAGATCGGTACAGACAACACCGTTACGTTTTATTGCCCTCGAGACGAAATGGGCCAAGGGGCCTCAACTGGACTGGCCACCTTGATTGCAGAGGAGCTAGACGTGGCGCCTTGGCACTTTGACGTCCAGTGGGCCGGGGTACATCCCGACTACAACAACCCAGATTTCGGCGTGCAGGGCACTGGCGGCAGCACATCGTTGAAGGCTCACTATGAGCAGTTGCGCCAAGTAGGTGCAAATACACGTGCAGTGATTATCGAGGCGGCGGCTGGACTGCTTGGCGTTAATGCGAGCCAACTAAGCACTGATGATGGCCATGTCATCAGTGGCTCAAAACGCCTGCCGTACGGAGATTTCGTCAACGCTGCTGCGTTGCTGCAAGCGCCGGAGCAGGCACCTTTAAAACCGCCTCATGGGTTTAAGTACATCGGCAAAGACTTTAGCCGTATTGACGCGATGGCAAAGGCTACCGGCACCGCGGAGTTTGGCATCGATGTGGACATTGAGAATCTACATCACGCAGTCGTTAAGCGCTGTCCTGTTGCTGGTGGCACGGTAGCAACCTACGACGCAACAGCTGCCTTGGCAGTTGCCGGCGTAAGCGATGTTGTGGAAATCGGCAGCGGTATTGCCGTGGTTGCGCAAAAGTACTGGGCAGCAAAAAAGGGTTTGCAAGCACTTGAAGTGCAGTGGCAGATGCCAAAGCTCGCATCTGTTAGCACCGCAGACGTGAAAAGAGATTATCAAGCAGCGCTCGGCGTTGCCGACGACCAAGCGCTCATCGGCAGTGAGGCCGGTGATCTAGAACAGGGCTTTGCCGAAGCCGACCATATAGTCGAAGGCGAATACTGGGCACCCTATCTTGCCCATGCACCAATGGAGCCGATGAACGCGATTGTACGAATCGAAAACGGTGAAGCGGACGTATGGACTGGAAGCCAAGGTGTCGGAGCAGCTCAAGGATTGGTTGCTCGCTATGCAGGACTGGCCAAGGAAAACGTGCGCTCGCACAACACCTATTTGGGCGGTGCATTCGGTCGCCGCGGCACCCTGACCCACGTGATCGAGGCAACGCAAGTTGCCGTGGCTACGGGTAAACCCATTCAGGTGCTATGGAGTCGTGAAGATGACCTGCAAAGCGGTGTATACCGTCCCGCTTCGCTGATGCAAGTCAAAGCGGGCGTGACCGATGAGGGTAAAATTACCGCCTGGCAGGCGACGCGTGTTGGCGGCAACATCTCACCAGAAACCATGGCCAACATGATGCCAGCGCTGTTACCCACCGCCGTTGGCGATGGCACCATCGATTGGGTCGTTGGCTTAGCCGATAGCGCATTCAAGGGCTGGGTGGTCGATGGATCCAGCGTTGAGGGCTTGGCCGAAGATTACGACACGGGTAGCCATCAAGTGAGACATACAACCGTCGACCACGGGTTGCCGCTGACCTTTTGGCGCTCTGTTGGGCATTCCTATACCGCGTTTGCCAAGGAAACCGCCATAGACGAGCTTGCCGCTCGGGCTGACATTGATCCCGTGGCATTCCGACTGAAAAACCTAACCCAGAACCCCAGGCTACAAAATGTGGTGCGGTTGGCTGGCGAACATATGCAACAGATGCAGGTTGCCCCCGGCCGAGCGCTCGGTTTCGCGGCTCATCACTCCTTTGCAACAGACGTAGCGGAAATTGCCGAGGTGTCAGTAAGCGACGGCAAAATTCACGTGCATCGCGTGGTTTGTGTGGTCGATTGTGGCATTGCCGTGAATCCCGACGTGGTTCGCGCGCAAATGGAAGGCGCGGTCATGTACGGCTTAACGGCAGCACTGCATGGCAACTTAGAGCTGGAAAAAGGCCAAGTTGTGGAGAGCAATTTTCACAACTACCCAATACTTCGCATGGATGAAGCGCCAGAGGTTGAGGTCATCATTGTCGACAGCGGGACTTCCCCCACGGGTGTTGGCGAACCTGGCTTACCGCCTATCGCGCCTGCGGTTGCCAACGCGGTTTTTGCCGCAACAGGACAAAGACTGCGCTCCCTACCGCTGCAATTGGCTTAGGTAGACACAGTGCCGCACTTTGGCGGTAAGAGGTGGTAAGAGGACGCAAAACCACGCAAACTTTGCTTTAAGGGATAAGGATATCGAAGAAAAGGGGGATATCGTGGGAATAACGCTTCCAACAACCAAACAGTGGGTCGAGAACTGCGCGGCGGACGGCGAATTTATGCTTGCAGCGCGTTACTGGAACGGCGGACTCACGCTGGTCATCGGTGACCAAGAGCACACATTGCCGGTAAGCGCAGGCATGCCAGATGCCAGCGCAACTCCCCAAGATGGGGTGATCAAGCTCAAGGCCGATGCGGGGGTTTGGGAGAAAATACTCGCCCCGGTACCCGAGCGTTTTCATAACGACATCATGGCTAACGTGATGCAGGGCAAGGGCATCTCCCGCGACGCCGATCCGGTCGTCTTCGGTCAGTACTTCGCCGCAGCCGCACGCGCCATTGAACTGCTGCGAGCGCCCATCGATGCAGGCGAAGCCATGCCTCACGACCTGCAGCCCGAAGGCACCTATGGCGCGCCGGTTGGCCGCTATGTACAGCTAGAGCTGGGCGGCGCCAAACATCGCATCTACTTTGAGGAGGCTGGCTCCGGCATACCGGTGCTGTTGCAGCACACAGCGGGCTGTCACAGCAGCCAGTGGCGACACCTCTTTGAAACACCTGAAATTACCGACCGATTCCGACTGATCGCCTATGACCTGCCCTACCACGGCAAGTCGCTACCGCCAGTAGAAGAGCAGTGGTGGGATGAGCAGTACCTGCTGCGAGGCGAGTTTCTACGCTCCATACCGCTCACCCTGAGCCGCGTGCTTGAACTTGATCGCCCGATCTTTGTGGGCTGTTCGGTGGGTGGCCTGCTAGCGCTGGATCTGGCGCATAAACACCCCGATGACTTTCGCGCGGTGATTTCACTAGAAGGCGCACTGGAAATTCCGGGCAAGCTCGAGCACAACACCGAGCTATGGCACCCCCAAGTCAACAACGAGTACAAAGCGCGGTTAATGGATGCACTGATGTCGCCAACGTCGCCCAAGCGCTATCGCAAAGAAACCTCCTACGTCTATTCCTGCGGCTGGCCGCCGGTGTTTCTTGGGGACTTGAACTACTATCTAGAAGACTACGATCTGACTGCGGTTGCCGGTGAAATCGACACCAACCGCGTGGGCGTGCACATACTGTCGGCAGAATATGACTGCAGCGGTACTGCGGAGCTGGGGCAAGCCGCTCACCAAGCCATTGCAGGCTCGTCCTTTCAAGAGATGAAAAACGTTGGGCACTTCCCCATGAGTGAAAACCCCAAGGCCTTTTTGCAGTATTTCCTGCCAATTCTTGACCGCATCGCTGCAGCTTGAACCAAGACCGCCTTGCAACTTGCCATTGAAATAGGGCCCATTGCTCCCGACACGCTGCGCCAGAGTGTGGAGTGGGTGCAGTTTGCCGAGAAGCTCGGCGTCGACATGGCCTTTTCCGCCGAGGCGTGGTGGAGCGATGCGCTAACGCCGCTGGCCTATCTGGCAGACAAAACCAGCCAGATCAAACTTGCTACAGGCATCATGCAAACCACCGCGCGGACACCGGCCATGACTGCCATGAGCGCTCTCACCCTGCACGACCTTACCGACGGTCGTTTCGTACTGGGCTTGGGGGCCAGCGGTCCGCAGGTGGTCGAAGGCTTGCACAGCACGCCATACCATCCGCCGTTGACCCGCCTGCGCGAGACCGTGGAGATTTGCCGCATGATTTTTGCCGGCGAAAAAGTGCGCTACCAAGGCAAGGTATTTCAAATGCCGCTGCCAAACAGCGAGGGCAAGCCCATCGCAGTGCAGCACGCACCCGTTGACATACCCATTTACCTCGCAACCCTGGGTCCCAATGCACTGCGCTATACCGGCAACGCAGCACAGGGCTGGCTGGGCACCTCGTTCACGCCGGAGCAACCCGGCGCGCACCTTGATTATTTAAGCCAAGGCGCAGCGGAGGCTGGCAGAGCCATGGGTGATTTAGATCTGTGTGTATCGGTTCGTGTGGAGTTAGGCGATAACGTCGACGCCATGATCGAGCGGCGCAAACCGGCCGTGGCCTTCAACATGGGCGGCATGGGCTCGGCTGATACCAACTTTTATAACGACGCCTTTCAGCGCGCGGGCTATGCGGATGACGCGCTAGCCATTCAGCAACTCTGGCTGGCGGGTAAACGCGATGAAGCCGCGAAGCGGGTGCCCGACGCCATGGTGACCCAGTTCCAAGCGCTGGGGGATGCAGCCACGGTCACCCAGCGGCTGGCTAAGTATCGCGACGCTGGCGTAACCACCCTAAAGCTGGGCCTCGACAGCGCTGGCCCCATCGGTCCGAAGCGTTTCGAACTGCTTGAGCAAATTGTCGATATCACAGGAGGCCTCTGATGAAGCTCTACATGGTGCCGCTGGCGCCCAACCCCACCAAGGTCATGCTCTACATCGCCGAGCGCGAGCAGCTCGGCGTACACATGCACATTGAGCAAATCGTCGTGAACACGGTCAAAGGCCGGCACAAGGAGCCCGAGCACTTGGCCCGCAACCCTTTTGGCACCGTGCCTACCCTGGCACTAGACGACAACAGCCATATCGTCGAGTCCCTGCCCATTGTCGATTACCTTGAAGACAAATTTCCGCACAACACCCTGTATATAGGCACACCTGAGCAACGCGCCAAGGCGCGAGATTTAGAGCGCATTATCGACCTGCGAATTGGCGGCCCCATGGGCGCCTATGGCCATGCCACCAAGTCTCCCCTTGGCCGCCCCCCAGAGCCTGAAAAAGCCGCCCAATACCTGCAGGCAATGCAAACCCCCATGGATTATTTGGAGCAGCTGCTCAGTGATGGCAGGCCACTACTCGGCGGTGACCAAGTCAATGTTGCCGACTGCACAATGCAATCGTCGCTGCAATTCATGCGCTTTATCGAGGTGGATGTGTTTGGCGACAGACCCTTACTGCGCGCGTGGGACGAGCGTTATCGCGCCCGCCCAGCCGCTCAAACTGTCCTGAAGTGGTAGCATCCACGCCTATGAAGTACCTCAGTTTTATCGTCTACATGCCGCTGCAAATCCTCGCTATTCCCGGTGCGATTGTTGGTATTTTGCTCACGGCCTACAAACAAATCATCGTCAGTAAGCGCCTTGGCGTGTCGCAGACGGCCATCGAGATCATCAATGGGCGCTGGACAATGCACGTGTTCGGCCTCCGCGAAGATGACGCGACAGCGGCGCTGATGTCGACATTGCCCAATACATCAAAATTCGGGCTTTGGTTGGTGCTGTGGCCGCTCTGGGTGCAGGCACGCATCGCGGGCCAATCCCTCATGTATCCTCGCATTCCAAAAACAGGCGATGAAGGTATTGCCGACTTGGTTGCGGCGAGGACCATGCATTTCGACGCCATCATCGCGCGCGCACTGCAAAACGTAGATCAGTTTGTGCTGATGGGCGCTGGCTACGATACCCGTGCCTATGGCGATTTAGTCAGCAGCGATATGACCTTCTTTGAGGTTGATCAAGCGGTTGTTCAAAATCACAAACGCGCCATGATTGACGCTGCAGACATTCGCTGCGCACACGTGAACTTTGTCGCCGTCGATTTCAGCGTCGACGATCTCTTCAGCAAACTCACCGAAGCGGGCTTCGATGCCTCGCGCAAAACGCTTTTTTTATGGGAGGGGGTGTCACTGTATTTGTCCGCCGAACAGGTTGCCTCGACGCTCGCGCTGGTCAAACAAAACGCGGCACCGGACAGCGTTATCGTTGCCGATCTTTACGCAGACCGATTCGTTAAAACGCTTGGTAAGGCCAACGCCAACCAAAAGGTGCTGGAGATGACAGACGAAACACTGGAATTTGGGCTGCACTTCGCCGGCGACTGGCAAGCAGTGCTGTCTGACTTCGTAAGCGCTCAATCCATGCAGCAGGGTGAAACCCACTTTTTAGGCGCTAACAACAAAGCGGGGCCTTATGCCGTCGTCGTCGAAATGATCTGCTGAGCGCCTGGCCTGCAGTTACCTCAAATTGGCATGCAGCGTAAATCACAAACAACGCCAGCCAACGCACTTTGTCCGATATCACCCTTGGCAGTGTGCTAACTTTTGATGGTCGGCGCTTCGCGTCAGGTTCACATATAGCCAAAGGGAAAACCATGATCAAAGAAACTGTGTTGCGTCTTGTTTTGGCATTTGCCATCGCAATTTCGCCCGTGATCAGTGCAGCAAGTGAGAGTAACGAGATGATGACACCCGAACACCCCTATGTTTTTCATTTGATTCAAGCGGAGCTTTGGCAGGCGACATTGGCGCAGGACGACGGCGTCTACTACCCGCCGACCTATGATGTCGACGGCTTTACCCACGGCACCGCAAACCCAGAAAAGTTGCTGGTGGTCGCCAATCACTTTTACCCAGAGGTTCCGGGCAATTGGTTGTGTTTGCGCATGACCGTCGAGAGCCTGCAAGAGTCAGGCGTTGAAACCATCTTCGAGGGCACCGCGCCGGTGGGTGACAAACCCGCGGATTTCGAAGGCTCTGACGGCGAGCTGTACCCACACATTTTGGGCGGTATTTCGCCAAGCGCGGTGTTGGGCACACACAAAGTCGTGCGCACGGCGGATGGTAAGTTTGTCGCCATTGCCGATGTTACGGACTCGCCCTAGTAAGGTTCGCTAGCGACACTCGTTCTGCGGTTATACGCTGCGGCGTCTGCGCGGTAGCTACCTGGGGGTCAGCTTCAATAGACGCCCTTTACTGCTGCCGCGTTCATCTTCCAACGCCCAAATCGCGCCCTTGGGCCCTTCCATGACGCTACGTATGCGCGTGTCCATGTCATAGCGCGCTACCTCGCGAGCCGCTGGGCCATCGACCTCGATGCGCACAATGACTTTCGCGCCGAGGCCTGCGGCAAGGGCATTACCCTGCCATGCCTGGAACTGGGCGCCTTCAACAAAGGCAAGATGGCTCGGCGATATGGCCGGTACCCAGCTAATTTTCGGCGCCTCAAACTCTGGCCGAGTGCTGTGATCTGGAATAGGCCGTCGGTCGTAGTGGTCGCCGTCTGATACCTCCGGGTAGCCAT
The DNA here is from genome assembly GCA_004213835.1 of OM182 bacterium. Taxonomy (GTDB): domain Bacteria; phylum Pseudomonadota; class Gammaproteobacteria; order Pseudomonadales; family Azotimanducaceae; genus UBA4421. The sequence goes on along the minus strand of SHAE01000011.1, from coordinate 7,788 downwards.
AATTCATGCCCTTGCGCACCAGATTCAACTCATCGCCATGCCGTGGACCCATTTCAATGACCCAAAGCTGACCCTGCAGATCTTGAGCAATGCCCAGAGGATTACGGTGACCCAAGGACCACACCTCGCCGTAGACGCCAATGCGATCTACCAGCGGTGAATCTGCTCGATAGTCGACAAAGGGATTATCTGCGGGCACCGAGCCGTCATCGTTTAGGCGCAGCACCTTGCCTAGGTTGGACTGCATATCTTGGGCAGGCGTGAACTTTTGCCGATCACCGGAGGTAATCCACAAAAAGCCCTCGTCGTCGAACATGAGTCGGTGACCGTAATGCCCATAACCCACCATCTTCGGATACTGGCGCCAAATCACTTCGAAGCCTGCGATTGAAGGGCGCTTGCCCTCAGGGTCGAGGCGACCGCGGCCTACCGCTGCGCCCCGGGTACCATCCGCTGCGGACTCGACATAACTAAGGTAGACCATGCTGTTCGTCGCAAATTCCGGGTGCAAGGCGATGTCACCCAAGCCCCCCTGACCACCATAGCCGACGTCTGGCAAGCCGCTCACCACGCGCTTGTCGCCGTCTGCATTGACCACCAGCAAACTGCCCTTCTTCTCGGTTACCAACATGTGTCCGTCTGGCAGAAAGGCCATGGCCCAAGGCTCATCAAACGCGGTCACCGACTCGATGTTAAACGGCAGGTCTTGCTTGGCTTGTACGCCAATAGATGCCGACAGCAGCAGCGCTGAGGCGATAATTCGGTAAAAGGTAGCTGTTTGCATAGCAGTACTCATCAAAGAATGTTCCAAAGCGGACTTATAATTTAAGCGCCGCAGCGTGAACAAAATGCAAAGACGAATGTCCGTGCGTTTGCGACTGTCGCGCAGACCCGTAGTCGGGATAGGCTTCATCGATGGAAGGATTTTCAAAAGCCGCTGATAACAATAAGGCTGCCATTTTGCCCATACTTGCCGAATGGTTGCCCCATCAGGCTGACTTGCTGGAGATTGGCAGCGGTGCTGGCCAGCACGCCATTCATATGGCGGGGGAACTCAAGCATATCGCTTGGCAACCCAGTGATCGCGCGAGCGTGCTGCCCATATTGAACAACAATATTGCCGCCTACGGCTCTACCAACATCCTCACACCAATCACGCTAGATCTGGCTGAAGACATCTGGCCCGCCGATACATTCCACTGCGTTTACTCTGCCAATGTGATGCATATCGTCAGCCGCGAACTCGGCGAAAAGCTGATTCGCGGGGCGGCAAAGGCGCTAGCAGTAGATGGGCTGCTCATTTTGTATGGGCCCTACAAATATGCCGACAACTTCACCACGCCATCCAATGCGGACTTCGATTTATGGCTGAAGGAGCGCGATGCGCAAAGCGGTATTCGCGATTTTGAGTGGGTGCGTGATCTGGCCCTGCAGTGCGGCCTGGTCTTACTTGAGGACCGGCCCATGCCAGCAAACAATCAGTTACTGTTGTTCAGCACCCGCAAGCATTAGCGGCTCAACAGGCGCCAAGCACTTACCAAGTCATGGCAACTTGGGGCCTGTCGAATAGCCTTGCGAGATAGCTCTGTAGCGCCGGACGCGTTTCCAGCAGACCGGATTTACGCGACCAGTTAATGGTCCAGCCGACGACGATGTCCGTGAGAGAAAACTCGTCGCTCAGCAAAAAGTCTTGCTCGGCCAGGTGCTGCTCAAGCGCATCCAAACCAGCGCCAGCGAGGTGCCGATTCAGCTCCAGCGCCGCCGCCGTTGCAGATTCAGCCATCTCCAGTCGGCTCATTTGAAAGCTATGCCACAAGTAGGCTTCAACTTCCGACTGTGCAAAGGACACCCACTGATTGTGTAGGCTCCGCTGGGGCGTGCCCACCGGCGCCAACAGGCGTTGGCCCGCAGTGATGTCACACAAGTGCTGACAGATCGCCGCAGACTCGAACAACACCAAGTCACCAATCTGCATGGCAGGGATTTTTGCCTGAGGATGCAATCGTCTGAGTTCGTCGCTACCAATCATGCCGTCATAGTGTCGGTAAGAGGCCTCGAGTCCCAGTTCATTGACCGTCCATGCCACCCTAGCTGCGCGGTTGCCACCTGACCCATAAATAGTAATTTGCTCGCTCACAGGCTAACTCCTTAAACGCTTGTTATGGTTCTTTCGTTATTCGATCACTCGAACCTGCAAGCCAAGCGCTGAAAAGCAGCCGAGTAGCTCTGCATGATCCAGATCTTGAGCGATCACCACCAATCGTGTCCTGCGATCATCACCCGGCCAGCTCTCGAGAAGTTGTGGCGGGTGAAAAACATGCTGCACACCGTGAATCACCATGGGCCGATCAAGACCGGCCACATGAATAATGCCCTTTACCCGCAACAAATCTTGACCACGAAATTGCATGAGCATGGTCAGACAAGACTCGAACAGGGCTGCGTCCACCGGTTCGTCGAACACCAAGCTACTCGCCCGCACCCTGCGGTGGCGGTTTTTATCATGGGCGGTGTGTTCCTGCGCGGGTGCGGCTGTATGAGATTGGGCCTTGAACTCACCCGCAAGCCAAGCTTCAACGTCAGCGCTTTTATCATCCATGGTGTAGCCGGCTGCTCCAAAAAACCAATCGGCTTGGGCTTCGCCATCGATCACTGTGCTAATCGGCGCAACCGGCGAGTATTGCCGAATGGCGGCTTCTAAGGATTGCCCAGTATTTTCTAGCAGGTCTGTTTTGGTCAACAATATGCGGTCGGCTACCGCTACCTGTTTGACCGCCTCGATATGTTGATCAAGTGTTGCCAAGCCGTTGACGGCATCTACCGCCGTCAGCACACCGGCTAGCAGATATCGCGACGCAACCTGCGCGTCGCCAATAATGGTTTGCAAGATCGGTGCAGGATCGGCGACGCCGGTGGTTTCGATGATGACTCGATCAAACCAGCGCTCACCGCCGCGCGCATAGCGCCAGGGAGCCTCACTCAAGGTTTGCACGAGATCCGCACGAATGGTGCAGCAAATACAGCCGCTATCAACGGCGACCAAGGTATCGTCTTCGATGGGTGTCAGCAGTTCGTGATCCAGACCCACCTCACCGAATTCATTGATCAGCACTAACGTACGCGCTAGCGCGCCCGCGCGACTCAGGTGATCGAGCACGGTGGTTTTACCGCTGCCCAGAAAGCCGGTAAGCACGGTAATGGGGATAGGCTTGGAAGCGACTGTACTCATGTTCTAGACGAAATCAGATGTCAGACCAGCCAAATCGCTGGCCACTTGGTATTCGTAACTTTAGTTACATTGTAACCTTTAAAGGGCAGCAGAATTCGCCTGACTGAAGTATTCTCTGCGCCTTTCTGATCAACACTTTCTAATCAACACTTGCTAATTAATACGGGGAATACCATGGCGAACTTGACCTTCATGAATAACACCATCTTTGACCACGGCGCCAGCAATCAGCTTGGCCAAGTGCTCGCCATGCATGGCATACGCCGCCCACTGCTGTGCACGGACAAAGGTCTGGTCAATCTTGGCATGGTGACAGACTTGGTTGCGCACCTAGGTAACGATGCCGCGCTGACGATTTTTGATGGCACCCCTGAAAACCCGACGCAGATGGCCGTCGAGGAAGCCGTCGCCAAATACCAAGAAGCGGGCTGCGATGGCGTCGTCGCCCTCGGAGGCGGGTCGTCTATGGACTTGGCCAAAGCCGTGGCGCTGGCTGTGACCCACGAGGGTGACCTGCTGCAATACACCGCAGGCCTTGGTGGCGCGGGCAAGATCGGCACCGTGGCGCCCTTGATCGCCATCCCCACCACGTCAGGTACCGGCAGTGAGGTTTCCTCCGGCGCTGTGATCATCATGAACAATGGCGAAAAACTCATTCTTGCTAGCCGCAACTTGGTGCCCATGACCTCTATTTGCGATCCGTCTTTAACCCTTGGCCTGCCACCGCGCTTGACCGCAGCAACGGGCATGGATGCGATCACCCACTGCATCGAAGCGCTGCTGTCGCCACAAATCAATCCACCCGCCGAAGCCGTAGCCTGCGATGGCATTGAGCGTGGTATCCGCGAGGGCAATCTTGTCAAAGCGGTTAAGGATGGTTCCGATGAAGACGCGCGCTGGCATATGATGATGGCCGCAGCAGAAGGCGCCATGGCCTTTAGCAAGGGCCTAGGTTCAGTGCACTCGATGAGCCACGCCTGCGGTGCCGATCAGTCGCTACGCCTGCACCACGGCACCTTGAACGCCGTCATTTTGCCCACCATTTTAGATTTCAACCGCGATCATGTAGGCGATAAGTACACACGACTGAACGCGGCCATGGGCATTGATGCCAGCGCTGATCCAGCAGAGTTCATCCGCGAGCTGAATGCCGAGATTGGTCTACCGGCTAACTTGGGTGAAATGGGCGTGCAAAAAGACGCCATTGCTGATCTATCCATCCACGCCGCCAAGGATGTCTGCACCTTCACCAACCCGCGCCCCTGCTCGGCTGAGGAATACGAAGGTCTTTACGAGATCGCCATCGGCTAGACCGCCGAAGATCGCGGTGCGGCGAAATGGCGCACCGTTTATGGTCTCTGCCTGGGCAGCCCGTTTCTTGGCTGCCCGCAACCCACCCCCGCATTCATCGGCACTTCATAATCGCTCGTTACTTTTCAGTAGAGGTCGATATAACCCACGGACTGAGAGGAATTCCTCATGCGCACGCTCATCATTTTAGCTTTTCTACTACTCCCACATTCGGCGCTGGCGACCAACGCTACCGGCCAAGTCTTCCTCGATAGCAACAAAAACGGTTTGCTCGACGCTGGCGAGCGCGGCATTGCTGGCGTTCGGGTAAGTAACGGTCTCGACGTAGTGACAACCAACAACGAGGGTCGCTACACCCTGCCGGTGGACGAGCAGAGCATTATTTTTATTACTAAGCCCAGGGACTACGCGATTCCCGTCAATGCGCACATGCTTCCCCAGTTCTACTACATTCACCAGCCCGCGGGCTCGCCAGCGGGTATGCGCTATGAAGGCATCGCCCCCACCGGCCCGCTGCCCGAGCAGATCAACTTTGCATTGATCGAGCGCCAAGAGTCCGCGCAGTTTGAAGCCATTTTGTTCGCTGACCCGCAGCCGCAAACGCAGCGCGAGCTGGACTACATCCGCGACGATGTCGTCGCAGAGCTTATCGATAGCGAAGCGGCCTTTGGCATGACCCTGGGCGACATTTTGTACGATGATCTTTCCATGTTCCCACGCTACAACGCGCTGATCGCGCAGATTGGCATCCCTTGGTACAACGTGCCCGGCAACCACGAGCTGAACTTTGAAGCGAACAGTGACGAGTACTCGCTGGAGACATTCAAGAAATTCTTCGGCCCTCCTTACTACGCCTTCGAATACGCAGACGCGCTTTTTGTCGTCCTCGACAACATTGACTACCAAGGTAATGGCGAAGCTGATCCGGGCGATGTGCGGGGTAACGGCGGATACGAAGCTCGCATCAGCAAACGACAACTGCGCTGGCTGGAGAAGGAACTCGAGTATGTCGATAAAGATCGCCTAGTCTTTGTCGCCACACACGCGCCGCTTGGCAGTGAGGTCACCAGTTCTGCCACGGACAATCGTCGGGGTTTATTCAAACTGCTATCTGGCCGACCTAACCTGTATTCCGTCGCCGGTCACACCCATACCAATAACCACCTCTATTTCGGCGAAGAAGACGGCTTCGACGGCCCGGGCACCTTCCACCACCACGTACTGGCAACCGTCTCAGGCTCTTGGTGGAGCGGCCCTTTCGATGAACGCGGTATCGCTATTAGCGATCAGCGTGACGGCACCCCCAATGGCTATCACATTCTTGAGGTGGACTCGACAGACCTCGTCGTGCGCTACAAGGGCGCAGGCAAACCCGCTGACCAACAAATGCGCATTCGCTTTGATGTGGCGCACCATCAGCTAGAGGCCAATGGAATGCGCGACTTTAGGGCCGGTCAGTTGCTCGACGGTCGAATGTCACAGGACGAGCTGGCAGCCGCCTCGATCATGGTGAATCTTTTCGACGGTGGGCCGAAATCTCAGGTCAGCTACCGAATCAACGACGGTGCGTATCGACCTCTTGAGAGAAATCTGCGCAAAGATCCCTACATGCTCGAACAATTCGTGCGCCATGCCGCCGATAAGAAGTCCTTTGTGCAGGCAACCGTATCAACACACCTCTTCGAAGCGAACCTAGACGCCGAGCTGCCGCCGGGCGTACATACCGTCACCGTGCGGGCTGCAGACGAATTTGGTCGCATTCACCACGGCCACGCGGTATTGGAAATTACTGCAGGCTTTGCTGGCAGTGAGGTAGGCGTGCAATATCCGTCACGCTAGCCGAGCAAATTTCGGCGACGCTCATAGACACGAGGGGAGAGACATGAAGGTAGGCATTATTCCAATCAACATTGGGGTTCAATCGGCAGATCAAGTGGTGCAAACAGCGCAGTTGGTGGAATCACTGGGCTATGAATCGGTTTGGACATTTGAGCATGTGATCGTGCCGGTGGATTACGAATCAAAGTATCCCTACAACAAGTCCGGCAACATGGGTGCCGCGCCAGAGACCAATTTTGTCGACCCGCTCATTGCGCTGTCTGCGGTTGCCGCCTCCACCACCACCCTGCGCCTAGCCACCGGGGTGAACATACTGTCCCAGGTGAATCCCATTTACATGGCCAAGCAGGCGGCGAGCCTAGACTTCATCTCTAACGGTCGCTTCATGTTGGGGGTTGGCATTGGTTGGCTGCGCGAAGAGTTTGATGCGCTTGGCGTGCCGTTCGAGCGCCGCGGCGCCCGCTTTGATGACTACGTAGCCGGCATGCGCAAAATTTGGTCTGGCGACGTGGTAGAGCACGACAGTGACTTTGTGTCCTGGTCCAACTTCAAGAGCTATCCCCTACCCATACAAAGCCCCTTCCCGGTGATTATGGGCGGTGTCAAAGGCAAGATATTTCAGCGCACTGCCCAGCTCGGTAATGGCTGGTTTGCGCCCACAGGCGATCCGGCGGAACTTAAAGGCCACCTCGAAAACCTGCAGCGTGAATGCGACGCCATCAATCGCGACATGTCTGAAATCGAAGTGACCTGCATGTGGCCCGGCGTTGGCGGTAACGATTTTCTCGGCGAGCTCGAGTCCATTGGTGTGGGCCGAGTCGTGATGCCAATGATGGGTGACGGCGATCCGGTGGAGCGCCTGCATAGCGTGGCGAGCGAGGTGATTAGCGGGGTTACCGCGTAGTCACTTAACGCATTTGCGACAAGAGAACTAGCGTTTGTAGGTTGGCGGCGCTAATGCGCACATTGGCTTTGCCGACAGTTGCGAAAGTTGTAGATGTGGGCAACAACCACCAACCCCGCGCCGAGTAGCGTTAAGCCCTTTTCACCCAACTCGCCAAGCCGGTCATGACCGAGCAGTGCGGCGACGGTGAGGCATAGCAGCCCCGCGCTGCCCCAGAGCATCATCTTGAACATGCGATGACGCCGACACCCAAGACCAAGCGCGATGACGCTGGTTGGCAGCACCAAGTACAGCAGCAACAAATGAAAGTTCTCATCAGCAAACCAATAGGCAGATAGTGCCGGCAGCATGATGATCGCCACGGGCAGCGCCAAACAGTGCACCACACAGATCATGGAAAGCACAATCGCAGAGCGATCTAGCAATGCGGGTATCGTCATTCGACTTCCTTCGAGGCGTCACAGTCCGTGCAGAAACACTCAATTTCTAGGTGATCGCTGGCCAG
>SHAE01000103.1 GCA_004213835.1 OM182 bacterium | reverse complement strand
GATGATGCGCAGATGCGTTTCGTCGAAGCCGTTGACGGCCGCGGCGACGGCATGGCCGCAGCAGACCTGCATGCTGCTGACCGCAGCCGCGCTGGCGAAACCCTGACCATATGCGGTTTTGAATTTCGGCTGGTATGACCATGACCAGGCGCGGGGAGAGAACGCAGTAGGGGATAGTCGCGAGCGTTGCCGTCTGCTCAACCAGCCTAGCGTTGGTTCCTCACTTAAATGAGTGCCCGAAGAAGGCGGCGCTGCGTGTCGATGCTCTGTCGAACCAAACCGCGCCACTCAAGCTAGACAAAATTTCGATTCCACACAATTTCCACGCCGCATGCTATGGACGCCGACGGCTCGCCCCGCAAGTTAATGACCTCACATCAACAACTAGCAAGGCTCGCTCATGCGTATTTCGTTCGTTTCTATCTTTCTTGGAGCCATCGTCGCCACGCTTACCGCTTGTGGTGGTGGTGGTGGCGGCGGTTCAGACAGCTCTTACGGCGGTGCTTCAACAGGCAGTACGGGCACCAGCGGTTCGAGCACTACGACAACCAGCAGCAATGCTGCGCCGGCGTTTGCTGATCTTGCATCGACTATCTCGGTGAATGAGAACCAAACGAGTATTACCACGGTGGAGGCCACCGACGCCGATGCAGACGCCCTGACCTTTTCTCTTGACGGCGGCGATGCGCAGGAGTTGTCAATCGACAGCCAAACCGGTGTGCTGGTTTTTCTAAACGCGCCAGATTATGAGACCAAGGCCACCTACCAAACTGACGTCGTGGTGAGCGATGGCACCACATCGACGACCCAAGCGATCACTATCGAGATCGTCGACATTGCCGAGACCTCGGGCGAGGCACCGCTGGAGATCAATGTCATCGTCGACAGCGGCTCAAACGGCTACGGCGGCGGCAATAAGTACTACATCAATGGCAGCGCCAGTCCGGACATTACGCTGGAAGCGGGCAAGACCTACCGTTTTCTGCAGAGTGATTCATCCAACTCGACCCACCCCATGCGACTGTCTGCACAGGCCAACGGTACTCACGGCGGCGGCTCTGAGTACACGAGCAACGTTGACTATGTTGGCAGCGCGGGAAGCAGCGGCGCCTATCTGCAATTTACTGTGCCAGCGGATATCGATACCGAAACCCTGTACTACTACTGCCAAACCCATTCCGGCATGGGCGGACGCATTTTCATCACCGCCGCGGCCGGTACCGGGTATGAGATTGTCGGCATGAATTGAGCGGTCTCTAAGATTCGTCCTTCGCCATGTTGGGCGCCTTTGCGGGTTCTGCAGGATCTGTGGAATCCGCCATATTGGCAAAGGTGAACGCCAGCACGTCAGCGTAAAGATCAATGATCTTGCTCGTTGGTGTGCCGGCACCGTGACCGGCATCTTTTTCCACCCGAATCAGTACCGGCGCATCGCCAGCGTGTTTTGCCTGTAGCTGGGCGGCAAACTTAAAGGAGTGGGCAGGCACAACACGATCGTCGTGGTCGCCGGTAGTCACCAAGGTTGCCGGGTACGCGGTGCCCGCCTGCACGTTGTGCACTGGCGAGTAACCGAGCAAATACTCGAACATCGCCTTCGACTGCTCGGCAGTACCGTAGTCATAGGACCAGCCAGCCCCAGCGGTAAAGGTGTGATAGCGCAGCATGTCGAGCACACCGACCGCAGGCAGCGCCACCGCCACAAGATCGGGTCGCTGGGTCATCACCGCGCCAACGAGCAGACCGCCATTGCTGCCGCCGCGAATCGCAAGCTTCGCAGGTTCTGTTAGGCCGCTATCGATCAGGTACTCGGCTGCAGCGATAAAGTCGTCAAACACATTCTGTTTTTGCATTTGCGTACCGGCATCGTGCCAAGCCTTACCGTATTCACCACCACCGCGCAGGTTGGGTACCGCATAAACACCACCAGACTCAAGCCAGGCCGCCATGGTGCTGGAGAATCGCGGCGTCAGACTGATATCGAAACCGCCGTAGCCGTACAGCATGGTGGGATGGGTCTGGTTCTGATCCAGATCGGCGCGATGGGTAATGATCATGGGTACGCGGGTGCCATCCTTAGAAGCGTAGAACACCTGCTTGGACACATAGTCCGCGCTGTCAAAATCTGCCTTTGAGACGCGATATACCGAAGAGTCACCTGTCGCCAGATCAAGCTGGAATAACGTACTGGGCGTTTTATAGTTTTGAAAACTGTAGTACGCCACGGTGTCCTTGGCCTTGCCGCGAAAACCTGATGCATCACCGGGGCCAGGCAGTACGATCTCGCGCAGCCGTTGACCGTCGATGGAAAACTGCTGCACTCGTGAAATGGCATCTACCATGTATTGCGCAAAGAAATATCCGCCTGCCGCCGAGGCGTCTAGCACATGCTCAGATTCCGGAATTACGTCCTGCCAGACCGCGGGCGTGGGCAGGCGAAACTTCACCACGCGACTGTTCGGCGCCTCGCGGTTCGTCTGCGCATACAGGCTGCCGTCCTGAGCAAATATCACGCTGACGTCTGAGGTCTCATCGTTAACGACACTGAGCAACTGGCCCTGCGGGTCGGTGAGATCCTTGACGTATAAGCGATTGCCCGTGGTCGTATTGCTGGCGTAAATCACCAGAAACTGCTGATCTTCGGTCACGTACCCCGACACATAGCGGAACGTTTCGTCGTCGCCGAACACCACCTCGTCTGCGCTCTGGGGCTCGCCTACGTGGTGAAAATACAGCCGATGCTGATCGGTTTTGGCGGTCAGCTCGTCACCGTCTTGGGCGTCGTAACGCGAGTAATAGAACCCCACCTCACCCTGCCACGCGATGCCGCTGAACTTAACGTCTTCAATACGATCGATCACTTGCAGCGAGGCAGTGTCGAGCACCTCTACGCTGCGCCAATCCGCACCACCTTCGCTCTTTTGGTAGGCCGCGAGCTTGCCAGATGGCGAGAACGACAGCGACGAAACAGAGGTCGTGCCGTCTACAGACAGAGTATTGGGATCCAGAAAAACGCGCTCCTGGCCGTCCTCATTCATGCGGTAAATCACGGACTGATTTTGCAAACCCGAGTTTCGCGAAAAATAGGTGTAACCACCCTCTTCGAACGGCGCGCTCTCGCGTTCGTAATCGAGCAACCGGCCAAGACGATCACGCAACGCCTGCCTGCGCGGCAGCGCATTCAAATAGTCAAATGTGACCGCGTTTTGCGCATCTACCCAGGCCTTTGTCGCGGCGCTGTGATCGTCTTCTAACCAACGATAGGCGTCGATGATCGATGTACCGAAATACTCATCAACCACCGGCAGTTGTTGGGTTTTAGGGTAGGCAAATACTGGCTTGGCGATGGATTGGGCTGGCTTGGCAGCATCACAGCCCACGGCAAGTAGGCTGGTAATCAGCAGAAAGAGCGATGTGCGCATGGTCGCTGGGTCCGTTAAAAAGCGCCAGTAAACACCTTGGGTAAAACGAAGCCAAGATGCGTCTTCGCGAAGGCGATAAGACGTAGACAGTTCCGCTGCAAAAAACCCTAGTAAGGCGCGCTACCTGCAACGGTCAGCCGATGCAGTACCCGCCGATGTCCGGCATACCCACCTTGGGCACTGTGCATGACGCAGCGGTTATCCCACATGCCGAGCATATTCGGCCGCCAGCGATGGCAGTAGATAAATTCGGGATTTTTCATGTGCTCGAACAGTTCGCTGAGCAACGCCTCACCCTCTGCCTCGGACAGGCCATCAACCCCAATGGTGTAAAGCGGATTCACCCACAGTGCTCTTTCGCCGGTCTCTGGATGGGTTCTCACCATGGGGTGGCGCTGAGTATTGTGTGCTGCATCGCTAGGCAACAAGGTCATACTGCGCCTATCCCCGCCACCGGCTTTGACGCCTTCAGGACTGTAGGGTTTTCGTGCGCTGTGAATCGCACTGAGATCTTGCAGGCGCTGTTGCGTGGCGGTATCCAGACTTGCGAAAGCCCTTACCCCATCGCAATAGTGAGTATCGCCACCCACCGGGGGAATGATCTTGGCGTGCAGTATGGTCGCGTTCGGCGGGGTTTGCTGAAACGACCAGTCAGAGTGCCAGGTACCGCCAAATAGCGGCACGTCTTCTTCGGGTTCTCGCCTTACCTCGACAATATGCGCATGACCATCAATGGCCTGCACATAGGGATCGTCACCAAATGGCCCCATGGCTTGGCTGAACATCTCCAACTGCTCATGGGTCATCTGCTGATCAGGAAAATACACCACCCGATGCTGCAGCCACGCGCGGCGGATCTGCTGGATTTCCTCGGCGCTTAACGCCTGGGACAAATCCACGCCTTCAATGGCAGCGCCAAAATCGTTCTCATGGGGGGTAATGTTCATCGTGAAGACTCCCGTTTGTTTTTATTGTTCGCTTGATCGATCAGATCACTGAGTTTTTTCTCGTCTCCCTGCAGCCCTAACGACGCGTCCAGCTGCGCCACCTGCTGCGCCACACGCTGGGCAGTGCCGCTGCGCATGCGCTGGCGCAGGGTGCGCGCTAGCAGCAAACCTACAATCGACACCACGCTGATGGCGAAGAACATTTGTAAATAACCATCGGCGCCGGGGTTGCCATCCAAAATCAGCGCCCAAAGCAGGTAGGCGAAGGACGACGGCAAATAAACGATAAAGGATGCGATGGCGATTACCGAGCCAGAAAAACGTTGCGGCAGCCCCATTTCTCCATAGGGCGCAAAGTACAGGGCGCGCATAAAAAAGATGGCAAAGGCGATGCCCATCAAACAGGTCATGGCCAGCCAAGATGACGCCTGAATCAAGGTCAGGCCGACCATCGCCAAGCCCAATACTAGGGTCAGCGCGAAGCCACCACCAAGTCCGCCGACCGCACCGCCGAAAAATCGACCCGCGATGAAACCCGAGGGAAAGGCCACTGCGATACGCCCGCCCGAGGTTGAGGCGATGCCGAACATAGATATGGCCAACGCGGGCAACACATACATTTCGTCTAAATAGGTGACAAAGTACGGCATGGCGGTATAGACGAAGTAAACGCAGAAGCCGACGGCGCCAGCGAGCCATACCTCCGGCAACCGCAGGGTGAGCTTCATACCCGCCAGCACTTCCTGGTTTGCTTGGTGCGTATCGTTGTCGGTTTTTAGCAACGTCTGGGATGGCAACATGAACCAAGCCACCACCCCAAGTATGACCATGACCGCGGCGTTCATCATGAAAGCCAGCTGCAGGCCCAGAATGCTGTAGCCCAGATAAACGTAGAGCGCGACGGTTACACTGTTTTGCAGCAACTCGACACACCCCCGACCGCCTTCAAGCAACC
>SHAE01000102.1 GCA_004213835.1 OM182 bacterium | reverse complement strand
AACGATATCGACACGGTAGATAGCCATGTGGGTCTGAGAGAAATTGCCGTTGTTGACGGCGCGCTACGCTTAAACGAGCAACCGCTCTATCTGCGCGGCATACTCGACCAGGGTTATTTTCCTGAAGGCTGGTACACAGCGCTGACCGACGACGATATTCGCCGTGACGTCGAACTGACCCTCGCCATGGGTTTTAACTGTGCCCGTAAACACCAAAAGGCCGAGGATCCGCGCTACCTCTACTGGGCGGACAAGCTGGGTCTTTTAGTTTGGGCAGAAATGCCCTCGGGCAGAATTTTCTCCACCGAACTGGTTGAAGCCTTGACCAGCGAGTGGATCGATCTGGTCAAACGAGATCGCGGTCATCCCTGCGTCATGGCATGGGTTCCCTTTAACGAGTCATGGGGCGTTTGGCATCAGGCGGAACGACCAGCCCAGCGCGCCTTTGTCGATGGCATTGTCGGTCTCACCAAGGCTCTGGACACATCACGATGTGTGGTGGGCAATGATGGCTGGGAGTTTTCCTCCGGTGATCTGTGGACCCTGCACCTGTATTTTGAAAATCGTGACGTCGCGACGCGCTTAGACGAGTTGATTGCAGACCCAAGCAGGTCGGTAACAGACGAATATGGTGGCCACGAAAGAGCCGGCGCATTGCCCGCGGCGGCGGTTGCAGGTTTGCCCATCTTACTCACCGAATGCGGCGGTATTGGCTTTGGCAGCTACAGCGATAGCGATTTCAGCTATGGCGACATCCCCCAGAGCGAAGAAGCCCTTGAGCAGCACATACGCCAAATCACTGACATGATTCACGCAGCAGGCAGCCTGCAAGGATTTGTCTGGACTCAGCTCACAGACATCCAACAAGAGATTAATGGGCTACTCTACTTTGACCGGAGGCCTAAACTACCGCTGGCGAGCATTAACGCCTTGATGACGGGCATTGGCTCGAAAACAGACGACTGAGGTCGACTTAACCTTGGCAGCTAGTCGTAGGCAATAATCGTCTGGGCCTGATAACCCGCGGCATGAATGGCCGCACTACCCTGCAGCGCGGGCAGGTCGATGAGCGCGGCCACCAAAATATTTTCCTTTGGCACACCGAAATCCTCGTTGAGTAACTCAGCACAACCCATGGCCGTACCGCCGGTGGCGATCAAGTCGTCTACGATGACGACTCGGTCTTGGCTGTCGATGGCGGTGTTTTTCTGAATCTCTAAAGCCGTGCTGCCATATTCCAAATCAAACGACCGACTGAAAGCGGGGTTCGGCAGTTTTCCCGGCTTGCGTGCCAGCACGAATGGCAGGCCAAGTTCATGAGCCATCGGTCCGGCAAAAATAAAGCCCCGACTCTCAATGGCGACCACTGTCGTGGGCTGAAAATCTCTGCAGATATTGGTCATCGCGTTGCAAGCGGTCACAAAGGCCGCAGGCGTCTCCAGCAGACTGGTGATATCACGAAACTCCACGCCAGCTATGGGATAGTCTCTAACGGTTCGTATATGAGGCTTTAGGTCATAGGGGTCGCTCATGGGCAACAGGTCCAAATTTTTGTTTTAGATGTTGACCAAACTAGCAGAAAACCGACTTGGACCGCTGAAAAATCCCTAATCAAGAGGCGTCGTCGAGACATTGAACGATGGCTTTTTGGTAAGACTTTCCCCGTTCGTTAAACAGATCTATTGGATTCAGTGCCGTCGGCACGTAGGCAAAACCGATGCGTCGCTGGGGATGCCATTGAAAAACTGAACCACCCAGACCCATCCAACCATAAAATCCGTCTCGACCTAAACTGATGCCTGCTTCCAACGGCCCTTTCGCCGCATCGGCATCGTGAAACAATGCCAATCCCGCTTGGGTAAAGCGGTTATCCATAATCGTCATTTTGCGCACTATGGGATCGGCATGCAGGGCCTCATGGCCCATTGCGCCCAGCACGTGCTGGCCGTTTATCGCACCGCCATTCGCCATCGCTGCCGCCAGCTTTGCCAAGCCTCTGGCAGAACATTTGGCGCCCGCAGAAGGAACCTGTGCTTGCAGCCAAGGTGCAGAATCAAACGTGCCGAATCGTTCTTCGTGCATACCAGTCATAGGCATGGGTTCCTGCATGCGTCGCCGACGCCGAATCGCGGGCAGGATGCGACGTGTTCTGCTCAGCATTTCGGTTGGCGTAAGACCGATGCGCCGGGCCTGAGAACCGGGCACAAAACTGTCGAGCAACTGCGAACCCCATCTGCGCGCCTGCACGCGACAAATGTTTTCGGCCTGATCGTCGGTCACATCGAAGAAGACGTCGATGCCCAAGGGCGTGCTGACTTCGTCACGCAAAAACTCGCCCATGGTTCTGCCGGTGGGCTCCACACGGCGGAAAATCTCGTTGGCGATCCAGCCTCGGGTAATCGCGTGATATTCCCGCGGTGAGCCGCTCACTCTGGGAAAGCGCAGTGGGTGCTGCTCTAACACTTGGCCAACCGCATTTTGCTTAAGCGCAGAGGCTGTGAGTTGTTCCGGCGACAAAGTGACATTGAGAGAAGCAAGCCCAGCCTCGTGCCGCATCACGTCCGCTACCGTCAGCTTGTCTTTGTTGTTTTGTGTACCGACAAACTCGGGCCAGTAGGTCGCCACCCGCTCGGCAAAGTTCAGTAGCCCTTGGTCTGCCAGCATGGCCAGCAGGATGCACTCAATACTTTTGCCGCTGCTAAACACATTGACCAATGAATCCGGCGAGAAGGGTTCTTCACCGTCAGTTGCCCACAGGTCTACAACACGGTCTTCACCAATATAGATGCACAACTGGGCGTTGCGATCGCGCTTTGACGTCAGACTCCGCGTAAACAGCTCACGCACTGGCTCGAAACCCGACTGAACTTTACCGCTGATATGCATCCACCACCCCAAAAAGCAAAGAGACCAACAAAAGCCGATTAGGGTAAGGCTAACGACATTGATTTGGTAGTAGCAGAACGCTGCCTAGCTCAGGACTGAACACTCACGACAGCCTGCGTCGCGATCAACTCAGCAAAAACTGTGCTACGACGCCATGAAGCTGATGACGATTTTTTTCAAGCATCAGGGAGTGCGTGCCGTCACCAATGACGGTCATTTGCTTGGTGACAGCATGGGTTAGTCGCTCAAACAATCGCTGGCCCTGAGCTGGCGTCGTTTCGGCGTCCCATGCACCAACCACAATCTGTACCGGAGCTTGGATTAATGCGGGGTCATACCAGTCGGCACCGGACTCGCGACATTGCGCATAATCCTTCATCACCCCAGTGGGCGCCCTCAGCAGGCCTGTTGATGCGTGCTGTGGATCACAGGCCACCGTTTGCTCACACCAACGCAAGCGCGCCTCTTCACTTACCACGCGATTGATGTCGTTAGCTTCGAGACCGATGGCCCACCGCGTCATCATCGAAGCGGCATCGACGGTGCGGTAGGCGCCAATGTTGTCGGCGGTCTGGCCAGAAGGCGCCAAACCCTCAAGCCACAGGGCTCCATGTAAGACCAGTTTATTCACGTTTTGTGGGTATTGGCCCGCATAGCTGGCGCAAATCGCCGTACCCCAGCTGTAGCCGATAAGATTTACACCCTGAATATTCCGCAGGCGTAAGATATGGGATACCGCTTGGTGCACATCTGCGACGGCAAAGGCGGTATCGACTAGCGGCGCGTGGTCTTGCGCAGGTTGATCCATCTGGGTCGGCCGATCTGATTGTCCGTATCCCAGCAAATCCAAGCACCAGGCGTCGAAACCTTGTGAAGCCAGCACGTCGAGCCATGACTGATCTTCTAGCGCGTAGTCAACGGTATCTGTAGAGCCATAGGTCGCACCATGCACGAAGAGCACGGTTTTAGCCGCTTGGGGTGTGCCATGCCCGACCAGACACTTGTTGCGCAGCAGTAACTGACCCTCGCCACAATGGCTGGCAATACGATGGTCGGTTTTCTCAATCATGATTTACTCCGCAGATATCCCTAGCTGATCATACAAAAGCGCGCGCAGCGCTCACTAATACCAAAATATCCAGACGACCAGCCCAACAATCAGGCCAATGCCGAGCAGCACCGCTGCGAGGGTTTTGACAAAATCCTGCACCAGGGCAGACACCAAATTCTTGGTTACTTGAGATCCAAACAGCAAAAATACGCCGATTAAGGACCAAGGCAGTAGCGCCACGGTGAGCGTCGAAACCAGCGTAAACTGCCAAAAGCCCAACTCGTTAAAGGGGTTAACCTTTTCTGCGTCAGTATTCGCATTCTGACCCTGATGCTTTTTCACCAAAGTGCTCTCGTCGTTCGAAGAGTGATCTGAAGAAAACTCAGCTGCTTGGCGGAGTTAAAATGCCAAATCTTACTGCGAAATCGGCTAGCGCAGATCTTGATACCGATCGCAGTCATCAACCCTTCTCTCCGCGCCGCAGTTTCTCAAGCCTTAGACCAACGGCTGAGCCTGCTGTAAATCCTGGCCAAGGCTCAGGGGAATTTTGTTCTGGCTTCTCGCCAGTCGCGCCATTCGTCTGCACATCTTCAGGGTGAATATCTAGGTAACGGCGCATGGACGCATCGGCCTTGAGGTATAGGCTAAAGTGCGCGGTCGCGAAATGCGCCATTACGTTGTTCATTCTTACGTTATCCCAGACCGAGTCGATGTAATGGTCGGCGCCTTTGCCCGAGGGGCTCTCCAGCATCTCCCACGGCAATGGCATGGGTGCACCGGCGTTATGGCCCGCATTGATAAAGGTCAACAGGTATCGCTCGCTGTTGTAAGCGGCGTTGTACATGGCTCGAACGCCGGTTTCATAGCCCACCGTATCGTCTTTGTCGCCAACCAAATAAAATGTTGGTGTGTGAATGCCGGCCAGCGCTTCGCTGTGCCACACGCCTTCGGCCATGCCCCAGGGCGCGACGGCAAAGCCCGCCTTGATGCGCGGATCGAGGCTGTCCCGATAATGCGAGTTGCTGGCGGCGTGAAGCGCCAGTAATTCATTGGCAGGTGCCGCGGGCGACTGAACCGCCATGTCGCTGAATCCGGCGCCAAGATTGTTGATCAACCCATAGCCACCCATCGAGTAACCCAGAACACCGGTATGTTCTGCATCTACCAGACCAGCCAAAAAGTGGTTCTGATCTGCAGACAGCTCGGCCATGCGCTGAATCACAAAGCGCTGGTCCAAGGGTCGGTTATAAAGGGTGCTGGCAATGGCTTGCTGATCGTCATAGGTACTGTCGGTATGGTCGATGGATACGGTGACAAAACCCTTGCTAGCGAGGTTCTCGCCCAGATGGCTCATGAGATATCGGTTACCGGGATAGCCATGAGAAATGACGACCAACGGTAAAGGTCCAACGGCGTTATTGGGTGCTGCATCGCGTACCGCTCTGCCAAAAAGCGTGGCTGTAATGGCGGGATTTCTCGTCACTGCGATGTACTGGCCGAGGCTGGCCTCGCCCTCAGGCACTAACGCTGGGTACCACACCTCCACGGTTAACTCTCGGTCATACAACACACTGCTTGCGCCGGGCTTGGTGTTCAATA
>SHAE01000101.1 GCA_004213835.1 OM182 bacterium | reverse complement strand
CCAAACTCGCAGGATCGAGCGCTTAATCACTCGGTACACAGTGAGTAACAATGAGTAGTCGATCCATATGACGAGGTCGGCTCGCTGCCACTTGATGTGCGTCGTACGCGTGTAGTTACCATCCAGCACCCATGCGTCGCTGGATAGTGCTTGTTCAAGAAGGGAAAAGAACGCCTCGTCTTTGGGTTCCTGCCAGTTCGGTTTCCAATACAGGCGATCCATTTCAAGATAGGGGATTCTCAGTGCCCCAGTTAACTGCTTTGCAAAGCTCGATTTGCCGCTGCCACTTGTACCAATGACATTTACTCTCAACAGTTCTCCAATCGCCGGCGGGCGCTAATCAAATAGGGCGGGTGGCAGAGGTTGTCGTTGTGCATGAAACGCTGCAGCAATGTCGTCGACGATCACTCGGCCTTGGGAAAGCTCGGGCAGTTCGTCTTGGCTGAAGAAACCCACGTTGCGTGTCTCAAGCCCAGGGCTAGGAGCGGCATCGTCGGTCTGTTCGCACAGAAAAAAGAACTTATAGAAGTCGCGGGCGTCCTCGGTGTAGGCATGCTTGGCCTTATGCCGAACGCTGTATAGGTTCTTGACCGCAACTTGAATATTCGCCTCTTCGGAAATTTCCTTAGTGACATTTTCTGAGGCGGAAAGCCCGACGTCTGCATAGCCTCCGGGCAAACTCCACAAACCGTCGGCTTTTTCCTGCACCAACAAGATTTGATCGTTTTGTATGACTGCCCCGCGCACGTCTATGCGCGGTGTTGCGTAACCCTTGGCGAAGTCTGTGACCAAGCCCTCGATTTTCTCTATGGGAACATCTCCAAGTGTGCGCAGCATTTGCTGTGCAATGTGCGCCACTTCTGCATAGCGCTCACGGTCGTAGGGATCACTCGCAAAGTGAACGCCGGTGGAGGCGATGGCTTGAAGCTGCTTCGCCCAGGTTAGCCAAATTTGTTCCATCGTATTGCTCTTGAGGATGAAATGCGGAGGTACAAAGGCTATTCAACGTAGCGGAGTCTTCCCGTTTCGTCGATGGGTGGGCACCAAAAATAGCTGGTGCCGATGATTTTGGAGAATTGAAATATTGCGTCTTGAATGCCGTCCTCGCAGCCGCGCATGCGGCTCAGCTGAATTTCGAAGGGATACAGCGAGTGCGCAAAGCACGAGAACATCAGGCCGCCGTTCAACTGATCATCACACCAAGGCATCGAACGTCTGAGCATGTGAGCCTCTGGCGCGAAGCTCTCCTGCTCCGTGCGGGCAACGTGGGCCCAGGGTGAGTTGTCGTCAAGTTCATGGTTGTCGAGCAAGCTGCGGCCAATGGCGTGCTCTTTTTCCGTATCGCTTGCGGCGTTAAGCCACTCGAAATTGTGCTGCCATGACTGTAGCGCCTACAGGCTGCCGCCGTTCAGGTGGGTCGCAGAGGAACTGAGCAATGCTGTTTCGACGGCCTCTTGGCCCTGTGGGTTTTTGGTGCCGTCCTCGAAGCCTGAAAGATCGTGGACAATAACGTCATCGTCAGTGGGGCGACGTTTGTATGTAAAGCCGTGGGTAATGCCCGTTAGACGGCAGCTTTGGCCTAGGGCATCGACAAGGTTTCGGCTCAGATGAAGCAACTCGCCGCGGTCGCTGCCTCGCAGCCAAATGGCCAGATCGGCAGGGTTGGCCGGGGACAGTGCGTAACCGTCATTGGGCTGTTGATAACGGTGATAGCCAATGGCTGAATCCGCGCTGTCCAGCAGGTTACTGCCAAGGCCGACAACCAGTGTGCCGGCTGCGATTGCCTCGGCAAAGTTGTCCGACAGAGTCTCGACCAATTCTTCAACACCGGCTTCGGGTGCCTGAAATAACAGATATGTGGCCAGCGGTGGTGGTGGCGCGAGAATGCCGGGCTGCGCAGCAGCGACGGTGGCAGTTGGGTTTGTCATGGTGAGATCCAACCAAAAATCCATTACTGCAGCAGGCGGCAATTGCTTCAAGAGTCAGGCTTGTTGAAATGCCTGATTCGCTAAATGGATCACACCGAACTGGCCTGCAACCGAGATTGTGTTGGAAGGACTTGTAG
Organism: OM182 bacterium; assembly: GCA_004213835.1. Taxonomy (GTDB): domain Bacteria; phylum Pseudomonadota; class Gammaproteobacteria; order Pseudomonadales; family Azotimanducaceae; genus UBA4421. The sequence goes on along the minus strand of SHAE01000101.1, from coordinate 3,609 downwards.
ACCGCTGGTTCGGCGGGCTGACTCGATGTCGGTCAACCGCGGGCCATCATGATCGTGCCCGCGGATCAACCGAGTTTAGACTGAGACGTTACGAATCAGGTCTTGCTTGGGCGTCTTACGCTCGTACTTCTCTGCTGGCGTGTTGATGATCTCCAGCAATTCGCCTTGTGCCAAACCTGCCTTGATTCGCTCTTCACTTACCTTGCCGTAGCCGGTAGAACGTTGCTGCGGGTCACGATTAAGACGACGAATCAGATTGGCCATCTGTCGTGGATTGGTCTCTTGCCCGTGCTGGGTACCTGCTGCGCGGCTAATGGATTCGTTCATCAGCGTGCCGCCAAGATCATTGCAGCCAGCATTCAGGCAGGCTTTCACACCTTCGTGGCCCATCTTGACCCAACTGGTTTGAATGTTGTCGATTTGCCCGTGCAGGGCAAGTCGAGCCACTGAGTGCATCAAAATCGCTTCCCGGAAAGTCGGGCCTTTGCGTGCCTTACCCTTGAGGTACATGGGTGCTTCCATATGCACAAAGGGCAGAGGTACAAACTCGGTGAAGCCGCCGGTGCGTTCTTGCAGCGCCCGCACGCGCATGATGTGTCGCGCCCAGTGCTCGAGCTTCTCCACATGACCATACATGATGGTGGCGGTGGTTTTGTAGCCGACACTGTGGGCGGCCTCCATCACGTCCAACCACTGCTGCGTATTGATTTTGTCCGCGCAAATAATGTTGCGTACTTCGTCGTCCAAAATTTCTGCCGCGGTGCCTGGTAGGGTGTTGAGCCCAACGTCCTTGAGTTGCTGTAAGTAAGCGCTAACGTCCATGTCTAGGGTTGCGGCGCCTTGCCATACCTCCAGTGGCGAGAAGGCGTGCACGTGCATGTTGGGCTGGGCTGCCTTCACCGTGCGCACGATATTGATGTAGGTCTCGCCGGTGTACTCGGGGTGAATCCCCCCTTGCATACACACTTCCGTCGCGCCGCGCTCCCATGCCTCTGTGGTGCGCCGAGCGATTTCTTCATCGGATAAATCGTAAGGCCGTCCGCGCAGGTTCTCTGACAGCTTGCCCTTGGAAAAAGCACAGAACTGGCATTTGAAGTAACAGATGTTGGTGTAGTTGATGTTGCGGTTCACCACAAAACTGACGCTGTTACCGCTCGTGCTAGCGCGCAATGAATCTGCGCGCTGGACGACCGCGGTGAAGTCATCGCCGCGGCTTTGAAACAACCGAATGATCTCGGCCTCTTCTAACGCCTCTCCAGCGCTGGCCTTATCAAGCAGCGCGGCAATATCGGCGCTGACTTGACGAGGTGTATTTACAATGGCGTTCATCACGTCCAACGGTGGCGCTGTATCGACATCGCCCGGACACCATTCGTCGATGCGAGGAAAACCCTCTGCATCGATCATCTCGAGCATGCGCACATGAAGGTCTGGGTGTGCCCAGCGATCAAGATCGACCGCATAGTCGGGGTACATGGTCAGACGCTCAGTTAAGAACTTACCCGCGGCAGCGGTTTCTCGGGCCAGTTCATCAAGATGCGGCCATGGCGCTTCTGGGTTCACAAAATCTGGGGTTACCGGCGACACGCCGCCCCAATCGTTGATGCCTGCATGCACAATTTGCGGCAGCACGCCGGGGCTAAGGTTGGGGGGTGCCTGCACGCTCATGGTCGGCCCGAATATCAGGCGAGCAATGGCTATGGTCCACAGCAACTCGTTCAGATTGGGTTCCGGCGCATTCACCATTTTGGTTTCCGCTTTGGCGCGAAAGTTTTGCACGATGATTTCTTGGACGTGACCGTACTGCTCATGAATCTCGCGAATGGCCAGCAGGCTCTCGATGCGTTCCAGTCGGGTCTCGCCGATACCGATCAAAATGCCTGTCGTAAACGGCACCTTGGCAATACCAGCGTTGGCCAACGTTTGCAGTCTGACTGCGGGAATTTTGTCTGGCGAGCCATAGTGGGGCATGCCTTTTTCGCAAAGGCGCTCGGACGCCGACTCCAGCATGATGCCCATGGAGGGCGACACCGTTTTGAGGCGCGCCAGTTCCTCTGGTTCTAAATTGCCTGGGTTTAGGTGCGGCAGCATGCCTGTTTCTTCGAACACGGCCTTGGCGGCAGCGAACAAATAATCCGTGGTGGATTCGTAACCCATCTCAGCAAGGGCTTCGCGAGCGGCCTTGTAGCGCAGTTCGGGTTTTTCGCCCAAGGTGAACAGGGCTTCTTTACAGCCCATGGCTGCGCCATGCCGTGCTACTTCTAGCACTTCTTCAATGCTCATGTAGGGTGCCATGACTTTGCGCGGTACCTGGGCAAAGGTGCAGTAGTGGCAAACGTCGCGACACAAATGCGTCAGCGGAATAAACACCTTGCGGGAATAGGTCACCGTGTTGCGAAAGCCTTGATCGCGCAAAATCGATGCCACATCGGCTAGGGCCCGTGTGTCGGTGAATGTCGCCAAAGCCAGCGCATCGCTATCACTGAGCCTGCCGCCGTCGCGCACCTGTTGCAGTACATCGTTCATGATTGGGTCTCCGGTTTTGGTTGCCGGTTTGCCAAGCGGCGGGCGATACCTGATCGGTATAAATAGGTGGCGGTTTGGCTGCGCGGGTGTTCCGCTAGTAGGGTTTGCAGATCGCTGGGTGTGTCGATATCCAGCGCAAAACAGCTGCTTGGTATCAGCCGCGGCGTCATACCGTTGGCGAAAGCTGCATCCGCGTGGGGTTTGAAGCTTTTACCATCGAAAATGAAAGGAATGGCATGCGCAGGGCTGCAAATCATGCCATTGGTGCCAATGTTCTCCGCGTCCGGCAGCAGGGTGACGCAAGTGTTGGCTTGAATCAGCGCGTCCACCTGATCGTTGGCAATGCCTGGCACGTCCGCCGGTACAATGAAAACACCCTTGGCGTTAAAGTGCTCTACCAAGTAGTCGGCTGCTTGGGTAAGCGCACCGGCTAAATTAGCGTCTGGGCTTTCGGCAAAACGTTCGGTGGAAAAAGCGGAAGCCAGCACGTCTGCCTCGGCTGCACGCGAGACAATCAAAATACCCGTTAGGTGCTCGGCTTTGGACAAACAGGTGAGCACATCACGTGCCATGGCCAGCATCAGCGATCGTCGTTCCTCTTCGTTTAAGACGTTAGCCAGTCGTTGTTTCGCGCGCTCGAACGTCTTGATGGGAACAATCGCCCACATCGGCATCTCCTGCTTGTTCATCGGACGCCCTCGACCCCTATTCGCACTCCTTTGCTTTGTGCGACTGAGTTGTCGTGACCGTATAGGTGTTTATTAGCAGTTTCTGCGTGAACCCTGAAAAGTCACCGAAACGCAACCCAATAAACCTACCACGCCCTCATCTGGGGCGATAGCCGCCATTTGGCTGGTGATTCAGACCTTTCTAGTCCAAGCGCATAACCGGCGCCTTGCCGTAGGTCAGGTAGCGCCACAGCCACTCGACCGGTCCGAACCGAAAACGCGCCAGCCACCAGAGGCTGAAAGTTATCTGCGCGAGCCAAATCAGCGCAACAATGACGTAGAGGGTGGCACGCTGCAGCGTGCCCACCAAGCCAAATCCCACACCCGTAAATATCATCAAACACATAGCCGATTG
>SHAE01000100.1 GCA_004213835.1 OM182 bacterium | reverse complement strand
CGAAGAGGCCACTCGCTGTCGAGCCGCCACCGTCTGTTCGAAAAAGGCATCACAACGCCTGATACCAAAAGTTAACAACCAATCGGCGGAGCGCGTAAATTCAAGAACGAAAAGCCCAGCGTAGTGTTTCGGCGAATAAAGCACCGCCATGACGCAAGTTATGGCCTCCGGTGCCGAACTCAAAGCGATGATCGTATCCTGCGTATGCCAGCGCCGCTGCCATCTGTTGATTTGCGAGCGGCCAACTCCCGGTCACGATATCGGCATCGCGCTCCCCGCTCTGCAAAAACACCCGTAGTGGTTTACGTGGTGTGCTGCGTATCAAATACGGGTAGTTATTCGCCCCGCGAATGTTCGTAAACGAGCCGCAGTGACTGATCACTCGCGCAAAGTGCCCGGGAAAATACCAAGCCGCGTTGAATGCACAGACACCACCACTGGATATACCGACTAGGCCGCGCCGTGCGGGATCTGTGGTGAATTCGGCCTGTAGCTCGTTTTGCACAAACGGCAGTACGTCGCGCAGCAGGAACTCGCCGTACAAAGCAGTGCAAGAATCGTATTCGAAGCTGCGCTGACGATGGGCAAGGTGATAACGCACCTGCTTGTCTGGTTCTGACGCGGCTTTTTCTGGCACGCCTGGCATCACGAATATGGCGGCAGTCGGCGCCAGCTCGCCTTGGTTGAACATACTCTCCAGCACCCGAGGAACCCGCACCGCTCCTTTATCACTACGGTAGGCCTCCCCGTCATTAAAGACGAGCAAGTTCAGCGGACTTTCACCCTGTCCCGCTGGCGGCAAATAGACGCTGATCTTGCGCTGGGTGTCGGGATATATCCCGCTGTGATTCCATTGCTCGAAGGTATGAATCTCGCCCTCGAGTTCCGCGGTGCTCTGGGCCTCAGCACAAGGGTGGTAGTGAAGATCGCCGGCAGTAGACAACGACGCGTCGATATCGCTGATTGCCCGCCCATTCACTTGGTAATTACGGGGGTGCAGGTCCTCCCAAGGCACATCGAGACCGAGAGACTGATAGGTTTGAATATCCATGTGTTTGCTCTTTCAGTGCGTTCAGTTCACAAGTGCCTGATACACCCGCGCCCTCAGCTCACGGCGAATCGGATAGGTCGATGAAGGCACCAACTGCGTGAGGAAAACCACAAAAAGTTCTTCTGCAGGATCGACCCAAAAAAAGGTGCTGGCAGCGCCACCCCAGTGGTGTTCGCCGACGGAGGTGATGATCGACGCTTTTACTGGGTCCAGCACCACGGCAAAACCCAAGCCGAAGCCGATGCCGTCGTAGCTGGTCTCGCTCCATACTGGCTGGCCCATAGCAGCCATATCACAGTTATTAGGCAATTGGTTCGTTCTCATGTAGCGCAGCGTTGACGGCGCTAGTAAGCGCTCACCTTCCAGTTCGCCCTCGTTGATGAGCATCTGACAAAAACGCGCGTAATCGCCGATGGTGCTCACCAATCCACCGCCCCCCGAACACGACATCGGTTCCTCAAAATAGACCGATTGGGTTGAAGACTCCTGCAGCACAAGCCCGCCACGCTCCTCTTGAGGCACCGTGGCTGCCGCACCGCCAACAGAACTCATATCGCCGCCCACCGCAGGGCCATAAAGCGCAGCGAAACGATGTCGGGTTTGTTCAGGCACCGAGAAACCCGTGTCCACCATTTTCAGGGGTGCGAATATGCGTTGGCGAAAGAAATCCGCGAGACTCATACCCGACAAGACCTCTACTAAGCGACCTAGCACATCGGTGGCAACCGAATAATTCCACTGGCTGCCGGGCTGGCAAAGCAGTGGTATCGACGCCAATCGCCTAGTCATCTGTGCGAGTGATTCTGAATGACTTTGAAACTCAATAGCCTGCTCGCGGTATTGCGCATCCACCGGTGTGCTATGCATAAAGTGATAGGTCAAACCTGAGGTATGACTCATCAGTTGCTTGACGAGCATCGGTGAGCGCTGCTCTTCTACATCAGTAATAGGTGCACCACCCCCGCGCCAGACAGGCGTATCGCCAAACTCGGGCAAATATTTGGCAACGGGGTCATCAAGCTGAAAACACCCCTCTTCGTAGAGCATCATCGCGGCCACGGTGGTAAGCGGCTTGGTCATAGAATAGATGCGCACGATGGAATCCGGGGCGAGCACCTTGCCGTCTTCCTTGTCGGCGAAACCCGCGCACTGCAGGTAGGCAATTTTTCCTCGGCGCGCAACAAGCGCGCTTGCGCCCGCAAGTTTGCCCTCACCAACTTGCTGCTCTAGCCAGCGGGTGATCCGCTTAAGACGCTCTTGGGATACCCCGACAACCGACGGGTCAACTTTCTCCAGCATCATGTCCTCTCCTCACTGGAACTCTCTATGTGCGCGCTAATAGTGGTCGGCGCAATGTGGTGCGAACGTTGTGGAAAATAGCCGGTCTGCGATCGCGATGCCTTGCTCACTACCCGATAGCTGTCCCCAATTCGCCAGCGTGCGCGCGGAATACATGCCGCTATAGAGACCCGCCAGGGCTCTTACCGACAGTTCAACATCCGGGGCATCGCTCACCGCATTTACCTGCGCATCGTTCGCTAAGCCACTTGTCGTCTCGAGGCACCATGTGCCGTTATTCCAAGGGGCTAAGTCGTCCCCAGCGATGCCCAGCACGAGGCGTTCTTGATGGCCGTAGCCGCGCTGAGCCAGCGCGGCTACCGCATCGACAATGCGCCACCACGTTGCTTCCGTGTCCTTGGTGTGCAGCATTCGCGGTTCAGCCATCAGACTGGGTGCTGGGTCATCGAGAGGCGCGTTAGCCCAACTGACGCGGCCCACCAAGTCGTGCTTCGCAAAAAACTGCCAGAGACTTTTGCAGGCATCCATGTCGAGCCAAACTAAGTCACGGATCTTGATCTCTTGCGGCCGCGAGGCGTGTTGTACCTGACCTGCGCGCAGCGTATATACCGCGTAACCACGGGGAGCCTCGGTGGGTCCAACCATGGCCACATAAACGGGCCCGTCCGCCGCGCTGCTTCCTTCCTCCGCCAGCACAGAATTCAGCCACAGTGACTTGCCGCGGTGCAGATAGCCGGTGCGCTTGGCGATGAACGTCTTATACACCTCGCGTATCGCATCCAATACTGCGGCGGGACGATGCCGGCTCACGGTATACGTCTTTGCAGGAGGCTCACCCATTAATGCGATATCTGCGGTATCGATAGCGTACTGGCGGTTCATACCCGAAGGCGCAAAGCCATAGCGCTGATAAATCGCGGCCTGAGAAGCCCACAGCCCGGCCACACTCTGGCCCCGCTCGCGCTGCTGCGCAAACGCTCGCGTCATAATCTGGCGCAACAACCCTAGGCGCCGATATTCTGGGCGCGTGCCCACCACTGATATACCCGCCATGGCCATGGCTCGGCCATTGGCGCGAATCGTAAAAGGAAATGCTGCATAGGAGGTGGCCATCAAGGGATGACCGTTCTCGTCTTGCGCTGATCGATCAAAGGCACACAGCGTCCATTCAGGCTTGGTGCCAGCTGCGGCGATATTGTCCTCGCCGTCGCCGAAGGCGCCCCCATAAGAATAAGACGCCATCAAACCCAACTGACCCATTTCTTCGGCCTGGGCCGGACGAATATCAAAGTCCATTGGGTTGCCTTGAGGAGTGCTTACTCTGCAGCGCTGACGCCGCGTACGGCCAGCGCTTCATCGTTGAGCAGCCCACCACTTCGAGCAGCCCGCTAGGCCGCAGAAAAACGCGCCAAACGCTCAGAGATCAAAGCATCGGCCTCGTTCATAATACGATCCATCAATTCTTGAACCGTTGGAATGTCGTATACCAATCCAGCGACCATGCCGCAGGACCACGCGCCCACATCCATGTCGCCTTCGGTCATCACCTTGGGGTAAACGCCTGCTACTTCGCCAACAATATCTTCGAACTTAAGATCACTACCCATGGCTTTTTCTTTCTCGAGCAGGCGCTCTACTGCAGGATTTGTGAGCACTCGCTCGGTGTTGCGCAAAGGACGCATAACCAAGCGGGTATCTAATTCAGACGCATTAAGAATCGCCTGCTTCACGTTGTCGTGTACTGGGGCTTCCTTGGTTGCAATAAAGCGCGTGCCCATGTTCATGCCTTCCGCGCCCATGGCCAGAGACGCGACTAGGGAGCGCGCGTCTGCCATGCCACCAGAAGCAACGAAGGGGATCTCTAGCTCGTCCGCAGCACGTGGCAGCAAAATGAAGTTCGGAATGTCATCCTCGCCGGGATGGCCACCGCACTCAAAACCATCCACTGAAACGGCGTCACAGCCGATGTCTTGAGCCTTAACCGAGTGGCGCACCGAGGTGCACTTGTGGATGACCTTAATGCCCGCCTCTTTAAGCTGTGGCATCCATTTCGCCGGATTGTTGCCCGCGGTTTCTACTACTTTAACGCCGCTTTCGATAATCGTGTCGACCAGACCCGGATAATCAGGAGGAGTAAGCGATGGCAGAAAGGTTAGGTTCACGCCGAAAGGCTTATCGGTCATTTCTTTGCAGCGCGCGATTTCATTGGCCAGCTTTTCCGGCGTGCCTTGAGTCAGGCCGGTAATGATGCCCAGCCCACCGGCGTTGGATACCGCTGCAGCCATTTCGGCCAAACCTACATAGTGCATGCCGCCCTGGATCACTGGGTGCTCGATACCGAAGAGTTCTGTAATTCGCGTTTTCATAGGAAGGTTTACCTTATTGTTAATAGTCGGGCGCGAGCCGGCCCGTGATGCTGAAGGAGCCAGCCTTCTACTGTCAACAGACACCCCGGCCGACTGACAGGCACATCACACCCCGGCCTTGTAGCGCGCAAGCACCAGCGGCAGTTGCGCGCGACCCTGAAACGGTTCGTCGCCGAGATAGACTGTTGGCGCATAGGAAACGCCTCTCGTTTTAGCCTCTTCATAGGCAGCGCTCAGTGCCGCAAGACCCGGGCCTTGGGTATAAGCAGTCCAATCGGCCTCGGCAAACGACCGCGCGCCCAATGTGAGGCGCAGAAGCTCGGTAATGGTCGACAGTACAGCAATATCTGCCTGCTCTTGCCAGAGACCGGTAAAAACACGCTGCACATAGTCGTCGAGGTGATCCGGCGCGATCTCACTCAACCACAGCAAGCCCATGTTGGCTAAAGCACAGTCGCCATCGAGATAAATGTTTTGCAGTGGGTGCGGCGCGTATCGCTGAATATCTGCGGCGATGTACTCCCCACGCACGCGGCGATGCCGCGCGGCCCTATCTTCATCCTGTGCGTAGGCGGCAGGCCTATTGAGCGGTTTGTGCTCAAAGGGGTGCCAAGACAGCGATAGTCCCTGCGCCCTTGCTGCCATCAGCGCTGGCAGCGCCAGATAACTGTTGGGGCTTTTAAAATCGAAGTACACCGGCAGCGTGTGCTGATTTTGGGTGATACCAGGCTGGGACGCGCACTGTTCCAGCGCCGCGCGTTGCAGCCCTGAGGGCAGCGTGTAGGCCACATCCGGCAGCGGTTCCTGCTGATTCGACAGCAGCGCAGCGATTCTTGGCAAATGCTCACGGCCAAAGAACTGCTCAGGCTTGCCTGTGTCGCCGATGTGCTCGGGTAGCTGATAGGTGGGCACACCGTAGACGCCACGATCAAAAGTACTGGCCTGGGCCTTGTCGTTGAATGCCGCGCCGTCGCCTTG
>SHAE01000010.1 GCA_004213835.1 OM182 bacterium | reverse complement strand
CTGAACCCGTGGGTTGACGGTGCGGTAACTAAATCCCCTGGGGATACGGTGGCGAGTGTCATCGCGCTGGGCCTTGCTTTGCAGGCGAAGGCTAATAAGACCAGTGACTGGCATGGTGGTCAGGATGCCCCCGTGGTGAATCTGCTGCCTTGGCGTGGCAGGCGGCTGCAGCATATGCAGCGCTCATTTCAACTCCAGCTGGTCACCGCAGCATGCCTCACATTGGCAGTGATGTGGACTTGGGTAACCGTGCTACAGGCGCAGGTGGCTGAAGAACAAACATACCTTGTGCGTGTGCAAAATACCTACGATCAAGCGTTGGCCGCGCAGGCACAAAGCGATGAGTCCAGGGCGAATCTTGGTTTGGCCGAACGCAGTGCTAGCCAACTGAAGAGGGCGGCAAATGCGGGTAATTTTCAGCTAGCACGTCTGCACTTTTTGCTGGCACTGCTGCCAGACTGCCTTGCGATCACTGGCGCTTCGACCTCGCAGGCTTCGGCGCTTGTCTCGGGCATAGTCAGCAACCCCACCGCAGTGACATCGTTGGCTGCAGACGTCTTCGCAGCGTTTGATGCCAATACGCACTATGCGCTGGATGCATGGCCGATGCTCACGGTCGGTGAGCGATCGCTGCGTAGTATCACTCCTATACAGACGCCACAGGCGTTTTCGCTGCGACTGTCATTTGCTGAAAGGGCAGCACCAGATGCTGACTTGGACTCTACCGAGAGGTCTGCAGAGACGGACAAAACCGATGACTGAGTTTTTATCGATCCTCCCAGAGAGATTGGGTGCGCTCAGTGCTGGCGCCCCCGCCTATCGTCTGGTTGTCATATTGATCGTGGTCGTTGGCGGCAGCGGCATTGGAGCGTTTTTCTGGGCGCTGCCCGTCGCGCAACAGCTTGACGCGCTGCGCTTGGACATTCAGCAGCGCGAAAGCGTGCTGCAGGCGCTAGGGGCCCGACGACCATCGAGGTCAACGAGTGCCCTGGCAGCGCTTCAGGCTCAGTTGGCCATGTACCCGGTTTGGCACTCAACCAGATCCGAGCACGACAGACTGTCCGAACTGGTCGATCTTGCCGGTAACTATCAGTTAGAAACCCTGCAGCTTCGAGCAGCGCCTGAACGCCAGGCATCTTCAACTTTGCTTTCTCCGCAAGAGATTCGCCAATTGGCGCAGGCGGATATGCCGCTTGAAATCCTCCAGCACGGCTATCGTTGGCAGCTGCAGGGAAGCCCCCAAGGGGTGATGACGCTGCTAGATCACCTGACGGATAGCGCAGCGTCTATAGACGAGTTTTCCGTCGAGCGTGTCCTGCCAATAGACGACAGGTCATCTCGCAACAATGATCAAGGCCACAGCAAGGGTGTGATGAGAGCAGACCTGGCTTATACAGAGGTGCCAGTCAGGCTTGATCTTGCCTTTCGTCATTTCGTGGTGAAGACCGAGGATCCTTGGCCGCAAACCCAGCCCAAGTCTTTCCGCGCCGATGCTGAGGTCGCTGAACGTCAATCTCAGCGTGACTGGCAGACCATTGGATGGGCGGGAATGGGGCTGCCTGATGACGTCGGCACCGGGCGCTGTATCCCCTCGGCAATGGACTATCTCAATGGCTCGGATGAGGATGACTCGCACATATTTGCAGACCAACAGATCGAGCACATAACGCTGGTGGGTATTGTTCATCTTCCCGCGCTACCAAATACAGAGTCTGGCCAGAACCGCTTGCGCGCCGTATTTCTTGGTCGCCGAGGCGAATTGTTGGCGGCAGAAGTAGGATCCAGCGTTGCGTTGAAGGGTTATCGCTTGGTTTCTTTAAATCATCAGCAGGTAGTGCTGCAGGGACCAGATGTCGATGCACCAGACAACCACCGAGTCTTGGCGTTGCACTCTGAACACATGACTGCCCTGTCTGGCGTGCAGCAGATGTCCGCCAAGGTCGCTGTCCCATGACTTGCGCTTGGCGCATCGGCGTATGGGCAGCATTGGCACTTTTGACTGGGTTGGCGACGGCTAACGACGCGATGAAGGCCAACGAAGTAAAGAAGGTTAACGATGTCGTCTGGCAACCGGTTGTTAACACTCATGCTGAGGCGGCACAGCCGCGCCTGAATTTGCGTCTGCAGCAGGTTGAAGTGCGCCGGTTGCTGCAGTTGCTGGCGGACCAACGCAGTATCAGCGTGATGATCAGCGACGACGTCAAAGGGACTCTGACCATGAATCTCGTCGATGTCAGTGCCGCAGATGCCTGGGTGTTGATCTTGAACGCGGCGGGATTGGCAGAGCGCATTCATCAGAATATTCGCTATGTCGCGCCAGCACCCTCGATCGCTGCGCGTGAGCAAGCGACTTTGAGCGAGGCTCAAACCGTCGAGCAACTGATGCCGCTTACAACCCAGGTGCTGCGCATTCGTTACGCGCGAGCCGAGCAACTGCTGACACACCTCAGCAACGGCCAGTCGCTGCTATCTGGGCGCGGCGAGGTCTGGGTGGATGAACGCCTAAACGCACTGGTCGTCAGCGATGTGCCTGACCGCGTGGACTCGGTGAGCAGGTTGGTTTCACGCCTCGATGTGCCGTTGAAGCAGGTCGCCATTGAAGCCCGCATTGTCACCGCTAGTGACACCCTCAATCACCAACTCGGCATCCAATGGCGCGCAGATCTCAGCAACTTGGATACGCTGACGGGCGAGACGAGCGCGGCCTCGGACATAAACCGATTGGTTGCGACCACGGCGCTTGCGGCGGCGGCGCCGGCGTCGACCTTGGCGCTGGGGATTTTACGCCCCGGCACCGCGATAGACGCGGAGCTTTCGTTATTGGCAGAACAGGGCAAAGCGAGGGTGTTGGCAAAACCCAAAATACTCACGTTGGACCAATCCCCCGCATCCATTGAATCCGGAGTGCAGATTCCTTATCAGGAAACCAGTCGCAGCGGTGCGACATCCACATCCTTTCGTGATGCCGTGCTGTCTCTGCATGTGTTGCCGCAAATAACCCCAGACCAGAACATCATGATGCAGCTCAAGGTCAAACAAGACACGGTAGGACAGATCTTCAATGGTGTGCCGTCAATCAACACCAATGAAATTCAAACTCGCGTATTGGTTGGTAACGGCGAAACCGTCGTGCTGGGCGGTATATTGCAAGAAGATGCGAATGACGCAGAGCGCAAAACACCGCTGCTGGGCGATTTGCCGGTGATAGGTCGTGTCTTTCGGCGCAGGATAACGCGACAGGATCAGCAAGAGCTGCTGGTATTCGTCACCCCAACCTTGGTTAGCCAACCCACAGTTGTGCCGGTAGTAGATGCACCGCTAAACAGTGTGTTACCTGAAGCTGAGGTTGGTGAGCCGCCTCCATAGGCTGCATTAGCGCGAGATTGGCTGGGCAGGGATATTTGCGGGTCTCTGTTCGTGGGTTGGATTACACTTGCGCCATGAGCAAACGAAATATTTTTTTGATCGGTCTCATGGCGGTGGGTAAGAGCACTGTCGGGCGTCAGCTTGCACAATCACTGAAAATGCCGTTTTTCGACGCCGACAGTGAAATTGAGAGCCGCGCCGGTGCCGAAATCTCTTGGATATTTGATGTGGAAGGTGAAGAGGGTTTCCGTAACCGGGAGGCTACTATCATTGACGAGCTAACACAGCAAGCAGGCATTGTGTTGGCGACTGGTGGTGGTGCGATCTTGCGTGAGGAAAATAGGCGCCATCTTGCGGCTCGGGGCATCGTCGTGTACCTCGATAGCTCTATTGAAAAGCTGATCGCGCGCACCCGCAGAGATACCAAACGCCCGCTGCTGCAGTCAGCAAACCCGGCCCAAACTCTGCGAGATTTGAAGCGTAAGCGCGACCCACTCTACGCAGAGATTGCTGATCATCGAGTCATGACCGATCACCGAGGCGCGAGCGTGGTGACGCGTAAAATCCTCAAGTTGCTCGAGCAAGATCTTCAAACCGCGCAGCAGGCGCGCTCGTGAACGCAAGCGTCGATGAGACAAACCGACAAATCTTGCACGTCGATTTAGGCGAGCGCAGTTATCCGATCCATATTGGTACGCTTGGCATCCGCCAACCAGCTGAGTTCGCAAAACTCCTCGACCCATTGATTGCGGGTCAACAAGTTGCCGTCATTACCAACGAAACCATTGCGCCACTGTATTTAGATGCGGTGCTAGGCGCGCTAGGACAGCGACAGGTAGACGTATACCAACTGCCAGACGGCGAATCGTACAAGAACCTGGCCAGCTTTGAGGCGGTGACATCGTTCTTGTTAGAAAGGCGACACAACCGTACGACCTGTTTGATCGCCCTAGGGGGCGGGGTCGTTGGTGACCTTTGCGGCTTCGTCGCAGCAACATTTCAACGCGGTGTCGATTTCATACAGATTCCCACCACGTTGCTGGCTCAGGTGGACTCGTCCGTGGGCGGTAAAACGGCAGTCAATCATCCTGCGGGCAAGAATATGATAGGAGCTTTCTATCAACCCAAGGCCGTTCTTGCGGATACCACGGTGCTCGCCACCCTGCCGCCGCGCGAGTATGCGGCAGGTTTGGCTGAGGTGGTGAAGTACGGGGTGATCGATGACGTGGAGTTTTTCCAGTGGTTAGAAGCCAACGTGGCAGCGCTGCGCTCACGGTCTAGTGCTGCCCTGCAGCACGTGATTTTGCGTTCCTGCGCAAGCAAAGCCAAAGTCGTTAGCGAAGACGAGCGTGAATCCGGTCGCCGCGCGATGCTGAATTTTGGCCATACCTTTGGCCACGCAATCGAAAAACTCGCAGGCTACGGTCAGTGGCTACACGGCGAGGCGGTGGCAATTGGTATGGTCATGGCAGCTGATCTTTCCGTTAGACATTGCGGTTTCGCTCAGACGGATGCTCTGCGGCTGCGCCATTTGTTGGAGGCGCTAGGCTTGCCGGTGACGCTGGGGGATCAAGAGCTCGAAACCCAGGCCATGATTGAGGCGATGGGCTTAGACAAAAAAGTCAGCGATGGTCAGCTGCGTTTCGTGCTCGCGCGGCAGCTTGGCGATGTCTATGTTGGTGGCGACATCAGCGTGCAGACGTTGAAAGATGTTCTGGCCCAGCACGATCGTGACTAGCCAAAGACAGGCTGGGGCCAGGGTTTTTGGCCGAGCAGGGTGGATGTTTTTCATCACCGCCATACTGACCACGTTCGTGCCTGCGCAGGCCCAGGCAGCTGAATTGAACAAAGCACAGTGGCTTATGCGGCAGTCCGAACAGGCGTTTTCGCTGCAACTGGTTACCTTATCTTCCAAGCAGCAGATAGAGCGTTTTGTCGCCGAGGAACCGGCTTTAAAGGATTACTCGGTGGCCTATTACCGCTACCAAAAAGAGGGTCAGCTGCTGTACGTCGTGACCCTCGGTGTTTTTGCAGATGCAGCCTCTGCCCAGCAGGTTAAAGAGTCGCTGCAACTCGGTCGAGTCGCGCCCGAAGAGGCGTGGATTCGCCCGCTGGATGAGATTCAGGCTCAAATCCGTACCACGCTGCAGCGCTAAGCTCGAAACTCAACCTGCCCAGTCGGACACAAAGCAACGCTGGCTCGTTGTCGATTGTGAACCCCTTCAAAGATCTCAAAAGACCGTCTAACACGGACTAACGCTGCGCAACGCATTGTGTTTTGGTTTGGCTGCGGGCACTGCTCGTTATGGCGTCAATCCAAGGAGCTCACCACCCATGCATGAGGAAATTTTATTCACTCCCATTCTAGGAGCACACTTGCTGGCAGGGGTTGGAGCCCTGACTCTGGCGATCGTTCAAGTTCACTTTATGTCGCGAGGCAGCAAGGACCATAAGAAGCTGGGCTGGGTTTGGGCCGCATTGATGGCATTTTTGGCGGTTTCTTCGCTTTGGGATCTGCTGGGCGATGGCCTGCTCAGTATTCCCGCACACGTTTTCACACTGGCTACCGTTATTTTTCTGCCTCTGGCGATCTGGGCGGCCCGCACCCACCGGGTGGTCTTACACCGCAATGCGATGATTGCTCTTTATGTCGTGTTAATCGCAGCTTTCGCAGCCCTAGTCGCCGTGCCTGGCCGTTTATTTAACCAGTGGTTTTTTGGCTAGGAGACTAACGCTCCTTAGCGCCGATGCGGTTCAGTGGCGGTAACAGTTAACTTCGAGGCGTGCTATTTATGTTTAACGGTACCTGTCTATGCAAAGCGGTTTCGATAGCGGTTGAAGGCGACTTCGAGCACTTGCCGGAAGCTTGTCATTGCCAGCAATGTCGTAAACAGACCGGAGGCTTTTTGATGGGTGTGAACGTGCGGAAAAGCGCATTGAGCATTTCCGGAGAGGCAGATGTCGGTTGGTATGCCTCATCGAAAGAAGTGCAGCGAGGGTTTTGTAGGGTTTGCGGCTCCACCTTGTTCTGGCGACCAGAGCTTGGCGGATACGAATGGATTGGTGTGTCGGCAGCGCTGTTTGATCAACCACTGCCCGAAAAAATCTGCAAGCACACCTTCGTTGCCGATAAGGGTGACTACTACACGATCACCGATGGGCTGCCTCAACATGAGGGTTACTGAGGCCATCGCAGCCTAGGGCAGTTCGGTAACGCCCATTAGATGTCGGTCGATTTCACGCGCGGCTTCACGACCTTCATTGATGGCTCGAACCACCAAGGATTGCCCGCGTCGGCAGTCACCGGCCACAAAAACGTTCTCGACGTTGGTTTTGTAGCAGCCGTACTCGGCCTTGTAGTTCGACCGCTCGTCATAGTCGATACCTAATGCGTCAGAGGCGTCATGCTCTGGACCCAAAAAACCCATGGCGAGAAAAACGAGGTCTGCGGGCCAATCTTTTTCCGAGCCAGGTACGTTCTCAAACTTGCCGTCTTTCATTTCCACTTCCACGGTGCGAACACCGGTCAGCTCACCGCGTTCGTTACCCAGAAAGCATAGCGACGATACGGAATAGACGCGTGGGTCTTCGCCCTGAATCTCTGCGGCTTCTTCGTGACCGTAGTCGACGCGGAAGATTTTTGGCCATGTTGGCCAAGGATTGTTGGCGTCGCGGCTTTCCGGTGGCTTGGGAAATAGCTCGAAATTCACCAGACTCTTGCAGCCATGACGTAGTGAGGTGCCGATGCAGTCTGTGCCAGTATCGCCGCCACCAATGACGATGACGTCTTTGTCTTTGGCAGAGATGTGGTTGCCGTCTTGCAGGTCTGAGTCGAGCAGGCTCTTAGTGTTGGCGCTTAAAAAGTCCATGGCGAAGTGGACGCCCTTAAACTCTCTACCGTCAATCGGCAGATCGCGCGGCACGGTTGCCCCGGTGGTGAGTAAGACAATTTCGTGTTGCTGCTGCAGCTGCGTTACCGAGATACTGTCGCCGCTGCCGTCGCCAACAGAGGTACCGGTGATAAACGTGATACCCGCCTCTCGCAGGAGACTGACGCGCCGCTCAACCACGTCGTCCTTGCCGAGCTTCATGTTGGGGATGCCATACATTAGCAAGCCGCCGATGCGGTCGGCGCGTTCGTAGACGGTGACGGTGTGTCCGACCCGGTTCAGCTGATCTGCTGCGGCAAGTCCCGCCGGGCCAGAACCGACGATGGCAACCGTTTTTCCCGTGCGCTTGGCTGGCGTGTTTGGGGTTACCCAACCTTCCTCAAAGCCTCGGTCGATAATGGCCATCTCAATATTTTTGATGGTCACAGCCGGATCGGTAATACCAAGTACGCAGGAACCTTCACAGGGTGCAGGGCAAACCCGACCGGTAAATTCTGGGAAATTGTTGGTTTTTTGCAGGCGATCGAGCGCCTCCTTCCATTGGTCGCGGAAGACTAGGTCATTGAATTCCGGTATCAGGTTGTGAATCGGGCAGCCTTCTTCGGATTGGCAGAAGGGCACGCCGCAGTCCATGCAGCGTGCACTCTGGGTGCTCAGACGCTGCACGTCGTGATTGGTGTAAATCTCATTGAAATCCAACAGGCGCTCTTTGGCCGGCCGATAAGGGGCAGCCTGTCGCGGGAACTCCATAAAACCAGTGGGTTTACCCATATTGCTACTCTTAACTCTCTCTAATCTTTCTCGTGCGCGCTCATGCGCGCAATTGTTACGCGTTATATCCGTTCACGATTATCCAGCGCTGACCTGTTGGGCCTGCTGCTGGAGGACGCGCTTGTAATCTCGCGGCATCACCTTGATGAATTGTCCGAGGCTTTCTGCCCAGTTGGCGAGCACTGTCGCTGCCACTGGAGAGTCAGTAAATGCGAGGTGATTTTCAATCATCTGACGCAGCTCGGCGATGTCTGCAGCCGTTTCCACTGGGTCGAGATCGACCATCTCACCATTGCAGTTGCCGGCAAAGTGCCGCTGCGGATCCCAGATGTAGGCAATGCCGCCGCTCATGCCAGCCGCAAAATTGCGCCCGGTAGAACCTAGTATTACCACGCGGCCACCGGTCATGTATTCGCAGCCATGATCACCAACACCTTCGACAACGGTTCTTGCACCACTGTTGCGAACACAAAATCGCTCCGCTGCAATGCCGCGGAAATAGGCATCACCCGAGGTGGCGCCATACAGGGCAACATTGCCAAGCAAAATGTTCTCTTCCGCTGCGAATTGGCTGCTCTTGGGCGGATATACGATCACCCGGCCACCGGACAGCCCTTTGCCGACAAAGTCATTGGCATCACCTTCCACCTCGAGGGTAACGCCCTTGGCTAAGAAACAGCCTAGGCTCTGACCGGCACTGCCGTTTAATTTGAAATGCAGGGTATCGTCGGGAAGCATCTGTGGGCCGACTTGCTCAATGATTTGGTTCGACAGCATGGCCCCGACAACACGGTTGGTGTTGACGATGGGTAGCTCGGCGGTGATGCTCTCACCGCGCTTAAGCGCGGGTTCCGCTAGCTCGATCAGTTGATTATCGAGGGCCCGATCCAGTTGGTGGTCTTGTTCGTGAATGGCGTAGCTGCCTAAGAATTCATCGGGAATGTCAGGCTTCGCCAAGATGGCAGACAGATCAATGCCTCGGGATTTCCAGTGCTGAATGGCATCATCGCTCTTCAACAAGTCTGCACGGCCAATGAGTTCATTGACGGTGGCGATACCGAGATCCGCCATGATCATTCGCATCTCGTTGGCCACCATGAACAGGTAATTCACGACGTGCTCAGGTTCGCCGTTGAACTTTTTACGCAGGTCTGGATCTTGGGTTGCGATGCCTACCGGACAGGTGTTCAGGTGGCACTTACGCATCATGATGCAGCCAAGGGCAATCAGCGGCGCCGTGGCAAAACCGTATTCTTCCGCACCCAGCAGCGCCGCAATCGCGACGTCACGACCGGTTTTAATTTGACCATCGGTTTGCAGTACGACCCGTGAGCGCAAGTTGTTCATTACCAATGTCTGATGGGTCTCAGCGATGCCGAGCTCCCATGGCACACCGGCATGCTTAATGGAGGTCAACGGTGATGCACCCGTGCCGCCGGAATCACCGGCGATGACAATATGGTCGGCGCGAGCCTTGGTTACCCCAGCGGCAACCGTGCCGACGCCAATTTCCGCCCCCAGCTTCACGCTGATACGGGCCTTAGGGTTGGCGTTTTTCAGGTCATGAATCAGCTGCGCCATGTCCTCGATGGAATAAATATCATGATGCGGCGGTGGACTGATCAGCCCCACACCCGGTGTGGAGTGGCGCAGACTGGCGATGTAATCGTCGACCTTGCCGCCGGGCAGTTCCCCGCCTTCGCCGGGCTTGGCGCCTTGGATGATCTTGATTTGCAGCTCGTCTGCATTGCTCAGGTAATTGATGGTGACGCCAAAGCGGCCGCTAGCGACCTGTTTAATCGCAGAGCGTTTGGAATCGCCATTGTCGAGCGGAATGAAGCGCTTGGCGTCTTCGCCGCCTTCTCCGGTATTTGATTTGCCACCCATGCGGTTCATTGCGATGGCCAGCGATTCGTGTGCCTCAGCACTGATGGAGCCGAAGCTCATGGCCCCGGTCGCAAAACGTTTAACGATTTCACTGGCGGGTTCTACCGCGTCGAGGTCTATGCCTTGGGACGGGTAATTGAAGTCCAGCAGGCCGCGTAATGTGGCCTTGCGCGTGTTGTCGTCGTTGACTTGTTTGGCAAAGGCCCAGTAAGCATCTTCACTGTTGCTGCGCGCGGCGGCCTGCAGGCTGGAGACAGACTTGGGATCCCACATATGGGTATCGCCGTGACGTCGCCAGTGGAAATCACCAGGATTTGGCAGCACGCTGATGGTTGCCTGATCACGCTGGGGGTAGCCGATGAAGTGACGGCGCTGCATTTCTTCTGCCAGCACTGACATAGAAACACCTTCAACGCGACTCGCGGTGCCTTTGAAGGATTGCTCAATCACATCGTGGGCAAGGCCGACGGCCTCGAAAATCTGTGCGCCTTTGTAGGATTGCAGGGTCGATATGCCCATCTTCGCCATGACCTTGAGCATGCCCTTGGCGACGGCTTTACGGTAACTGCGCTCGACGTCGGCAGTAGTCTTAACGTCTGCGACGCCTTCGAATGCGCCTTTTTCTTGTGCATCCCACAGTGCTTCGAACGCGAGGTAGGGATTAATCGCATCGGCGCCGTAGCCAATGAGCAAACAGTGATGGTGTACTTCCCGCGCTTCGCCGGTTTCAACCACAAGGCCGATTTGGCTGCGTTCTGCCTTGGCAACCAAGGCATGGTGCACGCTGCCAACGGCGAGTAAGGCGCTGATGGCGATACGGTCGGTGCCCATGGCCCGGTCGCTTAACACGACCAAGCTATAGCCGTCGGCGATGGCCTGGCTGGCTTCGGCATTGATGCGCGCGAGCGCCTCCTGCAGGCCGGCGTCGCCAGAATTTGCGGCATAGGTCATGTCGATGGTTGCCGTGCGCCAGCCCCGATAGTCCATGGCTGAGATCGATGCCAGTTCATCATTGGTCAGAATTGGGTGTGGCACGCGCAAGCGGTGAGCGTTTGTTGCTTCGGTCTGCAGCAGGTTTTGCTCCGGCCCGATGTAGCATTCCAGCGCCATGATGACTTCTTCGCGAATGGAATCGATTGGCGGGTTGGTCACTTGGGCAAAGCGCTGCTTGAAGTAGTCGTAGAGCATGCGCGGCTTTTCGCTCATCACCGCCAAGGCCGCGTCGTTACCCATGGAGCCCAGCGGATCGCGCAGTTCCTTAATCATCGGCAGCAGCATGAACTGCATGGTTTCTTGGGTATAACCCAGTGCCTGCATACGTGGAGTCAGCGTGACATGGTTAAGTGCTTGGCCTGTGGCGGCGGGCAGTTCTGCTAAATCAAGACGCTGTTCTTCTACCCACTTTTTGTAGGGACGACGGCTAGCGAGATCAGATTTCAGCTCTTCGTCTGGAATCATGCGGCCTTGCTCGAAATCAATCAGAAAAATACGTCCAGGCTGCAGACGGCCTTTTTCCACAACCTTGGCAGGATCCACTGGCACGACGCCAACTTCTGAAGCCATGATGCAAATATCGTCATCGGTAATGTAGTAGCGCGAGGGTCGTAGACCATTGCGGTCGAGCACGGCACCGATGCAGGAGCCGTCGGAAAAAGCGATGGACGCTGGGCCATCCCAAGGTTCAATCAGACAGGAGTGGTATTCGTAAAAGGCTTTCTTTTCCTCGGACATGCCCGTGTGCTGCTGCCACGCCTCAGGAATCATCATCAACAGGGCTTCGGGCAAGGAGCGCCCTGACATCAGCAGGAACTCGAGGACGTTGTCGAAGGTGCCGGAATCCGAGCAGCCGGGTTCAACGATGGGGAACAACTTCTTGATGTCCTCACCGAAGTAGTCGGAGGCAACGGTGCCCTCGCGCGCGTTCATGGCATTGATGTTGCCAAGCAGCGTATTGATCTCGCCATTATGGCTCATGAAGCGACTGGGCTGAGCGCGATCCCAAGAAGGGAAGGTATTGGTGCTGAAACGTGAGTGCACCATGGCCATATGGCTTTCAAAAGCTGGGTTGGTCAGATCACCAAAAAACGGGAAGAGCTGATCCGGGGTCAACATCCCCTTATAAATGATGACGTTGGTCGACAAAGAGCACATGTAAAACAGATGCGATTGCGCCACGCTGTCATCAGCGCGCACCAGATGGGCACAGTGTTTGCGGATGGTGTAAAGCTTGCGCTCAAAGGACTCGTTCTCCATGCCGCCAATCGCGCCTTTGCCGACGAACAGTTGTTCAAATGCAGGCATGGCGGCTCTAGCGGCCTTGCCCACATTGGCCAAGTCGGCGTTGGTTGGTAACTCGCGCCAGCCAATCAGAGTTTGGCCCGCATCCGCAATGGCCTGCTCAATAATGCCTTTACAGGTCGCACGCTGGGCCGGGTCAGTGGGCAGGAAGATGTTGCCAACCCCGTACTCGCCGGGTTTGGGCAGTTCGCGTGCAAACAAATCCTCGGCGAGGCCATTCAAAAAGCTGTGAGGCAGGCCAGTCATGATGCCGGCGCCGTCGCCGGTGTTGGTTTCGTAGCCAACACCGCCGCGATGCTCCATGCAGCAGTTCATGTCATAGGCATCTTGCAAGATCTTGTGGCTGGGTCTGCCCTTAATGTCACAGACGAAGCCGACGCCACAGCCATCTTTTTCATTGGCTGGGTCGTAAAGCCCATTTTTGCGGGGCAGATTGCCCTCAAATGTCAGCGTCATAAATCATCTCAATGTCTTCGTGACCCAAGTGCTGTTGTGCGCTTGGCGGCCTATTGGTCGGCACCCTGCTTGATAGCTCCCTATTAAATGACCTTCGCGTCATGGAGCGGGAGCGGCAGCGGGCGCATCGTTAGTGGACGGTGCGCCGAATTTGAGGGTCACGGTGCCAAGACTGCCAGCAGGGCGGGCAATCGTGGACGCAGTTAAAAATGGTAAAGGCAAAAGCTCTGCCAATTAGCGCCGGCTCGGGGGTTCCTGACCGGCCGGCAACATTGTCAAAATTGCTTCGTGGAATCAAGCCTGTGACGAGTTGTGTCAAAGGTTTGAAAGGGCGTAAAGCTGACCATTCACGCGGATTTCGTTGCGGCTTTTTTTCCTCAGACCACATAGAATGCGCGCACTCTTTTTGTACCACCAATCCAATCTTTGAGAGAGAAAGCATGAAAGATCCAGTACGTGTAACCATCACCGGCGCCGCGGGCCAAATCGGCTATGCACTGCTATTTCGCGTGGCGTCCGGCGCCATGCTGGGAAACGATCAGCCGGTTATATTACAGCTGCTGGAGATCACCCCAGCACTCGACGCGGTCAAGGGTGTGGTCATGGAGCTGGACGATTGTGCTTTCCCACTGCTGCAGGATGTGATTTACACCGATGATGCCAACGTCGCATTCAAAGACACCGACTATGCCCTGCTGGTTGGCTCCAGACCGCGCGGACCGGGCATGGAACGCAAAGATTTGCTCGAGGCTAACGCCGCCATTTTCTCGGCACAGGGCAAGGCGCTCAACGACAACGCCTCCCGTGATGTCAAAGTGCTGGTGGTAGGTAACCCGGCCAACACCAATGCGTTGATCGCTCAGCGTAATGCACCAGATTTGCACCCACGCAATTTCACCGCCATGACGCGACTGGACCATAACCGTGCCATGGCGCAGTTGGCCGCCAAGGCAGGTAAGCATGTCTCAGAGGTGGATGGCCTGTGCATCTGGGGTAATCACTCCGCCACACAGTATCCTGATATTCACCGCGCCAGCGTTGCCGGTGAAGGGGCGATGTCCATGGTAGATATGGATTGGTATACCGGCGACTTCATTCCTACCGTGCAGCAGCGCGGCGCCGCCATCATTGAAGCGCGCGGTGCCTCCAGTGCAGCATCGGCGGCCAATGCTGCCATCGATCATATGCACGATTGGGCTCTGGGCAGCGATACCGTGGTTTCGATGGGTGTGTACAGCGACGGCAGCTATGGCGTTGCTGAGGGTTTGATTTACTCCTTCCCGGTAACCTGTCAGGGCGGTGACTGGAGTATTGTTCAGGGCGTTGAGGTCAACGCGTTTAGCCAAGAAAAAATGGATGCAACAGAAACCGAACTGACTGAGGAGCGCGACGCGGTAGCGCATTTGCTGCCCTAGCCCACACACGCTCGCAGATTGCAGGAAGACGATAGGCCTTGCTAATTCTTCCCAGCATCTGAGTAAGTCTGCCATGATCGAATCTCGCAGCTAATGCAAGGATCGACGCCATGGCAGACCCCACGATTCGACCGTTCATAATTGATGCGGCCGAAGAAGAGCTAGATGATCTTTGCCGCCGCTTGGCGGCAACCCGCTGGCCGGATGCAGAAACATCCACCGACTGGAATCAGGGCCTACCCCTCGCCTATGCCCAAGAACTTTGCGCCTACTGGCAACACGACTATCGGTGGCGCGAACGCGAGCGTTATCTCAATACCTTTGCGCAGTTTCAGACCCAGCTGCACGATTTGGACATCCACTTCATCCACGTTAAGAGTGGCGAGCCCAACGCACGCCCTTTATTGATGACCCACGGGTGGCCAGGTTCTGTCGTTGAATTTCACAAAGTGATTGGCCCCTTGGTCGACCCGGTCGCCCATGGCGGCGCCGTTGAAGATGCCTTTGATGTCGTGTGTCCATCGCTGCCAGGATATGGATTTTCCGCAAAGCCCGTAACCACAGGCTGGGGCGTAGAGAAAATTGCGACGGTTTGGAATGAACTCATGATCCGTTTGGGCTACGCGCGGTATTTTGCGCAAGGTGGTGACTGGGGCTCTGCGGTGACGACCGCAATTGGGCTGCAGGATTTGGGTCAATGCGCCGGGATTCACGTCAACATGCCCAATGCCGGGGCTCCGAAAGAAGCGCTAGCGAACCCAACCGAACGCGACAAGATCGCCTTGGCTGGCGCCAAGTATTATGCCGATTGGGGCGCTGGCTATTCCAAGCAACAAAGCACTCGCCCGCAGACTCTTGGCTATGGCTTAGTCGACTCACCCATGGGTCAGGCTGCTTGGATCATGGAGAAATTCTATGAGTGGACAGACTGTCGTGGGCATCCAGAGAACGTGCTTGGTCGAGATGAACTGCTCGACAACATCATGCTCTACTGGTTGTCCGGTGCGGGAGCCTCTTCAGCGCGCCTTTATTGGGAAAGTTTTGGCGCAGCTTTTGGTGGTGGTAGCAAGGCGCAGGTGACAATGCCTGCAGGTTGTAGCATCTTTCCCAAGGAAATCGTGGCGACGCCCCGCAGTTGGGCCGAGGGCCGCTACACGAATATCGTTTACTGGAATGAACTGGATCGCGGCGGACATTTTGCTGCCTTTGAGCAGCCGCAGTTATTCGTTGAAGAACTGCGCAAGTGTTTTGGGCAGATGACGCTGCAGTAAAAGGAATAACCACAGGAGGGTTAGAAGGTGGCAGTAACACTGAATATTAACGGACGCGATGTCGCGCTAGACATACCCGAGGACACACCGCTGTTGTGGGCAGTGCGCGACGAGCTGGATTTAAAGGGAACCAAGTTTGGTTGCGGCATCGGCATGTGTGGTGCCTGCACGGTGCATGTGAACGGCGTTGCTCAGCGCTCGTGCATTACCCCCGTGGGCAGTGTGGCAGATGCGTCAATCACGACCATCGAAGGGCTTAACGCCGAAGGCGAACACCCACTACAGCAGGCGTGGATAGCCACGCAAACGCCCCAGTGCGGTTACTGCCAGTCAGGGCAAATCATGCAGGCCGCTAGCTTGTTGGCCACAAACGCCAATCCAACCGATGCCGACATTGATGCGGCCATGGGCGGCAACCTGTGCCGCTGTATGGCTTATACCCGAATCAAGAAAGCCATCAAGATGGCTGCCTCGGCAGAAGCCTTGGCCACCAACGTTGGCGCGGAGGTGACCCATGGATAGGCGAATGAATAAGCAAATACACGACGCGCCGGATTCAGCGGCCAAGCAAACCCAAGGAGTCACTCGACGAGGTTTTATGATTGGCTCCGTGGGAGCAAGTGTCGCCATGGCCATGGTGCCAGCGGCGCTGCTCGGTGGGTGCGCTGAAGAGGTTCTCAATACGCAGCCCTTTGAGCCAACGGTTTGGTACAGCATCGACCCCAGCGGCGCGATCAGCGTCAAAGTAACGAAAGCCGAGATGGGTCAGCATGTGGGCACTTCATTGGCGCGTATCGTGGCCGAAGAACTCGAAGCTGATTGGGATGCGATCAGCATCGACTACGTCGATACCGACGCAAAGTATGGCGCCTATGTTACCGGTGGTAGCTGGTCGGTATGGACAAGCTTTGATCAGCTCAGCCGAGCAGGCGCAGCGGGCAGAGTTGCGCTGATTGAGGAAGGTGCCCGATTGCTCGGTGTCGAGCCAGGCAAATGCGTTGCTGAGAATTCCCAGGTGGTTTGTGGCAATCAACAGATCAGCTACGGGGAAATTGTCGCCAAGGGTCAACTTTCGCGAACCTACACCGACGAACAACTGGCCAGCCTGCCGCTTAAGCCTGCCAAGGATCGCAAACTCGTCGGCGTCGATACCCTGGCCCTAGATGTGCCGGCAAAGAGCCAAGGCACGGCAATTTATGGCATCGATGCAACCTACGAGGGCATGGTCTACGCCAAGCCGCTGTTGCCGCCGACGCGGTACGGGTCGGTTGTACAGGCAGTCGATGACAGTCAGGCGAAAAGCTTCAAAGGTTATCAACAGGCCTTGGTGCTGGATGATCCGTCTAACTCTGTGCCGGGTTGGGTACTGGTGATTGCAGATTCCTATCACGCAGCTCAGCGAGCGGCCAAGGTCATCGAAGTGGACTGGCAAGCCGGGTCAACGACAGGCGTGCAAGAGGCGGATATATTCGCGCGAGCCGATGAACAGATCAGTGGTGGTGAAGGCGCCTTGGTATTGGACGATGACGGTGTCGACGCGGCCTTTGAATCGGCGGAACAGGTTCTGCAGGCCCGTTACACCACAAATACCGCACTGCATTTTCAACTGGAACCGGTCAACGCCGTCGGCCTACAAAGGGATGGTAAGTGGGAGCTGCATACCGGCGCGCAGTGGCAGTCTTTGTCGATGCCCGTCTATGCCAAAGCCTTGGGTGAGCCAGAAGAGAACATCGTCATGCGAACGCACCTGCTGGGCGGCGGATTCGGCCGCAGGCTTAACGGCGACTATGGCGTGCCAGCACTGTTGGCGGCGAAGGCGCTGGGTAAGCCCGTTAAGGTTGTGCTCTCGCGCGAGGACGACTCGCGCTTCGACTCGCCGCGTTCGCCCTCGGTGCAACATCTGAAAATGGCGTTGGACGCAAACAACCAGGTACTGGGAATGCAGCATGCTGCAGCCGCAGGATGGCCCACCGCCGAATTGGCCAGCTTCTTCTTAGCCACGGGCACCAATGGAGAGAAGTACGATCCGTTCTCCATTAACGGTGCAGACCACTGGTATGACGTAGGCGCTCACCAAGTGCGCGCCGTGATGAACGATCTTGCCCAACAAACTTTCCGGCCGGGCTGGCTGCGCTCCGTGGCACCGGGCTGGACTAACTGGGCGTCTGAAAGCTTCATGGATGAAGCGGCGCACTTGGGTGGCGTTGATCCGCTGGCATTTCGCCAAGGTCTGCTGACCGCACAGGGCAAAAACGCAGGTT
Source organism: OM182 bacterium (assembly GCA_004213835.1). Taxonomy (GTDB): domain Bacteria; phylum Pseudomonadota; class Gammaproteobacteria; order Pseudomonadales; family Azotimanducaceae; genus UBA4421. The sequence goes on along the minus strand of SHAE01000010.1, from coordinate 14,120 downwards.
CCGCGCCGAACGCGGTTGGTGGCGCTAAGCGCATGTCCAATGTGTTGGCTCGCGCGGCAGAAAAAGCAGGCTGGGGTAAGACCTTGCCGCAGGGGCAAGGTATGGGCATCGCCTGTACCTTCGGGCAGGAGCGTGCCATGCCTACTTGGACGGCTTGTGTGGCCGACGTGTCTGTAGACGCTGACTCTGGCGCGGTAACGCTTAACAAGCTGACCATCGTGATTGACGCAGGCAGCATTGTGCACCCGGATGGCGCTCTGGCGCAGACCGAGGGAGCGGCACTGTGGGGTGCGAGCCTAGCGCTGCATGAAGGCACTGAGTTTGTCGACGGTCAGGTCAAAGACACCAACCTAGGCGGCTATCGGCCGATGCGCATGGGCGATGTGCCAGAACTGGACATCGAGTTCGTCGCCAGCGATGAACAGCCCGTAGGCTTGGGAGAGCCAGCAACAACGGTTGTTGGTCCTGCCATTGGCAACGCGATTTTCGCCGCGACTGGTGCGCGTGTTCGGCATCTGCCAATACGGCCGGATGCGGTGAAGCAGGCGATAAGCGAAAGCAAAATGGCTTAGCGGCTGCTCGCTCAAACGAGCAAACAAAAAGGGCCGTGAGGCCCTTTTTTGTGCGGCGAATTTCTCATGAGCCTGCTTTCTTACCAAGCCTTGGGTTGACAGCCGCCTCGGGTGGCTACGTACCCTTGAACTGAGGCGTGCGTTTTTCGCCAAAGGCTTTGCGTCCCTCGGCGCCGTCATCGCTGAATTTAATGCCCAGCAGTTGGTCCCGAGCAATGGCGCCTGCTTCCGCTGGGCTTTTGTTGAGGGTGGCTAGGCTAAGTTCCTTGAGACCTTCAACCACTAGGGGCGCCGACTCCGCCAAAATTTTCGCCCAAGCTTGGGCGTGAGCCTCTTCTTCGCCGGTCGGCACCACCTTGTTCACCATGCCGGCTGCCAGCGCACGGTGCGCATCGAAGTCTTCACCCAGCAGCATGAACTCCATGGCAACTTTATGCGGAATGCGCGCGACAGCGCTGGCGATCAGTCCTCCAGTAAAGCCGAGCTGCGCTTCGGGGTACTTGAAGCGGGTGTCTTCGGCGGCGACGACCAGATCACACATCTGCACGATCACGTAAGAACCGCCAATGCACCAACCCTTGACCGCTGCGATGACGGGTTTACTGGTCTGTGCGCCAATGCTGGGCACCCCCTGCCACATCTCTTTCGGGGCATCCTTTACGTCAGCGCCAACGGAAAATGCTTTGTCGCCAGCCGCGGTGAGTATGGCGACTCGGTCATCTCCGGACTCCAGTCGTTGCCAAGCAGCCTGCAGTCCGAGAATGACCTCTTCGTTCAGCGCATTCATGCGTTCTGCGCGATTGATGGTTATGGTGGCGATGTGGTTGTTAGAGCTGTAAGTGACAAGTTCGGTCATGACTAATGCCCCATGATCGACGACCAGGTCTCGAGGTCATCAATACGCAGATACAGGTTAGTTTTTTTCGTTTCGCCCATGGTGGCATTGGGCACATGGCCGTAATTGTGTCCGGGGAGCAACAAGGTGTCGTCGGGCAAGCTGCAGAGTTTGCACATGCTGTGATACATGTCTGCAGAATTAGAGCCGGGTAGGTCGACGCGACCGCAACCGTTGATAAACAGTGTGTCACCGCTGATGAGGGTGTTCTTAACCTTGAAGCACTGGCTGCCTGGGGTGTGCCCAGGAGTGTGCAAGAATTCGATTTCGATGTTGCCGACACGCAGGGTGTCACCTGATTCCACACGAGCAATATCAGACTCAGAACATTCGGTGACCTTTTTGATGCCATCGGCCTCAAGGTTGTGGGCGTAGAGCTTGACCGGATTGGTCGCTAAAAGCTCTGCGTAACCTTCGACTTGGTTGCCGCTGAACGATCCACCAACATGATCCGGGTGGTAGTGTGTGGCGAGAGCGGCGGTTAGCTTGTAGTCCTTGTCGTTGATGTGGCTGACTAGGGAATCGATATCCCAAGCGGGGTCCACTAAGACCACCTCTCGAGTGCTACGGCAGCCAATTAAGTAGGTGTAATTCTGCATCGGTCCGATTTCGATTTGCTCGATAATCAGGTCCGTGGGTTCTTCCCAAGCGGTCTCGCTCATTGCGGTATTCCTTAATTGTCTAACGTCTGCGATTTAGTGCGTATGAAGACATTAAAGAAAATCACCAGCCGAGTAAAAGTTCGATGCGGTCGGCAATGTAGAGATGAATCTGTGCATTCGCCGATCCTTCAATAACCGCGAAACGTTGGGTTGGTTATAGTCGGTAAATGAATATGGCGACGCCAGAAATTGCTCAGCAGGTCAGTGCAGCAAACCACAAAGTGATGGATGAGCTTTCGTGCCGACTGATCAAGGCACTGCTTACCCAAACCAAGCTACCGCTTGGGCAGGTTGCCAATCACGCCGGGCTCGCCAACCCCCGCGCCTTAAACCGTGCAACCCAGCGACTGTTTAATGCGACCGCAGCCAATTTGCGCGCAGAGCATGCTGACGCTAATGAACTGGCAAAAGATCCGCTCTTTGGCGAGGCGATAACTGTTGAGCTGCCAGTGCAAGGCCCATATGACCTTGGTTGGGTGTTTGATTACTTGGCAGCCCGAGCCCTTGAGGGTATCGAGACGGTTAAAGACCATCACTACCGGCGCCGGGTCTCACCCGCTGGCGCATCACCGGTCTACGTACACGTCTATGCACAAAAACGAGCACTGCATACGCGTTTACCCCTGAGCTGCGGCTCAGCCCAATCATGGTTAGCCAGAGTAGTGCGCTTATTTGATTTGGGCGTGGACAGTCGTGTTATTGATCGGGCGCTGAAAAAAGCACCAGTGCTTGGCGCCAGCGTGGCAGCCGCACCCGGGCTGCGCGTGCCAGGGGCTTGGGATGGTTTTGAGAGTGCTGTGCGGGCGGTGCTGGGCCAGCAGGTCAGTGTTGCTAGAGGCACGGAACTGGCCAATCGCATGATAGAGGCCTATGGCGGTGGTGATTTTCCTGCGCCTAGGCAGTTAGTTGACCAAGAGATCGCGGAACTGGGCATGCCAGGCAATCGCGGGCGTGCCATTTCTACTCTCTCGCAGTGGGTTGCTCAGCAGTCACTGGCACTGCTCGAGGGCGAGGACACAGAAGCCTTTGTCGAGCAAATCGCCAGCATCAAAGGCATTGGACCGTGGACGCAAAATTACATGCGTTTGCGCATTGTGAAGAATGTCGATGCATTCCCGCACAATGACTGGGTGGTGTTGAAGCAGTTGCAAGCCACCCCCGCACAGGCATTAAAACTCTCGGCACACTGGCACCCATGGCGGGCTTATGCCCTCATGCATATCTGGCGTATGGCGGGCCTTGAAAGGCAGCGTAGGAAAAATAAGCTCTGAACAAAAAGTAAGCGCCCACTTACTTTAGGGAGATACGGATGAAAACATACTTCACGCATGTAGACAGTCCTATCGGTCGACTGATGTTGACCGCTAACGAACGTGCTTTAACCGGTTTGTATTTTTCGACCGGTAACAAAGCCAAAAAAGAGCCGGATCCTGCTTGGCAATTGTGTGAGGCAAGGTTCGAGCAAGCGCGAAAGGAATTGAACGAGTACTTTGACGGTGGGCGTCGGCAGTTCAACGTGGCTCTTGAGCCTAGGGCGACGCCTTTTCAAAACAAAGTGCTGGCTGCGCTAAACCAGATTCCGTTTGGTGAGATGCGCTCTTACAAGCAAATTGCCGAAACCATTGGCTCGCCAAAGGCCGTTCGCGCGGTTGGCAGTGCCAACGGCAACAACCCCATCGCGATCTTTATTCCCTGCCATCGCGTTGTCGGCAGCAACGGTGCGTTGACGGGTTTTGGCGGTGGTCTTCATGCCAAACGCTATCTTCTGAGTTTGGAGCAGCCCCAGCGAAGTCTCGCAGGTGTTCCTTAAGTAACTATAAAGTTACTTTATCTCTGCGGCGGCCTGGTTTTCTCGCGGATCGCATGCTAGGTACGCTTTCGTAGCGATCTTGCACTGTAAGTATCTAAATGGTTACATAAGACGTGCGTAATCCACAGCAAACACAGCGCAAGCTGATCGAAGTAGCGTCTAAACTGATGGCAGACCTCGGTGCAGCGGGGCTGCGCGTGGATCAAGTAGCTGCTCTGGCGAAGATCAATAAGCGCATGATCTATCACTACTTTGGCGATAAGGAGGGATTAACGGCCAAGGTCATAGCGCAGCAAGTCGCAGCCATAAGCCCTAGGTTGAATGAACAGGAAACGAGCACCCTGTTGCAGTTTTTTGATCACGCTGGGGTTTCGACCACTGACCCCGTGCGTTGTGCTGACCAACCGTCGGAGCAAGCACAGCAGCAAGCAGCGGTCATTGTGATGCGCGCCTTACTTGATCAATGGCAGCGGCTGAGCGAGATACCCATCCAGTCACTGCTAAGTCGCTTGAGCGCTCTGGCCCTTGGTCTCGAGCCACAGCCTGCGCACGCGGCAGAGCCCGCATCATCACCACAACCACCGCGGAAGGAGCGCATCTCCCTGCGTCCCACTGTGAGCCTGATTCAATCGTCGTCCTAGAACCCCCAAAGATCCTACATAACCGGTCTTGGTTCCGGGCGGTTCGGCGGTGGTTTTGCATGAGGTGGACCTCCACGTCGAAGCATGGCATCTGCCAGTGAGCGACGCTCGGCATCGTCAAGCTGCTGCACGAAACGCAGGAAAGCCTGTTGGCTGAGGTCTCGCTGAGCGGTGAGTTCCGCATTGAGGTTATTGAGGCTTTGCTCAAGGGCGTCTACGTCAAGAGGGGCAGCTGCGAGGAGGCTGCGAACACGCTGGTGCCGTTCTCGCAGCTGTTCACGATGGGAACGACGCATCTGCATGGGCGCGCGCAGTAAGGGTGCAAGTTCTGCTCGGCGCCCCTTCTCAAGGTGTCTGGCCCAGCGCGGATAACTGTTGACCGGATCAGGCCCACGAAATCTCGGGCCATGCTGCTCACCAACGATGAAGCCGGCTAACCCGACATTTAGGCAAAGAGACAGGGCCAAACCACCAAGTATCCACTTATTCATCGCGTCGTCTCCTCGCTGTCGTCCTGTTCGCCGGCAGATTCGAATAACCAGTGATCGGCGAGATACAGGTCGTTCTCAACATCGCCTGATAGAGCATCCAACTGCGGACTGCTGGCTGAACCCAAGCTTAAGCCAATGGCAAAGCTCATCACCAAGGGCACCATGGCCGCCGCTACCTGTGACCAGTTCAGTAGCTGCGCCGAACCTGTGTTGGCTGCTTCAGCGTCGAGTTGCGCGTTCACCTTTCGCAGCACTCGGCCGCTTTGTGCATCGTTAGGCGCCGAATCCTGTGCCATGAACATCTCTAAAGATCGCAGGTCTGCAAGCGCTGCGGCAGCGGATGGGTGCGCCTGCATAAAACCCTCGGCTGCGGCGGCATCAGGCCATTGCGTTATGTCCGCGCCATATCGATCGAGGCTGGTAAAAAATTCTTGTTCAGTCACAGCGTTCTCCGTTCACTGTTCATGTTAGGGCTCCTGATGTTGTGCCGTCGTGTCTGCTTGACTGCGCAACTCGCGGAGGCGTCGCCGTCCTCGCGCCAGCAGCGATTCCGCAGCATGCTCGGTGATGCCCAAGATCTCGCCAACCGCCGCCGTGCTGAACCCCTGTCGGTGCTTGAGCAACAATGCCTGACGTTGGTTCTGCGGCAGGTTATCGAACAGTCGTTGCCATTGATCGACCTCGGACTGCTTGCTCCAGTTATCGTCCAGAGACTCTTCGCTGCTCGCGATGCCTCGTAAATAGACGATGCCTTGATCCTCGCGGCGCTGTTTGCGGTAGCTGTCGACAAAGGCGTTATGCAGAAGCCGATGCAGCCAACCGATGACCGAACCTTTGTCTCCCGTGAACGTTGCGCTTTTATGCCATGCCTTAAGCCAGCACTCTTGCACAAGATCCTCGGCTTCTGCGACGCTGGCTAAGCGAGCCGCATAGCCCAGCAGTCTGGGGTTATGCTGTCGCATCAAAGTATCCAGAGCCTGGCGGTCGCCTCGGGCTACCGCCAACATCAGCGCTTCATCGCCGCCGGGTTCGTCAGATCCCAAGCGCATTCACCCTAGCGTAGGTCATCGATCAGGAAGCGTCCCTGGCTCGCTGCATATCCCTGAGTTTGCGCAGCTCGCGTCGACGGATCTTGCCGTCGCCGTCAGCGTCCAATGTCACAAGCCAGGCAGTCGCCGCGAGCGCCTCATCTTGCGTAAGGCTCCCATCTGCATTGGTATCATTTAGCACGAACATAGCCTCAACTCTGGCCATATGCTTGATTGCGCGGTGATCAACGGCAAACTCTTCTGCGCTGACTTGGCCGTCGTCGTCAGCGTCCAGAGCCGCGAACATCAGTGCTTGGGTTTGGACATGTAAGGTCTCGCGCTGGGCAGGGTCGATGAATGGCCCCATGGCCCCACCATGTCGACGCCAGCGGCCCATGCCTGGCCTGCCTTTTTGGTCGGCGCCTCGGCGCTCTTGGTGGCTGTCTCTGCGCTCCTCGACGTTGCTGGCTTGCGCCATCATTTCATAAAGCGTGAGCAGGCTATCGCCATTTGCATCGGCGCGTTCAAAGCGTGCCATGGTGTGCTTGCGAACGTCTTCGATCACAATTTCTCGATCACGTTTTTCGCCATCGTGATGTCCCCAACCGCGTTTGTCCGGCCCTGACGCGGCGGCTAGCTGGGCAAAGCTCAACAACAGAACCGAGCTAAGTGTCAGTCCGATCCGAGTCGTTAACGGCTGTGAGGATGGTGTCAATGTATGTGTCATCAAAAGTACTCCTGATTTTGCATCTAGTACTACTGATACGTGGGAGGGCAGAAAACCCGTCGCTTATTTAACCAATTTTTTACAGCGGCACGTAGCGTATGTCGCAAATACTGTAGCGTCGTGACCGAGCCGTATCTTCAAAGCTGAGTATTTTGCTGCTCTGCTCGGATTGCACCAGAGTAATCTCATCGCCCTTAGATTTACCGATGAGCACCTTGGCCATGGGCGAGTCGATGCTGATATAGGCTGGGTCAAAGTCGATTTCGTCGGGTCCGACCAAACGGTAGGTGGCGCTGCCTGTAACCTCGTCAGATGGTTCACCGTCAAGGCTCTCCAAGGTGACCCATGCCCCAAAATAGACCTTTGTCTTATCTGCCGGTAGCCGATCAACCACCTGCATGGTGCGAATACGTTTATCCAGATAGCGGATGCGTCGATCGATCTCTGCGAGTTGTCGCTTGCCGTAAATGTAGTCAGCGTTTTCAGACCGATCTCCCAGGGCGGCGGCCGCCGCCACGCGAGCGGTGACTTCAGGACGTTTTTGTTTCCACAGAAAATTCAGCTCGTGCTGCAGGCGTGCAAAGCCCGACGCGGTAATGACTGCGGTTTTTTCAGGTTCCGGTGGTCGATAGCGTCCCATGGCGAGAGCCTACCCTAGTCGCTGAATGCGACCCAAGGATTAGCGGGTGTATCACCGCTACCCCTTGTCTACAATCGGTGCCGGGCGAGAGCGAGGCTGCGGAGGCATCGGTGATAGCGTCGATTGATCAAATTCAAGTTCACAGGGCAGCAGGCGCGTTAGGCGGCTTTGTGTCCGGCGTGTCGCTTGCCGATGTGGCGTCCAGTGATGGCCACTACCGTCGAGTGCGCGATTTACTGGTGCAGCACGAAGTGCTGTTTTTCCGCGACCAAGAACAAGCGCCCAGCGTCTTTGCTGCCTTTGCTAAAACGTTTGGTGACGTCCTAGGACATCCGGCCTATAGCACGGTCGGTGAAGCGCCGGATGTGCAAATTTTGGAAAGCACGCCGGAAAACCCCTCAAAGATAGAGGTTTGGCATTCCGACATGACCTTTATGCAGTGCCCGCCCAGTTTCACTCTGCTGCAAGGCCAGATTATTCCCGAGGTGGGTGGCGATACCCTGTGGGCCAGTGCGACCGCGGCCTATGACGCACTATCGCCGCAAATGCGAGCATTCTTGACCCCGCTCAAAGCGGTGAACGATTTTCGCCATGGCTTTCGAGAAAGCCTGGCCGAACGAGGTGGTGCTGAGCGATTGGCGCCGGCGATTGCTGAGAACCCGCCGGTCGAACACCCACTCATTCGCACCCATCCTGAAACCGGTCGTAAGGGTATTTATGCTAATGCCTTGTTTACCACCCATATTGTTGGTTTGCCGAGCAAGGAAAGCGACGCGCTGCTGACTTTTCTGTACCAGCATATTGTCACCGTCGAACATACGGTACGCCTATCTTGGCAGCCAGGGACCGTGGCAATTTGGGATAACCGGTCAACCCAACACAAACCCGTGAACGACTTTTTTCCTCAGCATCGCCTGATGCACCGAGTCACATTGACCGGCGACCAGCCGGTCTAGCTAGTAGGAGACCGTAATGCGAACTTTTCTAATGGGCATGCTCGCCACAATGACCGTATTTATGCAGGCAGGTGTCGCGGGGGCACAACAGCCAGCGATGACGTTGCTGCCACAAGATGCGCCTGTACAGGTGCGCGAGGCGGAGGCAGAAGCGCTTGGGGTGATGGATGACTTCATGCGCACGTTCAATAAGCGCGACACCGAAGCTTTCGCCGATACCCTAACGTATCCGCATGTGCGAATTGCCAGCGGCGGTGTGACAGTGTTTCCTGATCGCCAGAGCTTTATCGACAGCACCGATTTTGCTGCGTTCGCCAAGCGCTTCAGTTGGTCGCACAGCCAATGGGATAGCATTGAAACTGTTCAGGCCGATGCTGAAAAAGTGCACTTCGCGGTGCAGTTCACACGCTTTAATCCTCAAGGCGAGCCCTACATATCGTTCAACTCGCTGTATATTGTGCAGCGCACGGACACGGGCTGGGGCATTCGCGCCCGCTCGAGCTTTGCGCCCTAAGAGCAAACGATAGATGACGGTTCTGGCGAGCGTAGACGATTACTTGCCCGACGCAGGTGCTCTGGACAGAGCCCTGTTGCCGCTTGGCTTTGTGCTGGCTTTTTGTGCACAACACGGTCTGCTAAGTCAGACCTTCCTGCAGCATCGGGGCGAGCAGTTGTCATCGGTGCGTTTGCAAGAAGGCCCGGTAACCGCGTTGTTTGCTGTGCATGGCGGCACGCTCTATGCGTCCGACTTTAGCCCTCGTGGCCTGCAATTTTTGCAGAACTACTTACCCAGACTGCCTCAGGACTTCGCCGAACTGTTCGGCGAAGACTGTTATGGCATTAAGGACGACTGGTCAAATTATCAACGACTGGCCAACGTAATGATTCGGCATTTGCTGGGCCAACCGCGGCGGCCCAGCCTCTGGAGCAGTATCAAGAGCAAGCTGGGTGGGTTATGGCGCTAGGCCTGCGAGACTATGAGGTATTCCGCGGTGATCCCGCCGCACTGCCTGAGAATATGGCGGCAGTCTTATCGAGCTTGGTAAGGCCCCCTGACGTGCTGCGGGTGGCGAAGCTTGGCGAGTTAATAATTGGCTGTTATGCGATGCACGAGCCGACGCCTATCGATGACCAAGTCGCCCGAACCTTCTCCCTTGCCATGGTAATGGTCGAACCAAACTATCAAGGCAACGGGGTAGGACGTTGGCTGGTTGGGCACGCCATCGGTGTTGCGGAGACCAAGGGTGGGAAGCACCTAGCCGCGCAGCTTGCGGGTCCCGCTGCCTTTTTCGAGGGTTTGGGCTTTCAGGCCACCGCCAAGGGCTTTCAATTCGACATGTATCCTGAATAGACCATCAAATTTAACGGCGTTAGTCTTGGGGCTTAAGCGAGGGAAGTCATGCAGAACAATATAGCAATCACTTATGAACATGTGGCGCGATTTGCGCCGGGCGATGCCGCCGCCCAAGCGTACTTGGACGAGCACGGCTATGTGATTTTTGCCAACACACTGAACGCCGAAGAAGCGCAGCATTCCTTGACGCTGCTATGGGATTACCTTGAAGGCCTAGGCACGGGCATTGATCGAAGCGACATCAGCACGTGGGATGATGATCGCTGGCCCACAGCCGTGCACGGCGGCATTTTGCCCAGCTACGGTATTGGTCACTCTCAGGCGCAGTGGTTTATTCGCAACGTCCCCAACGTGAAGCGGTGTTTTGCGCAAGTTTGGGATGGCGACGACGACTTACTGGTGAGCTTTGATGGTGTGACTATCTGGCGACCTTGGACGCACAAAGCGCAATGGAAAACCAACGCGGGCAACAGTTGGCTGCACATCGACCAGCACCCTATTGGGCGGCCGGGCAAACATTGCGTGCAGGGTTTGGTTAATTTGCTACCCACCTCGCCAGAGACCGGCGGTAATGTGATCGTACCGGGCAGTCACCGTTTGTTTGAGCATATTCCCGATCAATACACCGAACGCTTAGATCGCATACATCCCAGCATCGATCACTTTCGTTTTCCGAACGACGATCCGAATTTGGCTGAGAACCAGCCCATCATGTGCCATATGGAAGCCGGCGATTTGCTGCTTTGGGACTCTCGCACCATTCACTGCAGCGCTCCGAGCTTGGCTACCCCAAGCAAAAGCAATGAACTGCTGCGTGCCGCCAGCTTGGTGTGCATGATGCCGCGCGCTAAATCGAATCCGGCAGTGATTGAAAAACGTAAGCAGGCGGTAGCCAAGGTGACATCGACCACCAACTGGTCAGATCGATTCATCGATGCGGATGCCTTTCCGAATATCTTGGCCGATCCTCAGCGCGACATCTATCAGTGGCCCGATGTGCCCGAGTTGAATACTAATCAGTTGAGGATGGTGGGCTGGACCGCGGAAGAGTTAGCGACGAGACCAAGCTAAACTTGACCATGCATTGCCGCGAACGAAGAAGCGAGTGGCGAAGGAGTCGTCGGGCTTCTACCGAGTGCTATCTGGGCCTGTTATCGGCCCGCGCAGCACGTCCAAGATAACCACCGTGGTGGCGCAAACCGTAGTCTTCTCTGGTAACCCCTTTTTGTTCTAACAGGGCGAGTGCTAGCGCATGGCTGATGGCCAGCATCACGGCCATGGACGCGCTTGGGGTTAAACCCAGCGGGCACGGTTCGGTAATAGTGCCCATATCCAGAATTAAGTCGGAGTGCTCGCGCAGCTGGGAATCCATGTGCGAGGTAACGCCAATGATTTTATCCACGCCCAAGTGACGCGACATTTCCAATATTTCCAGCACCTCTCGGCTTTTGCCGCTGGTGGAAAACGCGATCATCACGTCGTTGGAACCAACCAGCCCAAGGTCGCCATGGGCTGCTTCGGCGGGGTGAATGAAGTCGGCGGGTGTCGCGGTAGAGCATAGGGTCGCAGCGAACTTCTTTGCGATATGACCCGCCTTACCAATACCTGTCGTAAGTATCTTGCCTTGGCAGTGCTGCATGACCTCTACCGCGCCGACGAAGTCTTCGTTCACCTCGATGGCGCTAATGGCTTCTGCTTCTGCCTGAAGCACCGCTTGCATACGCTCTTTGATGTTCAAGATATTCCCTGCCGCCTTCGAAAGCCGCGCAGTCTAACGCAACTCACGGCTTTTTTTTCGATCATAGTGAGGTAGGTGAGCCGCAGATTTAAGTGTTGCGGCCAACCTCTGACCAGTGCTCAGTGATGGTGAACGTTGTGCCGGGATCGCCGATCACTACCAAGCTACAGTTTTCATAGTCATTGCGAACGTCGTAGCGCACGTCGGGCTTAATGGCGAAGCCTAAAAACCCTTGGTCGCAATACAATTTGCTTTCGGCGAGATCGCCGTCTACGTCTGCAAAACTAAAGGCTGATGCCAAGAGTTTACGGCTGTAGCGGTAATGATCGGAGACGGTGCCGGTGGCGCTGAAATCCGCACCCTCAGCCTGCAGGCTTTTGATCTTTGTTACCGCCTGGTGGAGCTTCTCGGCTTCCTCAAGATCCTTTATCCGTGGCTCTATTGCGGCCCATGTGTGCAGAGCATCAGCTAAGTTCCCTGCTCTTGCTTGAAGCGAAAACAGTTGTGCTTGCAGGTGTGTGTACCGCTTCGCGGAGAAAAGCTCAAAGTCTTGCTGATATCTTAGAGCGTGGCTAAGACTGGCCTGCGCAGACTCGTAATCTCCCAAGCGCTCCGCGTAAGCCACTGATGCGATTGACACAAAGGCATCCTCGTAAAGAAAAGAAATACCCAGTTGTTTTAGGTCATGCATGGCGTCATGCAGTGGTTGTCCGTCTACACCGCTTTCTAAGAGATCAAAGAACGCACGGTAGCTGTTGCTGAACTTGCGTCTTGCGCCAACTATGTCTCCTGCCAATCGAAACGAGATTCTTGTTGCGGCACCGGTGTGAATGGGCGTTCCGTTGAAGTACGCGGGTTCATACCGATAGCCCATGGCCGCCTTCTTCGCGGCGTCGACAAAGGACGGGTGGCCTGCGTGAGCGGTGGCTTCAATTTCATAGGGGACGCCGTTCGGGTCAACCATGTAGTTGAGAACGACCCAACCTTCCGCCCGCTTTCGTTGGGCGGTTATGGGATACCTAGGGTTCTTCTTCTTCATCGGTTTGGCCGGTGTAAACGTTTCGATTTCGACGATTTCAGCTTGCACCGGTTCAGCGATGACACCGTTTGAAAGGGCTAGCGCCGCGATAACGCCTGCCGAAACGCTGATTCGAGCGATGGATTTAATTAGGTTCATTGTTTTTGCCTCTACTACTGTTTCGCCCGAACATAGAGTTGGTGCCGCGTTTAGCAGACAGTCTTTCGACTAACGGAGGAAAAAAAGGGCTGAATGGCCGAGTGCACAGATCGACAGGTGGTGGAGATTGGCTAGCGAAATGACAGGACTTTAGAACTCAGCCATGCAACTCAGGCAATTTTGTTCGGTGCTGGCTTGATGCATGATTGCGGCATGTGTCCTGCGAATTCCTCCGACGACCTCTTGCACCTGATGCCCTGGCCCCGCCTGGTCTCCGTGTCATACGACTCGACCAATAAGCCACAAAATCGCGGCGCAACAGCACTCCATATGATGGGTACACAATCGCCGTCGGTGTTGGCTTTTGCAGAGCAAGTGCTTGCCTCCACGTCACTGGGTCGAATTGAAATTACCGTTTCGAATCATTGCTCTAGCGCGACTCCCCAACTCTCCATGAACGAGTCTTACGAACTGAGCGTTGTAGAGGATGCTATCTCTTTGACTGCCCACAGTCGGTGGGGAGCACTTCGCGGTGTCGCTACGCTTGCTCAACTAGCCTGCAGCGAGCAGCTGTTTACTGGGCTACAAATCAAGGACAGCCCCCGCTTTGCTTGGCGGGGCTTGCTCCTCGATGTGGCTCGGCACTTCTTGCCGATGGCGTCGCTAAAATCAGTGATCGATGGTCTGGCAGCTGTGAAAATGAACGTGTTGCATTTACATCTGTCCGATGATCAGGGCTTCCGCTTTCCCAGCGCGGTCTTTCCCAACCTTGCCAGTGACGATCACTACACAGCCGATGAACTACGCGAGCTAGTCTGTTACGCCGCAGATCGAGGCGTGCGCATCGTGCCAGAACTCGACATGCCTGGGCACGTAACGTCTTGGTTGGTTGCACATCCTGAGTGGGGCACACAGCAGACTGCGGCAAGTCGCCGTTTCGGCGTGCACAATGCCTGCCTTAACCCGCTGGATGAATCCGTCTATCAAGCGGTTGACGTGCTGCTTGGCGAGGTTGCCGAGATCTTCCCGGATGAATACCTGCATGTGGGCGGCGACGAGGTGAATCCGAGCTGGTGGCAAAGTGACCCCGCGATTGCTTCCTATCTTGAACAAGAACAGCTAAGCACACACGATTTGCAGAACCAGTTTTTGATCCGGGTTTGCGCGATGGTGACGAAGCTCGGCAAGAAGGCCATTGGCTGGGACGAAGTACTGCATCCGCAAATGCCTGATTGTGTCGTGCAGAATTGGCGTGGCGCCACGTCTCGAGATCGCGCCCTCGCGCTGTCTCGCCCGGTGCTGGTATCCGCACCGTATTATCTCGATCTGCACTATCCCGCCGATGTGCACTACGGCTTTGACCCCGAGGCCGCGCAAACCCAGTGGTTGGCGCAAGAAGATGCCCTGCAGCAAGACCCCCGTCTTGCTC
>SHAE01000001.1 GCA_004213835.1 OM182 bacterium | reverse complement strand
TGGGTGGGTTCTCAGGATTGATGCTTGCGATCACTCCGGTGGACTATCAGTACCATGACACCTACTTTGTGGTCGCACACTTCCATTACGTGTTGGTTCCAGGAGCGCTGTTCTCGATCATTGCCGCGGTTTACTTTTGGTTCCCCAAGTGGACCGGCAAGATGTACGACGAAACCTTGGGCAAGATCCATTTCTGGCTGTCATTTGTCGGCGTCAACGTCACCTTCTTCCCACAGCACTTTTCTGGCTTAGCGGGTATGCCACGTCGTATTCCCGACTACCCACTGCAGTTCGCGGATTTCAACATGATATCCAGCGTAGGCGCCTTCATTTTCGGCTTGTCACAGGTGTTCTTCCTGTACGTGATCATCAAGTCGATTCGCTCCGGCCAGCCTGCTGAAGGGCGCTCTTGGGAGGGCGCGAAAGGCTTAGAGTGGACATTGCCATCACCAGCGCCATATCACTCCTTTACCCACCCGCCAGTGGTTAAAGACGAAGAAGTGCTGGGTTAAACCGGACAGAGCATGTCTCAGCAAGCGCAACAAACGCAGATTAAAAGGACAGTCAAGCGACTGTCCTTGATCGTTATTGGCATGAGCGCCTTCGCCTTCGCGCTGGTGCCGCTGTATGATTTGTTTTGCGAAATTACGGGCCTCAACGGTAAAACCGGTGGGCCCTATATCTACGAGGAAGCAAGCGTTGAGCCAGACCGCTCGCGCTTAGTGAAGGTGAATTTTTTAACGAATACCAATGAAGGTATGCCGTGGCAGTTTTGGCCTGGCAAGGGTGCGGTGAGGGTCCACCCCGGCGAGGCAAAAACCGTCAGTTTTTTTGTCAAAAACACGACGAGCAAGCCCATGGTTGCGCAGGCGATCCCATCTCTGGTGCCAATATCGGCCACAGAGTTCTTCCACAAAACAGAGTGCTTTTGCTTCGAGCAGCAGCTTCTGCAGCCGGGTGAAGAAGTGGAAATGCCCATGCGCTTTATTGTCGGACGTGAACTGCCGAAGAACGTGGGTTCAATTAATTTGAGCTATGCACTCTTCGACATCACCGACCGAGTAGATATGGCAACCATTCAGGGAAACCTAGTAGAAGATCAGCTGTCGACAGTCGGCGGCTAATACAACGTTAGTGGAGGAGTCTCATGGCGAATTCGGCAGAAGTCGATAAGTCGATCTATTTCGTACCAGAGTCCGGTTGGTACCCCGTATTTCTCGCCTTTGGGCTGATGCTGACGGTCACCGGTCTTGCCGGATGGCTTAACGATGTGAGTGCCGGTGGTTCCGGAGACTCGACCCAATCGTTGGTCGGTTTCGCCATCGTCGCCCTCGTGCTGTACAGCTGGTTCGCCAAGGTGATCGAAGAAAATACCGCTGGGCTGAACAACGAAGCTGTACAACGCAGCTACATCTGGGGCATGGGCTGGTTTATTTTTTCCGAAGTGATGTTTTTCGCGGCGTTTTTTGGTGCTTTGTTCTATGTCCGAACGTTCGTCGTACCATGGCTCGGCGGCGAGGGCGACAAGGGTATTACCAACTACTTGTGGCCGGCCTTTGAGGCCACCTGGCCGGTGGTTCAAAATCCAGACGCCGCGCTATTTGTAAATCCCGGCCAAAGCATGGAAGCCCCCGGGGTGACGGACGTCAGCGCATGGGGTGCTTACCTGCCGTTTTACAATACCGTGATTTTATTAAGCTCCAGTGTCACCGTGCACTTTGCCCACGACGCAATTAAAGCAGAAAACCGCCAAAAGCTGATTGGCTGGCTCGGTCTGACGGTGTTGCTCGGCGCGATATTTTTGGTGCTTCAAGTCGCTGAGTACATCCACGCCTATCAAGATCTTGGCTTAACCCTCGGCAGCGGCATCTACGGATCGACCTTCTTTATCTTGACCGGTTTCCACGGCTTTCACGTCACGCTGGGTACGTTCATGTTATTGATCCAGTTGTTTCGCGCCATCAAAGGCCATTTTTCACCCAAGGATTGTTTTGGATTTGAAGCATCCAGCTGGTACTGGCACTTTGTCGATGTGGTCTGGGTGGGACTGTTTATCTTTGTATACGTCGTCTAGACAAGGGCAAGGATTGTGCAAAAGGGGCGCAAGCCCCTTTTTTTTGCCTCAAGTGAACGGTAAGCGGAGTTTGTTGGACCAACGAGATTAGGGATCTACCGGCACCACCTGCTGTCCAGCGCTTGCGCCATGCCACGGCGCGTTGAGGCCCATGCGCAGTTCCCCGGTGTAGAAGCCGTAACCGATTGTCATCAACAGTAGTGTCGCAAAGGTGATTCGAACGCCAAGTGCGTACCACAGCCTGCGGCTGTTAGGCTTGCCCGTATCTTTGAATAAAAACACCAAACCGCTCATCAAGCTGAGAATGACGCAAATCAATAAAATAACGATGACGACCTTAAGCACGGGTACGGCGCTCCAAGCTGCTGAAGCCGCATTGTATCAGCGGGCTGTGATGATCAAGTGATGAAGAAGTTCACCCCAGGTTGGCGGATGACCGCTTTTGTGATCGTCATGCTGCCACTGCTACTGAGCTTGGGTTATTGGCAGGTGCAGCGGGGTGCGCTTAAGCGCCACCTTGAAAATCAATACTTGGAGAAGTTAACCGAGTTACCTAAGCCAATCAGCAGCAATGCGATGTCTCAGCCCTTTCAAGCTTTAAAGTTGACCGGGCGTTATCAGCCCGAGACATTTCTAGTGGATAATCAAGTCTCGAACGGAAAGACCGGCTATTGGGTATTCCAAGTGTTCGACGATACCAGTATCGGCCCAGTGTTGATAAACCGCGGCTTCATCGCATCGACAACTCGAGACCAGTTACCGCCAGTGCCCATACCAAAGGAACCATTAGCCTTGGTGGCGACTGTGTGGCCGGAACTGGGCCTCATTCCCGCATGGGGGCCGCAAGAATGGTCTAACGACTGGCCGAAGCGAATTCAGCGCGTCAACATCGCGCGTATGGCGGCGGCGGCGGCAACATGGCCGGCAGAGCTACGGTTGGAGGCGGGTCAGCCCAGCGTGCTGGATCCTGCGCCTTTTGCTTCGCGCTTATCG
Source organism: OM182 bacterium (assembly GCA_004213835.1). GTDB lineage: Bacteria > Pseudomonadota > Gammaproteobacteria > Pseudomonadales > Azotimanducaceae > UBA4421. The sequence continues at coordinate 64,202 of SHAE01000001.1, read as the reverse complement.
GATGACAAACACAGGGGTTATGCCGCGACATGGTTTGGCTTGGCCGTCGCACTGCTGCTGGGGTACCTATTTCTTGGTTTCAGCACCGCGGCGACCCGACAGGGCGCCCAAGACGATAACCTTGGCGATGATTGAGAGACAAAAAGAGACAACGTAATGCAGCAGCAAACGGTAAAAAATAGCGGGCGACGCCAGCTCACCATCATTCTGGTCATGGCGCTGTTTTCGCTTGGTGGGTCCTACCTGCTGTTCTTTTCAGCTAAGAGCGGCTCCAGCTGGGGCACGACAAACAATGGCGCGTTTGTGCAGCCGCCTGTCACCGTGCAGCAGCTCGATTGGCGATCGATTGAAAATGTACCCCTGGGTACGTCTGGGCAATGGTGGCTTTGGACAGTAAGTGACCAGTGCCGCGATAGCTGCCGACAGGCATTGCAGAAGCTTAGGGCCGCCCACATATTGCTCAATCGAGAGGCAAAACGTGTGCGCCGTGGCGTTACTACCGGTTCTGCCTTTGTAACGCCAGAAGATCAGCCGGACTTGGTTCGTATCGCCGCCAGCGGCGGACGAATGGACGAAGGCATCTATATTGTCGATCCCAATGGCAATCTGGTGTTCTTTTATCCACTCGACATCAATCCAAAGTTGCTGCTCGCGGATCTCAAACGTTTATTGAAGGTTTCTCAAATTGGTTAACACACAAATCAAAAGACTCGCAGGCTTTGGGGTCTTGTTCGCGCTGCTTGTGGTATCTGTCGGAGCCTACACTCGATTGGCAGACGCTGGACTGGGTTGCCCGGACTGGCCGGGCTGCTATGGCTTTTTAACCGTCCCTGAACAGGCAGAAGACATTAGCTTAGCTGAAACACGCTACCCCGACGCACCGGTGGAGTTTGTTAAGGCTTGGTGGGAAATGGGCCATCGGTATATTGCTGGTGCTTTGTTGGTGCTGGTGTTTTCCATGTTGGTCATGGCCTATCGCGGGCGTGAGCGGGAGGATACCCCACTTACGCTGGCCAGCGTGCTGATGGTGATCATCCTCTGTCAGGCGGCATTTGGGGCTTGGACGGTGACCCTAAAACTGTGGCCCCAGGTGGTTACTGGCCACCTATTGGGCGGGTTCACTACCCTCAGTCTGATATGGCTTTTGTATTTACGCCAAGGCGGCTTTGCGCAGATCGTATCGGCGCTGCCGGCGCCGACCCTGCTAGCGAGGTTGGCTTTCGCGGTGGTCGTACTGCAAATCGTGCTGGGAGGCTGGGTGTCATCCAACTATGCGGCCCTTGCCTGCTACGACTTCCCCAGCTGTGACGGCACCTACTCACCCCCCATGGATATGCAACAGGGATTCAATATTTTTCAGAGTGTTGGTCCCAACTACTTGGGCGGCATCATGACCAGTGAGGCCCGCACGGCCATTCATTGGGTGCACCGAATCGGCGCGATTGTCGTGCTCTTTGTGGTGGGTGGCCTCGTGCTGCAGATGGTTCGGCAGGTGGCCGTGGTTGGCTATGCGTTGCTTGCAGCTCTGTTGACACAAATCACGCTGGGCATACTCAACGTGGTTTGGGTGTTGCCGCTGCTCAATGCGACGGCGCATAACACCGTGGGTGCGCTCTTGCTGCTGGTACTGGTTACGATAAACTTCGCGCCTCGATTACGAACCGTCCAGTCTTAACACTGTTACGCCCCACTATGAGTGAACTAGCCTTGCGTGCGACGTGGCGCGATTATCTGGAAATGTGTAAACCCCGCGTCGTGGTGCTGATGTTGCTCTGCGCGGTGGTGGGCATGTTTCTGGCGACGCCCGGCACAGTACCCCTAGACTTGGTGTTATACGCCAGCCTTGGCATCGCCTTGGTGGCGGGGTCTGCAGCGGTCGTCAATCACGTGGCGGATCAACACATTGACGCGAAAATGGCGCGCACAGAGAGTCGCCCAGTCGCTACAGGCCGTGTCACGAACAGCCAAGCGATTATGTTTGCCGCCGTCACCGGTGTGTTGGGCATGGCACTGCTCTGGTTTTTGGTGAACCCACTAACAGCATGGTTAAACCTTGCGTCTTGGGTGGGCTATGGCCTGATCTATACCCTCTATCTCAAACGCGCGACGCCGCAGAACATCGTCATTGGTGGGCTCTTCGGCGCGGCACCACCGCTCTTCGGCTGGACTGCTGTGACCAACAGCATTGACCCAGGTGGGTTGCTGCTGGTGTTGATTATTTTTGCTTGGACGCCGCCACACTTTTGGGCACTGGCGTTGGAACGCAAAGACGAGTACGCCGATGTAGGCATGCCGATGCTACCGGTGACCCACGGCGAGGCGTATACCCGACTGCACATTCTGCTCTACACGATATTGTTGGTGGTGGCTTCTGTGCTGCCCTTTGTGATCGCCATGTCTGGGCCACTGTATTTGGCCGGTGCCTTGGCCTTGGGTGCAGGTTTTCTGTATTGGGCGATTGTGTTGATGCGCAATAACAACGACAGAGCGCCGATGGAGACCTTCCGCTATTCGATTGTCTACCTCGGTGCGCTCTTTCTAGTCATGCTGATTGATCACTATTTGTTTCTTGGTGTGAGTAGTACGGCTCCGATTCAAATGACCCCTCTATCGGCCTAATTTATGAGCACTATCAAAAGCACGGTTCTTCTTTGCCTGGTTTTTATTTCCATCGTGCTGGTCATGTTTGTCATCAGCGTGCTGCGCGTACCTCAGCTTTCCGTGGAAGAAATGCGCAGCAAGGGTGTTTTTCTGCTGCCGACACCGAGAGATATCGCGGCCTTTGAGCTAACCGATCATAATGGCGAACGTTTCGACCGATCGCGCCTTGAAGGACAGTGGAGCTTCGTATTTTTTGGCTTTGTGAGCTGCCCAGACGTCTGTCCGACCAGTATGTCTGTGCTCGGCACCGTAGATCGGCAACTGCAGACCAGTGAGCCAGAGCTGGCGGAACAATTCCAAGGCATCCTGGTCTCCGTGGACCCTGATCGCGACAGCACCGAAACCCTCGCCAGATACGCAACGGCCTTTTCTCCACGTTTCCTGGGGGTAACGGGTCCGCGAGAAGATTTGGTCGGGCTGACTACACAAGTCAATGTCGCATTTGCCAAGGTACCGCTGAGTGTGCCAGCGGCAGACCTTGTGCCCTCTGACGCTGCCACCTCAGAGGTTGCGGCAGATGCATATACTGTTGATCACACCGGCAACATCGTGATCATCAACCCCAAGGGTCACTACCACGGCTTCATCAAGTTGCCACATGATCCAGAGACCATTAGGCTCACATTCCAAACGCTAGCCTCTCAATTCTAGCGTTCTGGCAGCTCGGCATGCGTTTGTTGGGCCATTGCAGCAAAACTCGGTACCCCCGATAAGGGCAACTATGACCGTAGTTGGCGACTCTTCAAGCACCATGCCTGCCCAAGGGACACACTGTCTGCAAAGTTTGCTGGCCGATGTTCAAACAGTACGCGAGCGCACCCAATGGCTATGCACGCACCTTGAAACCGAGGACTACGGGGTTCAGCCAATGCCGGACGCGAGCCCGCCGAAGTGGCATCTCGCGCACACCACTTGGTTCTTTGAAACATTCCTCATCAAACGTTTTTTGCCGTCGACACCGGTTTTTCATCCACATTTTGAGCAGCTGTTTAACTCTTATTACAACGGCGTTGGTGAGCCCTTCCCGCGCGACAAGCGCGGCACTCTCTCAAGGCCCACGGTATCTGAGGTTATGGCGTACCGCGCCCATGTCGATGAAGCGATGCACGCACTGGCCGCGATGTCTGTATCTGACGAAGACGAGCAATCTATCCGGCAGATCATGCAGCTGGGCCGGCATCACGAGCAGCAACACCAAGAGCTATTGTTAACCGACATCAAGTACAACTTTGGCCACAACCCGCTCTATCCACCATTCGTCGATACAACGGCGCTTAGCTGCAGTCATGCCCCCCCACAATCCGCGCTGAGTTTCATTGACTATGATCCTGGTTTGGTAGAGATCGGTGCTATGCCGGGCTTTTGTTTTGACAACGAAATGCCTCGCCACAAGGTATATCTGACCGCATTTTCGTTAGCGAATCGATTGGTGACTAACGCGGAGTTTCAGGCATTTATGGAGGACGGCGGGTATCACCGCCCGGAACTGTGGTTGTCCGAGGGCTGGTCACAGCGCCACCAGCAAGGTCGAGACCATCCGCTTTACTGGCGCCAGCAAGACGGTGTTTGGTTTGAGTATCGACTGGACGGTTTGTACCCACTTGTTGCCAATGCACCAGTCGTCCATGTCAGCGGTTATGAGAGCGCCGCCTTTGCGGCATGGTCCAACGCGCGACTTCCCACGGAGTTCGAGTGGGAGTTCGCGGCGAGTTTTGAGCAAAATCTAGGCGGAAATTTTGCGGAACAAAACCTGCTGCATCCGCAGCCACAACGCGACGGGCATGCGCAGATGTTTGGCGATGTTTGGGAATGGACCAGCAGCCACTATGGACCGTATCCGGGCTATCAATCTTTGCCCGGCGTGCTCGGTGAATACAACGGTAAATTCATGAGTAGCCAATGGGTGCTGCGTGGCGGCTCCTGCGCCACACCACAAAACCATATCCGCGCCAGCTACCGTAATTTTTTCTACCCAAAGGATACATGGCAGTTCAGCGGCATTCGTTTGGCGAGAAATCCGTGAACGCCGCAGGCCAACAATTTGCGTTTTTTGATCTGCACCCCCCGGTGGATGACATGACTGCGGAAGTGCAAAGAGGACTGCAGGAATCACCGAAAAAGCTCTCGCCTAAGTTTTTCTACGACGAGCGTGGTTCGCGGTTGTTTGAGGCGATTACGCGATTGGAGGCCTATTACCCAACGCGGACGGAGCTGGGTTTGTTTGATGCGCACCTGCAGCAAATTGCGGCATTGATTGGTCAAGACAGCTGCGTGGTTGAATACGGTAGCGGCTCATCGCTAAAAATTCGTAAGTTGCTGCAAGCCTTGGCGCCTAGCGCCTATGTGCCCATCGATATTTCCAAAGATTTCCTACTGAGCAATGCGCAAACGCTGGCGAAAGATTTTCCCTCGCTTCATGTGTTTCCGGTCTGCGCTGACTTTTCCCAAGCCATTGCCCTGCCTCCACAGACCAATGGCATGCACCGAGTGGGATTTTTCCCCGGCTCGAGCATTGGAAATTTTGAGCCCGAACAGGCGCGAACCTTCCTAACACGGGTTGCCGGTACCCTTGGCCGTGGGGGTCATTTACTCATTGGCGTTGACTGCAAGAAAGAGACAAAGACGCTGGAATTGGCCTATAACGATCCGGACGGCGTGACGGCGCAGTTCAACTTGAATGCATTGGCCCACCTGAATCGTGTGCTGGATGCAGATTTTAACCTGCGGGCCTTTGCCCACGAGGCACACTACAACGAAGACTTAGGCTGTATTCAGATGTTTTTACGCAGTTTAGTGGAGCAGCGTGTGGACATTTGCGACGAGCATTTTCACTTTGCCGCGGGCGAGTGTCTGCACACTGAGAACTCGTATAAATATGCCCCAGCAGAATTCGCGCAGTTGGCTGGATCGGCGGGTTTTGACTGTCAGCAGCAGTGGCTCGATGAGAAGGCCTACTTCGGCCTGTACTTGTTGCGGGCGCGTTAAGCCTCAGTCAAATTCCCATAGCACCCAACTGGGTACCAAGGCATCAACCCGCTGCAGGTCGCCAAAACCCTGGGTGGGGTCTAGGGGTACCAAGTAATACGGTCTGCCCACGTTTGGCACGATGCGAATCATCCGCAGCTCGCCGTTCTGCCGAAACTCGTAAATCATCTTGTCTTCTTCCGCGATGATCACGACATCAGGTCCGCGCTGGGCGAACGCGAATTGCGGCAATGCCGCCATGGCAAGTGCGATTAAAAGAACCACCAATGTGTTCGTTACAACGCGCCGCGTTTGTGGTGATAGCAGGGAAAGTAAGGCCATAATCACACCGTTTAGATTGCGAGATATAGGGAGCCAAAAGTGGCAGATAATGTAACCCCCAAGTTGCCAGAACACCAAGGGCCCGTGGTACTGGTTGACGGTTCCTCGTATTTGTTTCGCGCTTTTTACGCCCTACCGGATCTACGCAGCACGACGGGACACCCAACGGGTGCGATACGCGGCGTGATCAGCATGCTGCGGCGTCTCGCCAAGGACTACCCCGACAGTCCGTTAGCCGTGGTGTTCGACGCCCCGGGTAAAACCTTTCGCGATGATATGTACAGCGAATACAAGGCCAATCGCAGTGCGATGCCCGACGACCTACGCGAACAAATCGCGCCTATCCGCGAGATGATCAAGGCCATGGGCCTGCCGCTGATCAGCGTTGCGGGTGTGGAGGCAGACGACGTCATTGGTACCTACGCGGCTCAAGCGACAGCCCTGCAGCGAGAAACGGTGATTTCCACCGGCGACAAAGATATGGCCCAGCTGGTGACACCCTATGTGACCTTGGTGAACACCATGACGGAAACCACCATGGATGCGCAGGGCGTCAAGGATAAGTTCGGGGTAGGCCCAGAACTCATCGTCGATTATCTGGCGCTGATGGGAGATACCGTTGACAACATACCCGGCGTGCCGAAGGTTGGGCCGAAAACGGCGGCCAAGTGGTTGAACGAATTCGGCTCTCTAGATGCCCTGATGGCCTCAGCAGAAGAGGTGAAAGGCAAGGTTGGCGACAACTTGCGCGAGAGCCTAGAACAACTGCCGCTGTCGCGAGCGCTTACCCAGATCAAGTGCGATCTGGAATTGCCGATGACGTTTGCCGATCTCATCCCGAGCGCACCTAACGAGGAGGTGCTGGCAACGTTTTATCGAGAGTTTGAATTCAAATCTTGGTTAGAAGAATTGGCTGCAGCGCCGATACCCAGTGGCGTGGAGGAGCTTCCAGAAGCGGCCAAGCACGCCCCCGCCACCAACTACGAACTCATTCTCGATAGCGCCCACTTACAGCGGTGGATCGAAAGACTTGCGGGTGCTGAGCTCATCGCCGTTGATACGGAAACCACCAGCGTTGACTACATGAAAGCAGAGCTGGTGGGATTTTCCTTCGCGGTGAGCCCCGGTGAGGCAGCGTATTTGCCGGTTGCTCACGATTATCCCGGTGCCCCGGAGCAGGTGAGCTTGGAGGAAGCGCTGGCAGCGCTGAAACCGGTGCTGGCGAACACCGCGATTGCCAAGGTGGGTCAAAATCTCAAATACGACATGAGTGTGCTGGCGCGCTATGGGGTGGTCATTAACGGGCCGCTACATGACACCATGCTGCAGTCCTATGTCCTCAACAGTGTGGCGACCCGGCACAACATGGACGCGCTGGCGGGTTTCTACCTCGATCGCAAGACCATTCATTTTGAAGATGTCGCCGGCAAGGGCGCGAAACAGCTCACGTTTAACGAGGTGCCCTTGGAAACCGCTGGCGACTATGCCGCCGAAGACGCCGACGTGACGTTGGCTCTACATCACCACCTGTATCCACAGCTGCAGGCTGCGCCGAGCCTGCTCAGCGTCTACAACGATATTGATATGCCGTTAGTGCGCATACTCTCGCTGATCGAGCGTCAGGGCACGCTGGTAGATGGCCGAATGCTCAAACAGCACGGCGCTGAACTGGCGGATCGCCTGAACGAACTCAGCCAGCAGGTTTGGCAATTGGCCGGAGAGAATTTCAATCTCGATAGCCCGAAACAACTACAGACAATTCTTTACGACAAGATGGCGCTACCGGTGCTGAAGAAAACACCCGGCGGGCAGCCTTCCACTGCTGAGGCGGTGCTAGTGGATTTGGCCCAAGACTACGAACTGCCGCAAATGATCCTCAGTTATCGCAGTCTGGCCAAACTGAAGTCGACCTATGCAGACAAGTTACCCCTCGATATTCAGCCGGCGACCGGGCGTATCCACACGTCCTATCATCAGGCGGTGGCCGCCACCGGTCGGCTGTCTTCCTCCGATCCAAACCTGCAGAACATCCCGATTCGCAATGCGGAAGGTCGGCGCATACGCCAAGCCTTCGTTGCACCCCCGGGGCGCTCGATATTGGCCGCCGACTACTCACAGATTGAGCTGCGCATCATGGCGCATCTCTCAGGTGACGCGGGCTTAACCCAGGCTTTTGCAGAGAACCAAGACATACACCGCGCTACGGCGGCAGAGGTATTTGGGCTCGCGCCGGATGCTGTTGCCGATGAGCAGCGGCGCAGTGCCAAGGCGATTAACTTTGGCCTGATCTACGGTATGTCCGCGTTCGGTTTAGCCAAACAGCTGAATATTTCGCGAGGTTTAGCAGCCGATTACATTGACCGCTATTTTGATCGTTACCCTGGTGTGCTGCGTTACATGGACGAAACCAAGGCCTTGGCCGCAGACCAAGGCTATGTGGAAACCGTGTTCGGCCGTCGTTTGTATCTACCCGAAATCAATGCCAAGGCGGTACCCAGGCGCCAGGCTGCAGAGCGCACAGCCATCAACGCGCCCATGCAGGGGACGGCGGCGGATATCATCAAGTTGGCGATGATGGCGGTGCAAGACTGGTTGCCGGAAAGTGGTCTCGAGGCGCAAATGATCATGCAGGTGCACGATGAACTGGTGTTTGAGGTGGCGCAAAGCGACGTTGAGGCGCTCAATACCGGTGTGGTGGAACGCATGGCCGGGGCGGCCTCACTCAGTGTGCCCTTGGTTGTCGATACGGGTGTGGGTGAAAACTGGGATCAGGCGCACTAAGTTGCGGGCCCATACGGATGTGGGCACGCGAGAAACGCTGACATCAACCCTCGGGCTCGTTGCTTTGGGGAGCCAGGTCGTCTAGGGGGATGCTGAGCCAGTCGAGTAGTTGCTCCATCAGCGCGGCTTTGCCTTCGCCCCGGGCCGCGGAAAAGGTTTGGAATGAGGCGGTAGGATGCTTGGCATAGCGCTGCTGCACGCGCGACAGGGTTTGCTTTTGCGCCCCAAAGCTGAGCTTGTCCGCCTTGTTCAACAGTATGCGGATGGGAAGCTCGCTCGCGCCCGCCCAATCCAGCATTTGCTCATCAAAGGCCTGACACGGGTGTCTGATGTCCATCACTAAGACGATGCCGACCAAGGCGTCGCGATAAGAGAGGTAGTGATTGACCGCGTTCTGCCAGTTTTTTTGCGCCTCCTTGCCAGCTTTGGCGTAGCCATATCCTGGTAAGTCCACCAAGCGGCCACCGCTGCGCACATCGAAAAAGTTCATAAGCTGGGTTCGGCCTGGGGTTTTACTGACCTTGGCGGTGCGACGATTGCCCGTTAGCTGGTTGAGCACCGAGGACTTGCCGGCATTGGACCGGCCTGCAAACGCTACTTCTGCTGAGACGATTGGTGGACAACGCTTCAAATCCGGTGCACTGGTCAAAAAGGTCGCGTCCAATCGTTCTGGCAAAGACACATTCTCAGTCATCTTGTATATAATCTCTCCGCTTCGTTGGTGCAGATACGTGCAGGATTTGGCAAGTGTATCACCGCTGGCGGACAAACCTGCCGCAGCGCGTCAACAGCGCTGCGAAATACCGTTAACGAACTGCAAACAGCCGTTAACGCTCGTGGGGATATATCGAAATGGCGCAGCCGGGGTGGATCACAATCTCGGTGGCAAGCTTTTGTTTCAGTGGTTGACCGCGTTACGAGGTCGAAGCAACGCAGATTCAACGCCAAAGAATTAGGGAAAACGAAAATGAGTGTTCGTAAAGCTGCTGCAAAATTACGGATTGGCATGTTAGGAGTGGCCGTGCTCTTAGGCTTGTCCTCAGTACAGGTTCTCGCTGCTGGTGATGCCCAAGCAGGCAAAGCCCAGTCCATGGTGTGTGCATCATGTCATGGTCAGGACGGGGCCTCCGCCATCGATCCTTCCTACCCCCAGTTGGCTGGGCAAAACGAACGCTACCTTGCCCGTCAACTGAAAATGTTCCAGTCTGGTGAGCGTGATGTGGCACTGATGACTGCCCAGCTGATCGGCAAAAGTGAGCAAGACCTTGACGACCTTGCAGCCTACTACGCGAGCCTGCCGGCGAAGGCCGCAGAGGCCACGGGCAGCGACGCAGAAATTGCGCTGGCACAACGTATTTATAAGGGCGGTATTGCCGAGAAAGGCGTGGCTGCCTGCAGTTCTTGCCATGGCCCCAATGGCGCGGGGAATGCACAGGCAGGTTTCCCGCGTGTCAGCGGCCAATCCTCCGCTTACACCGCGGCTCAGTTGATTGCTTATCGCGAAGGCAATCGTAAATCCGATGAAATCTTCGGCGGTATGATGCGCGGCGTTTCCAAAGGTTTGTCAGACCGTGAAATAGCCGCCTTGTCTGATTACATCAGCGGTCTAAACTAGTCCGCAACACGACAGGGTCGCTGACATGCTGATTCGAATATTGCTCAACAGTCTCATGGGATTGATCGCTTCCACGACCATGGCCCTAGCGGTCGCCGAGGGCACCTATGTAGAGGGCACCCACTACGAAGTCATCGACATTCCGGTAGAAACGGGTCTTGAGGCGGAGCTGCCGCGCAAAGTCGAGGTGGTGGAAGTATTCTCCTATATGTGTGTTCACTGCTACAGCTTCGACCCATTGTTAGAGCGCTGGGAACAAGACAAATCTGAGCAGGCGGTATTCAATCGTTTGCCCGCCGTCTTTTCATCCGACTGGGCGCTGATGGCTCAGGCGTTTTATACCGCTGAAATACTGGGCGTCACCGAGCAAATGCACGAACCCCTCTTCGCGGCCATTCACACGCAACCGAAGAACCTTCGCGACGAAGACATCATGGCCGCATTGTTCGAGGACAACGCGGGCATATCGACGGAAGAATTCGGCAAATCGTATAACTCCTTCTTTGTTCGAAGCCGGGTCATGCAGGCTCAAGCCAAGGGCCGCGCCTACGGCATTACCGGGGTACCGATGATGATCGTCAACGGCAAGTACCGGGTCGGGGCTCGTATGGCTGGCTCCAACCAAGGCATGCTCGACGTGGTGGACTTCTTAGTTCAAAGGGAACTGGCAGCAGAATAACCACCGGCTGGCTTTGGTTCCGGTGATCTTCCTATCAGGCCGCTATCGCTCCCAGTCAGGCCGCTTCTTCTTGGATTGACTGATCGCTATCGCTCCCAGTCAGGCCGCTGGCGCTGCCTCTTAGTGGAGGCGTGTTTCTTTTTTTGGTCGACCCTTTTGCGCTTTGACGACAGCGTTGGCTGGGTGGCGATGCGCGTTTTGGCGCGAGCCTTCGCCTCCTTGATGAAGTCGTTGACGCGATCGAGGGCCTCTTGACGATTCTTCAGTTGGGAGCGGTGACTGCTGGCCTGTACCACGAGTATGCCTTCCTTGCTGATGCGCTTGGCCTGCTGTTTGTGTAGTCGGTGCCAGGCATTGGCGCTCAAGGACAACAATGCGATGTCGACCCGTAACTCAACAGCGGTAGCAGTTTTATTCACATGTTGTCCGCCCGGCCCGGAGCTGTGAATAAACCGGAATTCGCAGGCCGAACTCGGTACAGACTTAAAATTCAACATGTCGGCTGTCTCGTTGGCTGTCCGATAGAAGGAGTTTCTGCCCAGTCGTTACCACCGAGCGAGGTATCTGCTGTCCATTGTCGGTAGAATCCGCCACCAATATATGGGCGAGTCTTTTAGGGATCCATCAGACATGAGTACATTGCAGCGCGATGAAGTTATCACCAAGTTACAGGCTTGGCACCAGCAGACCCTCGAAAGCCAGGAAGTGTGGCAGTGGGCACTGCAAACCGCGGCGGACCGCGCAACCGATGACGAGGTCATCAAGGCGGTGATGGAGATGCTCTGCGGCATTCCCGAAGATCTTTGGATTGAGGAAGATGCACAGGTGATGATCGACGCGCTATCCAATCCGGCAGATCAGAGTGATTTGTCGGTCAATCTTCTGTGGAACTATCCAGATATTGTTGATCTCGCCGGTCGTCGACGTGCACTGCACGACCACCCACTCTATGGTCCTTACTGTGTCGATTAATCGGATACGGACAGGCTCAGGCACGTCATGAGGTCTGGGGAGAAGCTGCAGGAGCTGCTGGGGTTGCTAGCGCTGGAGCAAATCGAAGAAAACATCTTTCGCGCCCAGCACCCAGAAGGCCGACAGGGGCGGCTCTATGGGGGCCAGATTATGGCCCAGGCCCTGATGGCCGGTGGGCGCACGGTTTCGCCAGAGCTGCGCGTGCACTCGCTGCACGGCTATTTTCTGCGTCCGGGTGATCCTAGGGTACCGGCGGTTATTCGCGTTGAACGAGCCAGAGACGGCAGGTCTTTTGCCACGCGTCGAATTTTGGTGACCCAGCGCGGCGAAGCCATTTTCAACATGGACGCATCGTTTCAGATCGTGGAATCTGGGCTGGATCATCAAGCGACGATGCCCGACCTAAAGCCTCCGTCGGAAGAGAAGATCCCCCCCGCGCTCTTTGATGCGCCCTTCGTCACGTGGCGCCACGAATTCCGTCGCCTGCAGTCTGAAACGCCTCAGCCGCCGGAGCAGTTTGTCTGGTTTAAGCCCACCGGTCGCGTACCGCCAGAACATCTTGTTGCCGCAAGCCTGCTGGTATTTGAATCTGACAACGTGCTTATCGGCACCGCTCGCCTGCCCCATCGCGGACGTTTCAAACGCGAGCAAATGCAGGTGGCCAGCCTCGATCATGCGATGTGGTTTCATCGGCCTATCGAATTGAATCAATGGCTGCTGTACGCCATTGATTCCCCTAGTGCATCGCAAGCTCGGGGTTTTGCTCGCGGCAACATTTTTTCCCAGTCCGGCGAACTGCTGGCATCTACCGTGCAGGAAGGGCTAATCCGCGTGCGTGACACCTAGGTATTGTTGACTGGCAGGTTAGCCTAGGCACCTTAGCTCGCGTTAGAGCGAATCCACCAAGTTGCGTAGCTTCTCGCATTGGGCTGTGCGCTGGGCTGCGTCGGCGCCGGCAAAACTCACATTCAGCGAGGTCACACCAGATTCACGCAGCGCGTAAAGACGCTCCTTCACAAAGCCCTCAGGGCCGATAAGAGAACTCTTGGCGAGATAGTCGTCGGGTATGGCTGCTTCAGCTGCCTTCTTGTCACCGGCCAAATACAAATCTTGGATGATCTTCGCTTCTGCTTCGTAGCCACTCTTGGCGAAAATGTCGTTATAAAAGTTTTTAGAGCGCGCGCCCATGCCGCCGATGTAGAGCGCTGCGCCGGGCCGGCCACGATCACGCAGAGCTTCCATGTCGTCACCAATGGCGACGCTGCCGCCGGCATAGACGTCCAGTGGCGTACGATCGCTGTCTCGCAACTGCGCGCCTTTGCGTAGCGAATCACCCCAAACCGCATCTGCCGCTTCGGCGGTATAGAACGCTGGTAGCCAAGCATCGGCAAGCTCAGCCGTTGCCGCCACGCTCGCCGGTCCTAGTGAGGCGATGGCAATGGGGATATCGCTGCGCACCGGGTGATTGATCAGTTTTAGCGGCTTGCCCAAACCAGTGCCGCGGTCTTGTGGTAACGGAATCTGATAGTGCTCGCCCATATGCTGGACTTTTTCGCGGCGCCAAACCTGTCGACAAATTTCGATCACCTCCCGGGTACGGGCCACGGGAGCGATATAGGGCACGCCATGAAAACCCTCAATAACTTGGGGCCCCGATGCACCAAGGCCTAGCATGGCACGGCCGTCGGACAGGTAGTCAACACCGGCTGCTGTCATGGCCAATAGACTTGGGGTGCGGCTGTAAATCGGCAAAATACCGGACGCGATGATGACGCGCTGAGTTTGCGCCGCCAGATAGCCCATGGCCGACGGAGCATCAAAGGAATACGCTTCTGGCACCCAGACCACGTCCAAACCCGCCTGCTCGAGTTCCTTTACCTCCGCCACGGCTTCTTTGAAACCGCCCGCATAATTGATCAAAGTAGAAATCTTCAATGAACGCTCCAACTGTTTGGGTTGCTAGATTATGGCGACTTCGGCATCGTCTGCGATAGTCCTTTCCCCGCTTGACTCAACACCGAGGATTTCTTTTTGCAATGCAGAAGCTTTGACATGACGAGGCGCAAACCATGGTTTTTACCCTGCGGCGTACTATTACTACTTATGGCGTCGATGTCTTCGCGGGCGATGGATATTGAGCCCTATGTGCAGCAGGCGGTGCCCAATCTGGTCGGCTATCTACAGGTGGATACCATCAACCCACCGGGCAATGAATCTCGGGGGGTCGCTTATTTGAGTTCGTTGCTGGATCAAGCAGGCATCGCTTACGAAAGCGTTGAGTCTGCGCCGGGTCGCGGTAACTTGTGGGCCAAGCTACCTGGTACCCCAGACGCCGAAGGCAACACCTTACCCGCCCTAGTACTGCTGCATCATATCGACGTAGTACCTGCTAACGCGGCTCACTGGTCCGTAGACCCACTGAGCGGTGAGCAGGTCGATGGCTACATATACGGTCGCGGAGCCATCGACACCAAGGGCCTTGGCATCGTGCAACTGCAAGCGTTCTTGGCCTTGGCTGCAAGTCAGCAACCACTGAACCGGGACGTGTGGTATATGGCCACAGCAGATGAGGAGGCCGGTGGCTTTTTCGGCGCCGGCTGGTTGGTAGAAAATCGTCCGAACCTGTTTGCCAATGTGGGCTATTTACTAAATGAGGGTGGTTCAGGCAGGCGCTTCGAGCAGGGCGTCGCGGTCATGGTAGAGGTAACCCAGAAAGTACCTTTGTGGTTGCGATTGAATGCCTCGGGCCGACCGGGGCATGGGTCAGCACCTCAGGTTACGACCTCTGTTACCCGGCTGGTCCGCGGACTGGAACGTGTGCGGCAAACAGAATTTCCTGTCAACGTGGTGCCTGCGGTTGCTGCGATGTTTGAAGGCCTTGCGCCCTACCAAGATGCCGGCAATCGCAGCCAATACGCAGGCATAGCGCAAGCGGCGAACGATTCAAGTTATCTGCTGGGCCTGCGCTTACGCAATCCTGGTGCCCATGCGTTGCTACGTAATACCTGCTCGATTACTCGGCTGACCGGTAGCAGTAAAATCAACGTGGTGCCTGCTGAAGCATCGGCGGAGCTAGACTGCCGACTGCTGCCAGATCAAAACCCGGAGCAGTTTCTCGCCGAACTCAGCCAAATCATCAACGATGACCAAATCGTCATCGAGAAGATTATGGGTTTCACACCGGCAACCAGTCGTACAGACACCCCGCTCTTTCGCGTCATCGCAAAGGTCGCGGAGGAACAGTATGGTGCAGAGCTGATACCTACCGTGGCGGGCGGCTTCACTGATTCGCATTTCTTTCGGGACTTGGGTATCACCAGCTACGGCTACTCGCCCTTCGTCTTTGCGCCATCTGAGTTTACTGGCGTACATGGCAACGACGAGCGCATCAGTGTGGACAATGTCACTCAGGGTGTGGCCACGTTTTATCAGCTGCTGACGGAATTTACCGTTAGGCAGTAGCCTAGGCGTAGATTTACTCCACGGAGAATGAGGGGATCCATGAAAACCATCGAATCAGACTATGATTTTTCTGAGATGCATCAGCGCATGCAGTTTTATGTCGACCAAGATATCTTGTCCTGCTGTGCGACTGCTGTGTTTAAAGGTACAGATCTTGTCGATCATCAAACCTTTGGCTACATGGATCTGGAGACACGTCAGCCGCTGCGCGACGACGGGATCTATCGCATGGCGTCGAATACCAAGATCGTCACTTCGGTTGCATTAATGATGTTGCAGGAAGCGGGCTTGTTTGATCTGGACGATCCGCTAGCCAAGTTCATGCCTGAATTTTCTGACATGCAGGTGCTGCAGCCAAACGCCAGCGCCGCCGCTGATGTCAGCCCCGCCGAGAACTTGATTAGCGTGCGACATCTACTCAGCCACAGCGCGGGCCTTAGTTATGGCTTTGTCGAACCTGATTCGGTAATTGACCAAGCCTACTTGAACAATGGTGTGAATGGTCTTGGCGAGCAAGAGATCGACTTGGAGGAGCTTTGCCTGCGCATTGCAAAGCTGCCGCTGGCCTTCGAACCCGGCACCAGTTGGCGCTATTCCTTCGCAACAGACGTGTGCGCACGATTGGTGGAGGTGCTCTCTGGGCTGTCTTTCGACGTATTTCTTCGGCAGCGTATATTTGAGCCGTTGGGCATGGTCGATACAGATTTCTGGGTGCCAGAAGAAAAAGCGCATCGATTGATCACCATGTATTCACCACAAGATCTGTTCGATCCGATGAAACCGGGCTTGAATGAGGCTGGGGACGTGATCACAGGTCCTTATACGGCTAAGCCAACCATGTTAAGTGGCGGCGGTGGGCTCGTCTCCACCGTTGCCGATTACTCGGCTTTTTTACGCATGATCGTCAACGCAGGGGAATGGGCCGGGGTTCGCCTGCTCAAACCCGAGACCCTGCAATCGATGCGCAGTAATCACCTAGCCGCTGGGGTGCAGGTTGCGTTTCCCATGTGGGCGATGCCGGGGACCGTTTTTGGACTGGGCTTCGCCGTTAAGAATCAGCTGCAACCTAAAGATCATGCCGCTGCGCTAGGCGAGTATCATTGGGGCGGTCTGGCAGGCACGCACAGTTGGATGGCGCCAGAGGCGAACCTCACTGGATTCTGCCTAACCCAGCGCATGCCGGGGTTTTGGCATCCGTTTAGCTCGGACTTTAAAGCGCTGACTTACGCGGCAGCCGCCTGAATCTCAGCTTGGGTGGCTAGCAGCCACCGTTTCTCGGCATCGATTAAAAGAGTTAGCGCCACATCGAGGCGAAGCAAAAATTTCGGGAGTACCCATGGCCGACAGCACTGAGCATCCAGCGGAGCAGAAATCCAAGACCGGTTTGAGCTGGCTGTTTAAAGTAGGCACTTGGATGCTGACACTGCTGTGTTTCTATCTGGTCTTTACCCGTACCGAAACCACCGCCGCGCGCGAAGGTTTGACCGTGGCGGAGTATTTGCTGCGCTTTTTCCAAGATGCAGATTGGACGGTTTGGTTGATGGTGATGATCCCCTACTCGCTGTTCTTCTTTAGCGTCGATTCCCATGCCAGTTGGCGAGCGATTCGTTGGTTTAACGCACCGCAGCTGCGGCTGGTGCAGGTGCTGCCAATTCGTGCCAGCGCCTACATTTTGTCCTTGGTCAACGAACAAGTGGGTAAGGGCGCTATGTCGCTGTATCTGGCTAGGCGCCATGACGTACCTGGATGGCAGGCGTTATCGACCATGGTGATGCTCGGGCTGATGGAGATCTATCAGCTGCTGTTTTTTTCCGGCATCGGTGTGCTGATTTATTACGAGTTGGTTCAGGAGGCGTCTTCGCAAATTCGCTTAGACCTAATTCTGCCCACGGTGTTCGCTGTGGCCCTATGTTACCTGCCGATGCACATTTTGTTTTTTAAGGGGGTATTTGGCGAGTTTTCAAAAATCCGCGATGCACAGATCTTTCGCGCGTTCCGTGAAGCCCGGCCCATTCATTACTTGCTGCTGCTGCTGTTTAAGGCGCCGAACTTGCTTGGGGCGGTAATGGTTTATACCTTTGCACTGCAGCTGTTTAACGTCGATGTTGGCTTCGGACAGATGCTCGCCTTTCTGCCAGTGATCTTTCTTGCCGCAGCGCTGCCGCTGCCATTTCACGCCGGGGCGCTGCTGCTGTGGACAGTACTCTTCCCAGAGTTTCCCGAGGTTGGTGTATTCAGCCTCATCATGCACACCTTCTTTGTGCTGTTTAACGCAGCGATTGGCGTAGTTTTTCTGCCCAAGGCCAATGCCGAGCTGTTTGATCAAGCCAACGCCAAATAATCGCTAGGGCCTTTTCGCGCGGTAAGTAACGAAGTGCCGCAACCGGTCTAGCATGGAGAGCACAGTACTCGCTAGCAGACACCAAGCGGCCACCTTGACTGCACTGTGCAAAAGAGTCAGCAGCTGATCCAGAGGCGGTACGTTGGTCTGGCTGAACGTGTACAGGCTCGCTAACGCCTGGCTGCCGATCGCCGTGCTGATCAAAGCGTAATAACCAATGCCGTTGTACTTTCCCAGTTTGCTGGTGCGCAGCTGCATGCCGCGCAGCGAGTTGGAGTCCAGCGTGTACTGTATAAAAGCCAGAGCAATCAACGGCCATAGCCACGGGTTGATGAGTTGCGTCGCGGCCAAGGCCCAAGCGCCGGTGCTGACGAAAATGGCGTCGGTGGCGTGATCAAAAAAGCCACCAAAGGCCGAGGCGGTGTTCTGTCGTCTGGCGAGCTTGCCGTCAAACACATCCGAGGCAATGGCAGCGCACATGGTGACTACGGCCAGCCACCAATACCCCGTAGTGATACTCCAGCCGAGCAGTGGCGCAGATAGTAGCCTCGCCATGGTTAGGCTATTGGCGGCGTTGAAAAAAGACGGGTGGGTTGCGGTTGGGTGGTGGCTAGAGCGGCGGTCTTGCGGATTCATGGTGCGAGCGTTTCCCTATAGGGATGTCAGCTGCGCGCATGGTCTGGATGCTTGGTCAGTCAGGCGCGGCAGTCAGTTGATAAAACGCACCGTCTCCTTCTAGCACGTCTGGGTCGAGATCATACTTGGCCATGAATTGTTGCGCGACTGCGTTATTCACCTGGGCATCTGTTACGCGAACTGCGACGGCTTTATACAGTGTGCCGTCCACGTCGATGATCGCCTTGGGATTGGTTTCTAAATTTTCTGCCCATTGGTTTGAGCGTTTTGATGCGCCGACAAAAAATGCGTCTTCGATACCGAGCCCCCAAATGGTGACGGAGTAAGGGTCGTCGGGGTTCGTCTCAAGCAGTATGTTCTCGACATCCTCGGCGTGGCTCCAATCTTTCGGCCATGCCTCGATATTGCCTTGCAGTTTGCCCCCAGGAATCGGGCCTAGCGGAGCTCCGCAAGAACTGAGCAACATGGCACCGGCTACCCAAATTGGCAACGGGCTAAGCGACATAGAGAGAAGATTTTGCATCGACAAAATTCCTAAGCGGCCTTTCGAGCAGGGGGATGCTTTCAATGTATCATCTCTCATAGACAATTGGACGATGGGCGTCCAAGCCCTGGTGAGAAAAGATGGCAGAAGACCCGACGACATCACCCGAAAATTCCCTTGAGGAGGTCATCGAAGAGGCCAGCGATGAGCCAACGGCTGGCACCGAGGACGAAACCGCAGAAGAAGAGGAGCAACTGCCAGAGAGCTGGTTAATCACCGGAGCCAATGGCAATCTTGGCCAGCGTTTGATTCGCCAACTGTTGTCCGAGGGCGCGGATGTGACAGCCGTTGTGCGCAGCTCGCGCGCGGAGCGCGAGCTCTCTCGGGCGATAAACGCCAGCAGTAAGCTACGCATTGAGGTTATCGACTACGCCGAAACGATGCTGCTCGGTCAAGCGGCCTACGGTGCGCAATATGCAGTACACCTTGTCGGGATTTTGAAGGCAACGAAGGATGCGACCTACGCGATGGCCCATGAAGCCAGCTGCACCGCCCTATCTCGCGCCCTCACAGGCACCTCGGTAGAACACGTTACCTATGTGTCGATCTTGGGCGCCAAGCCCTCGTCTGCAAACCCCTGCCTTGCTTCTAAGGGGCGTGCCGAGCGGATTTTGTACCGCAGCCCAACACCTGCCTGCACGCTGCGCATACCCATGGTTATTGGCGAGCGTGATTACACCACCAAGATGTTGGCGAAACGGGCTAACCTTTCGAGTTCATTTACGTTTCGATCCAGCAGTATGGAGCAGCCTATTTTTGCCGATGATGTGATCGACGCGATCTGTAGTGCTGCCCGTTTAGGGCTCGAGGGGGGGTTAAATTTGGCGGGTCCTGAAAGCCTAACCCGCGCGGAACTCTATGGTCGGGCAGCTCAGGTGCTGGGAACCAGCACCAAGGTGCGGTCGATTCCGATGTTTCTAGGTTACACCATGGCCTGGTTACTGGAGCTATTCATGGCGGACCCTCCAGTAACGCGGGCCATGTTGGGTGTGCTCGATCATGACGACAACATCAACGTCGATAAGGCGCTGAGACTGCTGGAAATCGACAAGCTCACACCGCTGGATGTCATGTTGCGCAAAGCGCTACCGCCAAAATAAGCGCGCTGCGTTGGGGTGTGGGCGTTAGGGCGCTAGTGCCTTAGCCAAAAACGGCAAGCTGACATCCATACGATAATCGATGCCTGAATGTGTGCCGGAAAACTCCTCGTAGCGGTGCCCAAGCCCATGTCGCGTCAGCTGCATGGAAAGCTGCCTTGAGCCAAAGTGGATATGGAACTGATCCCGCCAGCCGCAATCGATGAAAATCCCTTGAAGCTTCGCCAACCGGCGTTTGTTCGCCCTCACCATATTAACGGGGTCATGCTTTAACCACTGCCGCCAGCGCGCCTGAATGCGCTCGCCGGTGTGCAGATCGTATGGCAGATAAAAACCGTTAGGCGCGGCCGGATCTGCGTCATAGGTTGCCGCCATTGCTAGCAGCATCAGTGTCATGACGTCGCTATTGGACAGCGGCTTCTCACCATTGGGGGGAGTTTCGGCGACATAGGTGAGAAATTCTTTCACTCTGCCATCGTCCTCTCCGGGTACAGATTGGGGCGTGACAGATTGCTTGCCTGTTTTGAGTAGGGGTTTTGCGAAGTTCTGCAGGTGCGTGAGTACCGCCGGCCATTCGGCGCCGTAAACAAAGTCAAAATTGGCATCCCCAGAATGATTGGCGATGGCGCCCCAAGTATCGGGGTAGGCCATGCCCATCCGCATGGCACCGTAGCCGCCGGACGATTTTCCAAAACAGCCTCGGTGGGCGGCACTGGCCAAGGTGCGAAATTCACCGTCGACGAATGGGACAATCTCTTGGTTCAGATAATCTGCGTAATCGCCGATGGCAGAGGAATTGATGTATTGGGTGCCACCAAGCTGGGTGAAGCAGTCAGGAAATACGACGATTACAGGCGGCATGCGCTTACTGGCAATTAGGCGGTCTAATTTTTCTGGAAGATTTTCATCGAAATTGCGCCAATTGAGATGGCTCAGACCGCTGCCGGTAAAACCCGCGAGATCGTAAAGTGTTACATAACGACGCCCCCGGTGACGCGCACTGTCGTAGGCGGCTGGCAAATAGACAGAGACACGTCGGCGGGTCGGGTCACCGAGCGGGTTGTCCTTAAGTATCGCTGAGTCATGCATCAGCGTGACGATGCGACCGCTAGCGGTAGAACGAGAAACCTGTGTCATAGCCTTACTCGGATAGTCCAATTTCAAGTGAGCAACACCGTTGCATGTAAGCAACACCTTTTCACGTAATCAGGTGTCATGTAATCAGGGTGCAGTGCTAACAGCGTGAGACTATAGTTTGGGAGAGGGCGCAAGCGCCTGCAAATCGAAACGATGGGGAAAATGCGTGATAGGCGTGGTATCACTGGGAACGAAAACCGACCGGCAGTTGGCATGGGTGCCTAATGTGCACATGGTTCAACGACTCGTCATTCTCGCGTCGTTGCTCGGCGCGCTCTTTGCCACATCGGTTTGCCAAGCGGCTGACGCCGTCGCGGGCAAGCGCCTGTATCCCGTCTGCACCGCATGCCATGGCGCCGCTGGCCAGGGTAATCGAGGCATGGGTGGGCCGAAACTGGCGGGTCAACAGGGATTCTACTTGCTCAAGCAACTGCAAAATTTTCAATCTGGTGCTCGCGGTATGGCGCCGGGTGATGCCAAGGGTCGGCAAATGGCGGCAATGTCCAAGGGGCCTGCACTGTCGTCAGCGGCGGCGTTAGAGAACTTGGTCGCCTACCTAGAGACCCTGCCGGATAAATCATCAACACCCACCGTCGAGGGCGACGTGGCGCGCGGGAAAAATCTCTACGCCACCTGCGTCAGTTGTCATGGTGAGGCCGCGCAAGGCCTTGAAATCATGGCCGCGCCCAGGCTTGCGGGACAAAGCGATTGGTACCTAGTGAACCAGCTGCAGAACTTCGCGCTGGGTAAGCGCGGGTATGCACCGAGCGATCATGGCGGTCGCCAAATGAAAGCAATGATGGCCACCCTGCCAAGGCAGAGCGAATACCGCGACGTGGTCGCCTACATCAACACCCTGTCGCCATAACATGCCCTTGCGTAAGCTGAAGCACCGATGAGCACCGCACGCCTGCAGGTTAATCTGGATGCGTTAGCACAAAACTTTCATCGGCTGCGCCAACGAGGCGCGCAAAGCCTGCCAGCAGACTGTGTGGCCGTCGTGGTCAAAGCCAATGGCTATGGCCTCGGTATGCACACGGTGGCGCGGCGTTTGTACCAAGAGGGGTGTCGGCGCTTCTTCGTGGCTAGTGCCACCGAGGGCGGGCAACTACGGGGTCTTCTGCCCGATGTGCACATTTATGTACTTGCTGGAGCCGCCAGACAAACCCTCGGTGATCTTGTTGCCCAGCGACTGACGCCGGTGTTAAACACGCTACAGCAATGTGAACTTTGGTCGACGACGCCTCAGGCAGGGCCTGCCGCCCTGCACATCGATACCGGCATGCATCGTCTTGGCCTGTCTTGGGAAGACGACCTCTCTCAGTTGCCGGCCCTTCAGCTCGATTTGCTGATGACGCATTTTGCTCGGGCAGACGAGGGTCGTGACACCCTTCGCTGTCTGCAAACCCAGCGTTTTGCAGACAGCGTGGCGGCTTTGCGCGACGGACATCACGATGTTTTGGTGAGCTTGAATAACAGTGCTGCGGTGTTAACGGACCAAGTGACGCCGGAATCTCTCCTCGACGCCAGTGACGGGCCGCGTCTTGATCGGTTAGGCATCGGGCTTTATGGGGTGAACCCGCATACGGAGCGCGAAGGAGCGACCGCGAAACAGGCGCTTGCCAATGTCGCGACGTTGGAAGGTCAGGTGCTGCAGGTGCGTCACGTAAAGGCCGGTGCCACCGTAGGTTACGGCAGCACCTATTGTGTCCGCGCCCCGGGTCGCTTAGTGACCATTGGCGCAGGCTATGCCGACGGCGTACCTCGACTGCTGTCGAATCAAGGTCATGTTTTCTTTCGAGGTCGCCGACTACCCATGGTTGGTCGTATCAGCATGGATTCCTTAGTGGTCGAGCTGACTGATGAAACGGCATCGGCGTGTGACATTGACGAGGGTGATTGGGTCGAGATCTTTGGCCCGAATTTGCCCGTTGAAGAGGTTGCACAGCAGGCGCAAACCATCGCCTATGAGGTGTTCACCGGGCTGGGATCTCGACTACAACGACTGTCATAATCTGGGCAAGAGCGGAAATGGGGAAAGCGAGATGTCAGCAATAAATACAAATGGTGTGCTCGCCGGCAAGGTGGCAGTGATTACTGGGGCCAGTCGCGGTATTGGCGACGCCTTGGCGCGGCGTTTCGCCATGGAGGGCGCGAGGGTCGTGGTATCGGCAAGAACGGTACAGGGTGGCGATCACTACTTGCCGGGGTCGATTAACGAGACCGTGGCAGACATTGTCGCAGCTGGCGGTGAGGCCATCGCGGTGAAGGCAGACCTTGCGTTGGCTGAAGATCGACAGGGCTTGGTCGATGCCGCCATCGATGCCTATGGCGCCGTTGATATTTTGGTCAACAACGCGGCCATTACCTACTTTATTCCGGTAACGGATTTTCCGGAAAAACGCTTTCGCTTGATGATGGATGTGCAGGTATGGGCGCCATTCGAGCTGGCGCAATTGGTCTTGCCCGGCATGCGCGAACGCGGATCAGGCTGGATACTCAATGTCTCCTCCCACGCAGCCCTGCACCCGGAAAAAACCATGCCGGGCCGCGGCGGCACCGTTTACGGCATGTGTAAGGCCGCACTTGAACGATTTACCACAGGTCTTGCACAGGAAGTCTATGACGAGGGCATCGGTGTTAACGTGATATCACCGGGCTTGGTGGCAACCCCAGGGGTAATGCACCACAAGCTTATCAATGAGAGCAACGAAGACCGGGTAACACCGGTCGAACACATGGCAGAGGCGTGTTTGCACCTATGTCATGGTGATCCGCAAGCGCTGACCGGACGCATCGACTACGCCGATGCGGTAATGGCAGAGTTTTCACTCAGTGCAAAGTCACTGATTTGATGAGCGTTCTTAAGCACTAGGAGAACGCTGATCGGGAGAAAAGATATGGCTGAAATTTCGAGGTTTGCAACCCACAACGAATACCCTGATCACTCCGTAGAAGGTATGGACCTTAGGCACTTGTTGCACCCTTCTACAAACCTTGCGCAACATCAGCAACACGGGCCCATGGTGCTGGAAAGCGCCGACGGGGTGTACATCACAGACAATCAAGGCAAGCAGTATCTTGAGGGTATGTCGGGGCTGTGGTGCACGGCGATTGGCTACGGCCAAGAAGAACTGGCCAAGGTGGCCTATGAGCAGATGCGTAAGCTCAACTACTCCCAGCTGTTCGCTGGACGCACCAATGAACCTTCCGTGCTGTTGGCCGACAAGCTCAAAAAGATGGCGCCATTCGATGCCGGTAGGGTGTTCTTCGGACTCTCCGGCAGCGATGCCAACGACACCCAGATCAAGCTGATCTGGTATTACAACAACGCCATTGGCCGGCCTGAGAAGAAAAAAATCATCTCCCGTAAACGCGGGTACCACGGCGTTACGATTGCCAGCGGCTCCTTAACCGGACTACCCCCTTTCCATGCGGCCTTTGACCTACCCATGCCCGGGGTTTTGCATACCACCTCGCCGCATTACTACAGTGAAGGGTTGCCCGGAGAAACCCAGAGCGCATTTGTGCAGCGTCTGGTCGACGACTTGGAAAAGATGATCGAGGCCGAAGGACCCGAGACGGTGGCGGCCTTTATCGCCGAGCCGATCATGGGCGCGGGTGGCGTCATTGTGCCACCAGAAAATTACTACCCGCGCATGCA
Organism: OM182 bacterium; assembly: GCA_004213835.1. Classification (GTDB taxonomy): domain Bacteria; phylum Pseudomonadota; class Gammaproteobacteria; order Pseudomonadales; family Azotimanducaceae; genus UBA4421. The sequence goes on along the minus strand of SHAE01000001.1, from coordinate 39,307 downwards.
GGCGGTACTCGACAAGCACGATATTGCCTTTATTGATGATGAAGTCATTTGCGGGTTCGGGCGTACGGGCAAGCCTTTTGGCGCGCAGTCTATGGACATTCGGCCAACGACCATGAGCATCGCCAAGGCGCTCTCCTCTGCTTATTTGCCGATCAGCGCCGTATTGATTCCCGAGAATATGTACGAAGCATTCGCAGATCGTTCTGGCGAGTTGGGTAACTTCTCCCACGGTTTTACCTACTCCGGCCACCCGGTTTGCGCGGCGGTAGCGCTGCGTAATTTAGAAATCATGGAAGAACTAGCGCTGTTTGAACACGCGGAAAAAATGGGCGATCTTCTGCAGCAGCGCTTGCAAGCCTTTGTTAGTCACCCACTGGTAGGTGAAGTGCGGGGCAAGGGTCTGATTGCGGCGCTAGAGCTGGTGCGCTGCCGTGAACCCCGCACACCTTTTCATGCCAGCGATGGTGTTGGTGCTTATTGCTCAAATGCCTGTCACGAAGCCGGGCTGGTGCTGCGCAATCTCGGCGATGCGGTTGCCATTTGTCCGCCGCTTATCATCACCGAAACCCAAGTTGATGAACTGATCACCAAGCTCGGTAAGGCGCTAGATCAAACTTTGGATTGGGCGCAAAAACAGGGGTTGCTATAACCTCTGGCGAGAAGGCGAGTACTGACGCCGCGCTACAAGAGGTCGGCCGCGAGATCCTGCGGCCCACGCAAGGACATGCCAAGGTCTTTGAGCAATCCTGTTTCTAGGTCATAGATGAGGCCATGCAGATCCAGCGCGCGGCCCTGGGACCAAACTTGTTGAACGGATGGGCTCGATGCCAATGAAGCCAGCTGCATACCCACGTTAAGCTCACAAAGCGCTTTGAGTCGCGCCTCATCAGGCAGCTTCTCGAGGGATTTGCGCTTTGACGCATAAAGTTGCGCAATGCCCTTGATCCAACTGGCCACCTTGCCTGTGGCAGTGCCCTGTATGGCGGCATGAACACCGCCGCATTTGTAGTGGCCGCAAATGACAATGTGCTCCACTTGCAGGCCAAGTACCGCAAATTCGAGCACACTCTGGCAGCTAGGATCTTCGGCTTGCACGATATTGGCGACGTTTCTGTGGACGAAGACTTCGCCGGGCGCGGTGCCAGTAATTTGACTTACCGGCACGCGGCTGTCGGAGCAGCCGATCCAAAGATACTTGGGATGTTGCTGGGTGGCTGAGCGCTCGAAGAAAGCAGGATCACGCTCCTTAGTCTCGCTGGCCCACCGTTGGTTGTTGCGAAGAATTTCGCTGAGCGTTGGGCCGTCCTTGATCTGGTTATCTTTGGAGATTTGCTCGCTCATTGGGTTTCCTCAAGCCACAGACAAAGGCGCGGCATAGCTTGTCCAAGAGTGGCAGCGAATACCAGTGCTGCGTCGATCATCGCGCCTCTCAGCGACTGTAAATTCTCACCAGTGCGCTGGGTGATATCGGTTAACATGCGCCGGGAAAAGTGAACGGAAACACACAATGCACTCAGTACCAGATTTTGATTTTGGACATGGCGAGACGATTGGTCAGCTGCGCGACAGCGTGGCGAATTTCTGCGCCAAAGAACTCGCCCCGAGGGCGGCGGATATAGACCGCGACAACGAGTTTCCGCGAGACCTATGGCCTCAGTTAGGTGACCTCGGCGTGCTCGGCATGACGGTACCGGCAGAATACGGCGGCGTCGACATGGGCTATTTGGCGCATACGATTGTGTTAGAGGAAATCAGTCGAGCGTCTGGCTCTGTTGGATTGTCTTATGGCGCACATTCAAACCTCTGCGTGAATCAGATTGTGCGTTTCGGCACACAGGAGCAACGCCAGAACTATTTACCCAAGCTGGTGTCCGGCGAATATCTGGGAGCACTCGCCATGAGTGAGCCAAGCTCTGGATCCGACGTGGTCAGTCTCAGCCTGCGTGCCACGGACGATGGCGATGACTACGTGCTCAACGGTAATAAAATGTGGATCACCAACGGTCCAGGAGCAGATGTGCTGGTGGTATATGCCACCGTTGATCCGGCGTTGGGATCCAAGGGCATCACAGCCTTTTTGATTGAAAAAGACATGGTGGGATTCAGCACCGGCAACAAGCTCGACAAAATGGGTATGCGTGGCTCAGACACCGCCGAACTGATTTTCGCAGACTGTCGCGTGCCTAAACGTCAGATTCTCGGCAAGGTGGGTCAAGGCGTGAGCATTTTAATGAGTGGCCTCGACTATGAGCGGGTGGTCTTGGCGGGTGGTGCGCTGGGGCTAAGCCGGGCCGCCCTCGACGTTGCCATGCCCTATGTGCATGAGCGCAAGCAATTTGGCCAACCCATCGGTGAGTTTCAGCTGATGCAGGCAAAAATTGCTGACATGTACACCGAAACCAATGCGGCACGAGCCTATGTTTACGCTGTGGCAGCGGCGTGTGACGCTAATCGCACCACGCGCATCGATGCCGCCGGCTGCATTTTGTATGCGGCTGAGCGGGCGACTCAACACGCCCTGCAGGCGGTCCAGGCGCTGGGCGGCAATGGCTACATCAATGACTACCCAGCGGCGCGGTTATTACGCGACGCGAAGCTGTATGAAATTGGTGCGGGTACGAGCGAAATTCGGCGAATGTTGATTGGCCGAGAGTTATTCGACGCAACTCGTGGGTGAGGCTATAATCCGGCGCCAACGGCTCCGGTTAAGAGTAAACATCACCGTATACTCATGATGCTCGCGACGACACGACGCACGGTTGCGAGACCGAGACCGATTCATACTGACTGCTCAATACACACGGCTCAATAAAGGAGAAATCTCTTGAGACTGAGATTCATCGCAATTGCTTTTACTGCGTTACTGGCATTGGCTGCCAACGCGCTCCCGCCGGGCACTGATGACGAAATTGACGCGCGCCTGGCTCCCTACGGTACTGTGAACCGAGTTGTGGTCGAAGAGGTTGCTGTTGCTGCGGTGCCTGCAGCACCGCTAGGTGGTGCTGAGGTGTATGACACCTATTGCGCGACTTGCCATGCCATGGGCGTAGGTGGCGCACCAACGTTCGCCGATGTAGGTGCCTGGGCGCCACGCATTGCCAAGGGTATGGATGCGTTAATGGTAAGTACGTTGAACGGCATTGGTGCGATGCCAGCGAAGGGCTTGTGCATGTCTTGTTCGGACGACGAACTGGCTGATGCAGTGACCTACATGGTCGATGCTGCTCAGTAATCGATTAAGGCCCGCTTGATAGACTGCAGTGAGCACCTTGGCAGCCTGCCAAGGTGCGTGATTCATCCTAAAACCCCGCCACCTGCCATCTGTTACCTATCACCTGCCACATATAAACCATAATGTCCGGCATTTGCGCACTATATCAGTGCGAAATCGCCACCCTGCTGCACCTGCTTAAACCAATTTATCCGCGACGCGACAGTTTTGTGCTTTTTTTGTGCGTTCAAAAACCCCATTTGCCCCGCATTGGCGGAAAAATACTCAATAAAAACAGGCGCTAAGCCCTTTATTGGTGCGCACGAGCGTTCTTGGTCAAAAGTTGGCCCGTTTGTTGCTTTGTCTGAAGTGCGATAAAGCGCCGATTGTTGTAACTCGATTGACGCTTAAAGCAGGTGAACGAAGGTTCCCGCAATTTATTCAATATGTCAGGAGAGACAATGAAAACACTCACTAAATTTATATCCGCCGCTGCGATAGCTGCAGGCTCGTTGGGCGTATCATCCGTCGCCAGCGCGGATGTTTCCTACAACATCGGCTATGTGTCTGAGTATTACTACCGCGGCATCTATCAAAAGAACTCTTCCGCAAGCGCGGGTATCGACTACGAAGAAGGCGGCTTTTACGCTGGTGCTTGGACCGCAGACGTAGGCGACGGTCTAGAATATGACCTGTACGCAGGCTATGGCATGGATATCGGCGATCTCTCTGTCGGCGTCGGCTTCACTGGCTACTACTACACCGATGATTGGGATGAGACATATGAAGAAGTCAATCTAAGCGTTGGTTACGGTCCCGTCTCTATTGGCTACTCTGTCGGTGAATGGGACGGCGATGGCGGTACAGATTATGATTTCCTCGACATCTCTATTGATCTGGGCGCTGGCTTCTACGGTACCTATGGCACCTTTGGTGATGAATTCGATGGCGACTATTTCGAACTAGGGTACGGTACCACCGTATCTGATATCGACCTTGGCGTAGCGATCATCTTCCCAAGCGACGAGCTTGAAGGCGATCCATCAAGTGACGCAGAAGGCGAAGCAGTCGTGCTATCAATCGGCAAATCTTTCTAAGCCGAGGCGAAGACTCCTCCCTCTAGGGCTCCTTTTGGAGCCCTTTTTTGTATTCGGCTGAGCGCTTTCTCGCCGGTTTAACCATCGCCGCCCCAAGTCATGGTTCGGTAGCTTAGCGCCTCCATAAAGTGTTGCTCGGTCACAGCTGGGGATACGCCTTCAGGTTGTGAGCCCGGCGCTGGCGGCGAAGCCGCTTGCTCAAGGTCGGCAATCGTTAGCGCCACGCGCCATACCTTGTGGTAGCTGCGCATAGACAACTCCAATTTTTTGCATACATCGGCCAAGAAGGTGGGTGCGAAGTCCGCTTCGTTAATTCTGCGCGCGAGCGCTTCGCTGGAGAGATTTGCGTTCAAGCAGCCTTGCTGCTGGCGCTGACGGCGTTGGGCGAGGCGTACGTTGGTACGCGTGCGCTGCAGCTCACCTTGATCAGACTCAACCTTGTTTTGGTGACGTTGCATCAGTGCCTCATCGAGCTCGGGTACCGGCACATGTAAATCGATCCGATCTAACAAAGGCCCCGAGACTCTGCTTTGATAACGCTGTACTTGGCTCGACGTGCAGCGACATGTTTGTTCTTTGCAAGACCGCCCCGCAGGGCAGGGGTTCATGGCGGCGATCAGTTGGAAACGGCTGGGTAGCACGGTGCGATAGCGTGCGCGCACGATGGCAATTTCGCCGGTTTCTATGGGCTCTCGTAAAAGATCCAAAGTTGATGGCTTGAAGTGCGGTAGCTCATCAAGAAACAACACGCCTCGGTGGGCAAGGCTAACCTCACCGGGTGTTGGCGTATGCCCGCCACCACTGATTGAGGCGTTGCTGGCTGAGTGGTGGGGGCGCCGTAAAGGAGGCCGCATCACGTTGGATCGGCGCACCCCAAACGCCGAATAAATACTGGCCACTGAGAGTGCGTCGGGTTTGTCCAGATCGGGGAGCAAGTCAATTAAACACTCCGCGAGCATGGTTTTGCCGGTTCCCGGCGGGCCGACTATGAGCATGTGATGACCGCCAGCTGCGGCTATTGTGAGGGCACGTTTCGCTTGGTATTGCCCAATGATTTCGTTGAAGCGACCGGTGGTGGTTGCTGCATCGGGTGCTATTGCTTTGACCATGGGCGGCTGCTCGCGGCGTCCACAGAGCATTTGTGCAACCCCATACAGGCTCGTGGCGGGCCAAGATTTGTCGCTACCGACAAGTGCGATTTCCGTGTCATTGGCCAGTGGCAGAAACAAACGGTGGTTTGCGCTGTCGCAGGCAATGGCGCTTGCTAATAGATTCGAGGTTTCGCGCAGATCGCCAAAAAGGCTTAGCTCACCGACGAATTCTGTATCCACTAATGCGTCAGTGGGGATTTGTTCGCTGGCCGCGAGAATGGCAATGGCAATCGGTAAATCGAATGCGGTGCCAGATTTGGTGAGGTGGCTGGGTGCCAAATTGAGTGTGATATGACTGGTTGGATAATGAAAACCGCTGTTGCGAATGGCACTTTTTACACGATCTCTGGCCTCTTTCACGGCGCCTTCAGCAAGGCCAACAACCGTCGTACCGGGCAACCCGCCGGCCAGATGGCACTCCACGTGTACCGGGTGCGCGTCCAAGCCAAAGGCGGCCCGGGTAAGTACAGAAGCTCTGCGCTTCACGGGCTCGCCTGCCTTTTAGCGATCAGCGGCACCTGTGTCCTCCAATTTCGCCAGACGTTGTTCCAGAGTCTCAATTTGTGCTTCAAGGGTCACCAAGAGCGTCTGCTGAGCTTCGAACTCATGTTTTGGCACCAAGGACAGGCTCTTTAGCGCGTTCTGTAACCGTGATTCGATATCCTTACCCACGGAGTGTGCGAGGTCTGTTGGCAACGCCTGATCAAGCACTGATTTTATTGACTGAAGCAGTGCGGTAAGCGGATCTATCTGCATGTTCTTCCTTGGCAACAAGTTAAAGGTGAAAGTCATTCTACAGCGCGTGCTTAAATCCTTGTAAGAACACCGTCACCGCACTTTTCTCCTCATTCCCTACCCGCGCATGCTTCGTCACATGAGTCATGTCACACAAGCCCAGTTACATAAACCCAGTTACATAAACCTCAACAACCATGGCTTGAGACACATACCCATGGACATTGGGCAGAGAGATAGTGCGAGTTTGACCTGCTGCCGCCAAATACCAAGGGTGCCCTTCCCATGCACGTGTGCGCTTTCGCCGACTAACGTGGAAGTTTAGGCGCACCAAGGCGAAGCACGAGCGGACGACATTGTGTCATTTTGGGGCATGGCGACCTGGCTAGGCGGTATTTCGGTGCGCTTTTTGGCTTGAAAAAGTGCGTTATGGCCGGGGCCATCGTTGGCCCAGCCCCCTGCAGTGCGGGTTTTGCCCTGATTTTGTGCTTCTTTCAGACTTCGACAAAAAGTAGGCACACATATTGCTTTTCAAAGGTCGGGATCCTTGATTGGAAGATCGAGTCCGGAAAAGCATGGGATTTAGTCTAAATGCTATCCAACGACACTCGATTCGTAGAGAATTTCGTTGCTTTACGCATTTGATCTTCCACATCAAATCGATACCGGAGCGTTTAGGCGGTCTGGATGTCCCTAACGTTTAGGAGAAAACAATGAAGTTAATCACCGCGATTATAAAACCGTTCAAATTGGACGATGTTCGCGAAGCACTTTCGGAGGTCGGCGTGCAGGGCATGACGGTCACCGAAGTCAAAGGCTTTGGCCGTCAGAAGGGTCATACCGAGTTATATCGCGGGGCCGAGTACGTCGTCGACTTCCTGCCGAAGGTAAAGATCGAGGCGGCCATCGATGACGCTCTTCAAGATCAAGTTATTGAAGCGATTAGTAAGTCTGCAAACACCGGCAAGGTTGGTGATGGCAAGATTTTCGTTGCTGCACTCGAAGAAGCCGTCCGAATTCGGACTGGAGAAACAGGACCAGGGGCAGTTTAGCCCGAAACATTTGGAGTAAAGATTGTGGAAGATCTAATTCAACTAGCGTACGCAGTAGACACGTTCTACTTCCTCGTCATGGGGGCCATGGTCATGTTCATGGCGCCTGGCTTTGCAATGCTCGAAGCAGGCATGGTGCGGTCGAAAAACACCTCAGGCATTCTGGTGAAGAATATCGGTTTGTTTTCGATCGCCTGCATTATGTACATCGTGATTGGTTACGATTTGATGTACGCGGGCGGTATGCTGCTCACCCCTGACAACACCGTCGAAGATGTGTTGGCCTCCGGAGGCGATGTCTACTACTCCGGTAAGTCGGACTTCTTCTTCCAAGTGGTTTTCGTCGCCACAGCGATGTCGATCATCTCCGGCGCTGTTGCTGAGCGCATGAAGGTCTGGGCATTCCTTTTGTTCGCCGTCGTCATGACTGGTGTTATCTACCCGATTCAAGGCAGCTGGAGCTGGGGTGGCGGTTTCCTTTCCGACGCAGGCTTTGTCGACTTTGCGGGATCAGGCATCGTTCACATGTGCGGTGCTGCTGCAGCGCTAGCGGGGGTTTTGTTACTCGGACCACGATCGGGTAAGTACAACGATGACGGTACAATCACGCCGATTCCTGGCTGTAACATGCCGCTGGCAACGCTAGGCATGTTCATCCTTTGGTTCGGCTGGTTCGGATTTAACGGCGGATCAGAGCTTAAGCTCAGTAATGTAGACGAAGCCAACGCCGTCGCTCAGGTGTTCGTTAACACCAACATGGCAGCAGCCTGCGGCGCTGTCGCTGCCCTGATCATGTCGCAAATCATGTTTGGTAAGGCAGATATCACCATGGCACTCAACGGTGCACTTGCTGGATTGGTATCCATTACCGCTGAGCCGCTGTCGGGCACGCACGCTGAATCCATGCTGATCGGCGCCATCGGCGGCATCATCGTCGTGCTCTCCCTCGTCGCTCTGGACAAGGTCAAGATCGACGATCCAGTCGGTGCAATCTCCGTACACGGTACTTGCGGTATCTGGGGTCTGTTGGCAGTACTCATCACCAGTGATGACGCAACCCTAACCGGTCAGCTCACAGGCCTAGGTGCGATCTTCGGCTTCACCTTCGTCGCTTCTCTGATCGTCTGGTTCATCATCAAGATGATCATGGGTATCCGAGTCTCAGAAGAAGAAGAGCTTGCTGGTTTGGACTCTTCCGAAGTGGGTATCAGCGCTTACCCAGAATTCGACAACTAGTCGATTCGTTTCGAACACGAGGGTGGCGGTGTCGGACCGCCATCCTCTGTTCACAGGCCAAACCCTTCAACCCTTGCAATGCGATCAGTCATTGAGTGAAGCAGCCCTTAGCAGCGAGCCTGCGGGGCGGGTTGAAGCCAACAAAACAAATGGAGAGATTCGGTGGAAGATCTTGTTCAATTAAGTTACGCGGTAGATACATTCTACTTTCTGGTCATGGGGGTCCTCGTGATGTTCATGGCGCCAGGTTTTGCAATGCTCGAGGCGGGCATGGTGCAAAGCAAAAATACCTCGGAGATTTTGACGAAGAACGTGGCGCTTTTTGCCATCGCTAGCGTCATGTATCTGCTGATTGGTTACGCGATTATGTACGGTGGCGGCGGCATGCTCATCGGTTCTGAAAATACCGTTGACGATGTACTGGCCTCCGGTGGTGACGTCTACTACTCAGCCCGCTCTGACTTCTTTTTCCAAGTGGTCTTCGTAGCGACAGCCATGTCAATTATTTCCGGTGCGGTTGCCGAGCGCATGAAGCTCTGGTCATTTCTGTTATTCGCCGTCGTTATGACGGGCTTTATCTATCCATTCCAAGGAAGTTGGAGCTGGGGCGGTGGATTCTTGTCAGACGCCGGATTCATCGATTTTGCCGGCTCCGGTATCGTACATATGTGTGGTGCTGCCGCAGCGCTCGCCGGCGTGCTCTTACTCGGACCTCGCAATGGCAAGTATGGCCCCAATGGCGAGATCAACCCAATTCCAGGGTCGAATATGCCCTTGGCGACACTGGGCATGTTCATTCTCTGGTTTGGCTGGTTCGGATTTAACGGTGGCTCTGAGTTAATGCTCAGCAACATCGATGAAGCTAATGCAGTTGCACAGGTATTCGTCAACACGAATATGGCTGCGGCAGGTGGCTTGATCGCCGCCTTGGTTCTGGCCCGAGCCATGTTTGGCAAGGCCGACCTCACCATGGCGCTGAATGGCGCGTTGGCGGGATTGGTATCCATTACCGCAGAACCGCTGTCTGGTACCAACGTCGAATCCATGCTGATCGGCGCGGTTGGTGGTCTAATTGTCGTGCTGTCCATTGTCGGCCTAGACAAAATGCGCATTGACGATCCCGTTGGTGCGATCTCGGTTCACGGTACCTGTGGCATCTGGGGTCTGCTGGCGGTGCTCATCACCAACGATGATGCAACGTTGGCGGGTCAGCTCACTGGACTGGGCGCGATCTTGGGCTTCACCTTTGCTGCGGCCTTGGTTGTCTGGTTCATCATCAAGATGCTGTTCGGTATCCGCCTGTCCGACGAGGACCAAATGGTCGGTGCAGACAGCGCTGAGATTGGCATCGCTGCCTACCCTGAGTTCTCAAAGTAGGCTCAGTTAGATAGCTGCTCGGCGAGACGCAGGTCTCGCCCGGTAACGAAATAGCCGCCGCGAGGCGGCTTTTTTGTGTTCGGTTAAAACTTTTGCTTCATTGATTTTCTTGACGGTTTAAACTGCCCGCCTCCATCGGTTTTTCGGAACTTCATGAAATACAAAAGCACCCGTGGCCAGGTCGCTGGCCTCAGCTTCAGCGATGCCCTACTCATGGGGCTTGCCTCAGATGAGGGCCTTCTCGTACCCGAAACCATTCCCGATATTCGGCCGGACCTTGACCGTTGGCGAGACCTGACCTTTGTCGAGCTTGCCCAAGCACTGATACCCAAATTTATCGACGACATCGACCCCACGACGCTGCACGGCTTGATTGCAGATTCTTATGCCACCTTTAACCACGATGATGTGGTCGCCTTACAACAACTCGATGGCATTACTGTGCTGGAGCTCTTTCATGGACCGACGCTGGCATTCAAGGATGTGGCGCTGCAGCTGCTGGGCAAGCTGTTTGAACATGTGCTCGGTGAGCGCGGCCAACGCCTAAACATTCTCGGCGCGACCAGCGGCGATACGGGAAGCGCTGCGATTGACGGCGTGCGCGGCCAGAAAAATATCGACATCTTCATCATGTATCCCAAGGGTCGTGTGAGCCCCCTGCAAGAAATGCAAATGACCACCGTCGACGACGACAACGTGCACTGCATCGAACTCGAAGGCAGTTTTGACGACTGCCAGAACATCATGAAAACCGTTTTCGCCGACGCACAGTACAAGTCAACCTATCAGCTCGGCGCGGTCAATTCGGTCAATTGGGCTCGCGTGCTGGCGCAAATTGTCTACTACGGTTACGCCAGCTTACGCAGCTCCGCTGGCGCCGCTTTTTGTGTGCCGACGGGCAACTTTGGCAATGTATTTGCCGCCTATTTAGCCCAACGCATGGGCTTTCCCATTGCACATCTGTTGGTGGCCACTAACGATAACGATATTTTGGCGCGCTTCTTTGCGACCGGCACCTATGCCCGAGGCGAAGTGCACCAAACCTTATCGCCGGCCATGGACATTCAGGTCGCCAGCAACTTTGAGCGCTTTTTGTACTACCACTTTGAACAAGACAGTGACCGGCTGGTGGCGTTTATGCAGGAGTTTGCTGCCAACGGCGCCGCCAGCATTGGCGCGCCTCCAGACACTCAGCTGATGTCGAGTGTGGCGGTGAACCGAGAGCAAACGCTCGCAGCGATGCACGAAGTAAATACGCAGTTTGGCTACGTGCTCGATCCACATACGGCGGTGGGTTATCACGCAGCCCGAAATCATCTAGATCACCCAGATCACCGAGAGACCCCGACGGATATTGTCGTGGTCGCGACTGCGCACCCAGCGAAGTTTCCAGAGGCTGTCGAGGAGGCCACGGGCAGTGAACCCACGCACCCTACCCTTGAAGCATTGAAAGGTTTGACCATGCATCGCCAAGCGCTGCCTTGCGACATAGACGCGGTTAAAACGTACCTAGTAGAGCAGCTGCGCAGCGAGCCACGGGCTTAGCGCTAACGCGTTCTGGCCGCGTCCAAACTCGCGAGGACCGCGGGCAATTCGGCCAGTGCATATGCCTGAGCCGTGGGCTTATGGTCGGTATCGTTGGTGGCTTGGCCTTCATAGTTAAACCAAATAGAGCGCATGCCAGCCCGGTTTGCGCCGAACACGTCATCCGATAGGTGATCGCCAATATGGACGGCGCGGTCTGCTGACACGCCGGCCTTCGCGAGTACCGTGGTGAACATTTGTTGATCGGGCTTGCTGGCACCGACGTCTGCGCTACTCACCGCACCGGAAAAAAAGCGGCCAATACCCACGCGCTCGACATCGGCATTGCCATTAGTCAATGCATACAGCGCGTATTGCTGACTAAGGGTTTCCAGTGTCGTAATGGCATTTGGATAGAAAGCAACGTCATTGCGCCCAGCAAAGAACACAGCAAACGCTTGCTTGGCGTTTTCGTCAGCATCCGCGGGCGACATGTCTGCTGCGAGCATGCACTGACGCAGTACTGCGATACGCAGAAAGGATAGGTCATGACGCTTGTCGTCATGCGTTTTAAGCACCTGCTCGCGAATGTCACCAACTCGCTCGGAGGCATAGATTCCCAGTGCCGCTGGGGTATGTTCGGCCATCCAACCGCGCAATAGTTTTTCGGCGGCGGTGATGGTTTGCATCACATCCCATAGCGTGTTGTCGAGATCAAAGGTCACGAGGTCGATACTGGGATTTGGCTTTTGCAGTTTATTCACGACGTCTCTGACGTGCTGCTTCCCTTATTGCGAGGCTTATGCGCGCGCGGATGAGCGTTGTCGTACACCCGGGCAAGGTGCTGGAAGTCGAGGTGCGTATAGATTTGTGTGGTCGCTATGTCGCTATGACCCAGCAGCTCTTGAATGCCGCGCAAGTCGCCGGAGGATTCCAGCATGTGGGTGGCGTAGGTATGGCGCAGCATATGCGGATGCAGGCTGTCATCGCCGAGCTGAACTGCGGCAATTTTTTTCAGGCGATTTTGTATCGTGCGCGTCGAAATACTGTTGCCGCCGCGACCGGGAAAGAGCCAGCCACTGGTGTCTGCGCCCAAGTTTTGCATCCATTGACGCAGTGCTGCCATGCACAGACGGCCCAAGGGTACGCGCCGTTCCTTACTGCCCTTACCCAGCACCTGAACCATGCCTTGGGCTAAATCAACATCGCTCAGTCTTAAGTTCGCAAGCTCACTCAGCCGCAGACCGCTGCCGTAGAAGAGTTCGAGCAGCACTTTATCGCGCAACGACTGGGAGTCATCGGCGCTGACGTTCAAAAGCTGCGCCGCCTGATCCGTATCCAGCACCTTGGGCAGGCGCCGCTTGATCTTGGGCCCGGTGTTAACCGCGGCGGGATTCGTTGTTACTTGGCCTTGGCTGAGCAAAAAATGGTAGAAACTTCGAACCGCCGAGAGACAGCGCGAAATGCTGCTATTGCTCAAGCCTTGCTGCTTGAGGTGAACGGTAAATCGCGCGATGTCTTGGGTATTGGCGCTTGCTGGGTCGTCGCTAATAAAAACGACAAATCGCTCAACATCATGGCGATAGGCCACCAAGGTGCGAGGCGAATAGTTACGCTGCTGCTTAAGGGTTAATAAAAACCGCTCAAGCCACGGCTGGGCGCTGTCGTAGGGTTGCTTCATGACGCGGCGAGGCGGTTCATCACCTTGGCGACAATGTCGGCAATGTAGGTGACGAATAAGGTGTCCATATCCTTTGCAAATCGCCCTGGATCACGGCTGCCAATACATAGCGCGCCGCTGCCGTTGAGCAGCGAGAGATTCAAAATAGCAGCGCTACCGCTGTCCTCGTGATCGGAAAGCGGAAACATTTGGGTGAGCTCCTCTCGCCGCAGTGTCGTGCATAGCGCGCTGGTGTTGCTGTGTAGGTGTTGCAGCGGCATATGCTCGTTGTGATGTTGGATGTGATCTAGTGCAAGGGCCAACTCGGCCTCGCATAGATGGGCGCAAACGAAGTCCGCCTCAAAGTCGACCAAGACGTGGGTCGCCAGCACTTCATTGAGTTCCGGCCAGCTATTTACCTCGAGTAGCGCTAAGTTTAATGATCGAGTTTTGGCAAAAATTTCATCGTTCGAGCGAGCAGCCTGCAGCAACTCATTCATGCGTCGACGCATGGTCACATTGCGCTCCCGCAGAATATCGATTTGGCGTTCAATCAAGGAGACCGCCTGCCCGGATTCATGGGGCAGGCTTAAGTCTGAAAGCGCGCTGGGATGGCGCAGGAAAAAATCCGGCGATTGTCGCAAGAAGTTTAGGACGGCTTGATCGCTCAGTGGCGGCAGATCTTTCCCGCCGGTAAATTTCTCAATGGTCATGTGCTTGAACCTACCCCGCTAAGCTGCCCTTCGTAGACAAATGTAGAATCGCCGGTCAGTTTGATTGGGCCGCTGCCGTTGGGCCATTCCACCCGCAGTTTGCCCCCAGGCAGAGATACTTTCACTCGGTTGCTCAACCGGCCTGTCTGTCTGCCTGCGACCACAGCAGCACAGGCGCCGCTACCGCAGGCGAGTGTCTCAGCGGCGCCGCGCTCAAAAACCCTCAAACGCACAAAGCCTTCGTTGACGACTTGGCAAAAACCGATGTTGGCCCGTGCTGGGAACGCTTCGTGATGCGAAAGTGCCTGACCAATCTGAGCCACATCGAGATTGATGACATCGTCGACAAAGACCACGCCGTGCGGATTTCCCACGGAGACTGGCACGATGCTGAAATCGCCATGCTCGGTGGTCAGTGTGATATCTGCGCCGGGTTGAGGATGAATAAACGGCACCGCCGTATGTTCGAGGCTGGGAGCTGGCATCCAAGTCTCGATACTGCCATCACTTTGCTTGGCCGTATGCACAATGCCACCCTTGGAGTGCCAGCTCAGATGACGTTGTTGGGTAAGGCCGAGGCGGTGCACAAAGTCGGTAACACAGCGCGTACCATTGCCACACTGCTGCGCTTCGCTGCCGTCGGCGTTGAAGATGACGTAGTCGAAGTCGCAGGCAGGTGCGCTCGGGGGTGCTACCAGCAGCAGTTGATCGAAGCCAATACCGCGCTGACGGTTGCCCCAGGCAGCGACTTGTTCGGGGTCGATCTGCACTGACGTTGTCACGCCGTCGACCACCATAAAGTCGTTACCCAGACTGTGCATTTTGCTGAAATTGAGCATAGCGTCGGCGCTCAAAGCATCTCTGTGTTTAATAGATCTTGGAGGCTCTCGCGGCGCCTGACAAGACGAAAGGCTGCGCCGTCTACGAGCACCTCAGCGGCACGCGGCCGGGTGTTGTAATTCGACGATAGGGTTGAACCATAGGCTCCAGCGCTCAACACACACAGCAGGTCGCCGGCACTCAGCGACAACTGGCGATCTTTCGCGAGCCAATCGCCTGACTCGCAGATTGGGCCCACGATATCCCAAGACTTGGTCTCGCCTTCGCTACCTTGGCTGACCGGCAACACGCCATGCCACGCTTGATACAGCGATGGGCGCAGTAGGTCGTTCATGGCCGCGTCTACGACGGCAAAATGCTTGCTCGATACATGCGCTGCAGATGATGGCGAGCTTTCTTCACCTGGCTTGAGGTACTCAACCCGGGTCAGCAAAACACCAGCGTTAGCCGTTAAGAAGCGACCCGGTTCAATGGATAACTGCAGGTCACGATCTGCTAAGCGTTGCTTTAGCCTTGCGCCCCAGGCACTGACATCGAAGGCTGGCTCATCGTCATAGGTCACACCGAAACCGCCGCCTAGATCGATATCCGTTAACACGATGCCCTCGTCTTTCAGCGCGTCGATCAGCGTGAGTAACTGTTCCAGCGCATCAAAGAGGGGCTGCGGGTCGCCAATTTGCGAGCCGATATGACAGGCGATGCCGCGCACTTGAATGCAAGGGTCGGCTTGGGCGCGCTGGTATAGGGCCAGCGCATTTTCCTGCGCGATACCAAACTTGTTTTCCTTTAACCCCGTGGAGATATAGGGGTGGGTTTGAGCATCCACATTGGGGTTAATGCGCAGCGCAATCGGCGCTACCTTGCCCAAAATGTTGGCTCGGTCACTGATGCGGGCTAACTCATCAGCGCTTTCGACGTTGAAGCATTCGATCCCCGTTTTGAGCGCAAAGTCGATTTCTTCAATTGACTTACCAACGCCAGAGAATACGACTTGGGCAGGATCACCGCCGACGGCCAAGACGCGGCTCAGCTCACCACCCGAGACGATGTCAAAACCTGCGCC
Source organism: OM182 bacterium (assembly GCA_004213835.1). Taxonomy (GTDB): domain Bacteria; phylum Pseudomonadota; class Gammaproteobacteria; order Pseudomonadales; family Azotimanducaceae; genus UBA4421. Next base: position 23,648 of record SHAE01000001.1, on the reverse strand, counting down.
GAGGTCGGCAAACTGCTTCATAACCGCGAGGGTGGAATTTGCTTTGACTGCGTAGTGCAGGCGATGCGGCAACCCACGAAGCGCCGTTGTGAGCAGATGGTATTGGGTGGCGAACATGGCGGACGAATAGACATAGACCGGGGTGCCCACGGCGTCGGCAACCTCAGCCAGTGCCACGGCCTCAATGGATAGCTCACCATCGGCGTAGTGGGCGGCACTGGCCCGCAATAACTCTGGGTTTACTGTCACCGAAGATTCCTTACTGGTTGTCGAATGAAAGCGCGGGCTTGGGTATCGATCAAATCTGGGCGCGGGCCCGAGTGATGGCCGCGCGAACCTGTTGCGGCGCAGTACCGCCGATATGATCGCGTGAGGCAATCGAGCCTTGGGGCGTCAAAACCTCGTAGATGTCTTGCTCGATAACGCTCGTTGCATTGCCATTGAGCTCTGCAAGGCTCATTTCCTCTAAGGACTTGCCTTGTTTGAGCGCCAACTGCACCGCTTGGCCAACCATGTCATGTGCATCGCGAAACGGCACATTTTTGCGCACAAGGTAGTCGGCAAGATCTGTTGCGGTGGTAAAGCCGCGCAGCGTTGCCTGCAGCATGACCTCTGTATTGGCCTCGATGTTGGGCACCATGCCAATGAGCGCCGTTAGGCAGTGATCGAGGGTATCCACGGCGTCAAACAAAGGCTCCTTATCTTCTTGGTTGTCTTTGTTGTACGCCAGCGGTTGGCTTTTCATCAGCGTGAGCAGCGAGATGAGGTGTCCGTTGACCCGTCCGGTTTTGCCGCGAATCAATTCCGGCACATCGGGGTTCTTCTTCTGCGGCATGATGCTAGAGCCGGTACAAAAGCGGTCCGGTAGGGTAATAAAGTCAAACTGTTGGGAGGACCAAAGCACCATCTCTTCGCACCAGCGGGACATATGTGTCAGACATAGCGCCGCGGCGGCACAAAACTCGATGGCGAAATCCCGATCGCTCACAGCATCCAAGGAATTTTCGCAAACATCATCGAAACCCAGCAGCTGCGCCACCAAGTTGCGATCGGGCAAATACGGTGTGCCAGCTAAGGCAGCAGCCCCCAAGGGCAGATGGTTCACGCGCTTGCGGCAATCCAACAGGCGATCTCGGTCGCGCTTGAGCATCTCGAACCAGGCCATAAGGTGGTGACCAAGGGTGATGGGTTGAGCGGCCTGCAGGTGAGTGAACCCAGGCATGATGGTGTCTGCGTTGGCGTCAGCGAGATCGGCCAGAGCACGCAGGAGGTCGCTTTGTTGTGCGACCAAGTGGTCTATGGCCGTTCGCAGATAAAGCCGAATGTCTGTGGCGACCTGATCATTGCGCGAGCGTCCGGTATGGAGTTTTTTGCCGGTATCGCCGACCAGTTCGATGAGCCGATGCTCAATATTCATATGCACGTCTTCGAGCTCGACTCGCCACTGCATCTCGCCGTCTTCAATTTCCCTAAGGATCGTGTTGAGCCCGCTGACGATCTGTTCTTGTTCGGCCAACGTGAGTACGCCAATGGTTTCGAGCATGGTGGCATGGGCAATAGAGCCTGCAATATCCTCCCGGTAGAGGCGTCGGTCAAAGTCGATGGAGGCGGTAAATACCTGTACAAATTCGTCCGTCGCCTCACTAAAGCGTCCGCGTAACGACCCGCCTTGACTGGCTTCGGGGCTTGGGCTGCTAGGGTTTTCCATTATAGTCGGCCTTGTCCATGGCTGATTGTCGTGTAGACAAAGTATAGCAATGTCCGTCAGTTGCTGGCGGTTCATTTGGGGGGATGACGGTGATGCGCGAACCAAGAACCGCACAGAGCGGCACAACTGAACACACTAGACGACTGATCGCGCCAACGTTCTCACCGGACGGTGAGGCAGGCATATTCGCCGCGTCGATTGCCGTTTCGTTGGTCTTCATTTTCGCTGGCCGCCCAGCGACTGGCCTGAGCGTTTTAAGCGCTGCGGAGTTTGCTGCTATTGTGGTTCCAGGGTGCGTGGTGGCTGTTCTACTTTGCGGGCGATTGTTTCACCGACTGAGTTTTGTCGGTGGCGTCATCTTGGTTTTTTCTGCGATCAACGGCGTAGTGATTTTTGCGCACCTCGTGCAGCTTCACCTGTTTGGCGAGCTGCAAAATCCTCAGGATCTCTTGATCAGGCGCATGCTTTTCGCCAATTTTTTGGTGGCTTTTATGCTCAGGCAATCGACCATGCGGCATCGATTGCGCGTACGAAAGGCTGCCGAGCAAACTGCCAAGATACAGGCGCTGCAGTCGCGTATACGACCCCATTTTTTGTTCAACAGCATGAATGTGATTGCCAGCTTAATTCCGGTGAACCCAGACAAGGCGGAGCAAGTCGTTGAAGACTTATCTGAACTCTTTCGAGCCAGTTTGCAGCGTGCTGGCACATTCGTTCGAATTTCGGAAGAGCTCGACCTATGCCAGCGATATTTGCATATTGAGTCGCTGCGACTGGGTGAAAGATTGCGGGTGCAGTGGCAGGTTGAGACGGCTCCGGCGGCAGCCGAAATGCCGCTATTGATCTTGCAGCCTTTGCTCGAAAACGCCATCTATCATGGCATTCAGCCTTTGCCAGAAGGGGGCACCATTCGGGTAGAGGTCTATTTCACCGACGACACCATGATTGCTCGAATCACCAACCCGCTGATGCAGGAGGCGCCCGCCAAGCTGGTCGATGGCGACGGTAGTCCAGGCCGACCCAGGCCGCCTACCAAGGGAAATCACATTGCGATCGATAACATTCGACAGCGATTGGATATGGTTTACGGTGAAAGTGCGAAGCTGGTCACAAAGCAAGGCTCCGACCGCTTCCAAGCCGAGCTAAGGTGCCCAACGGTACCAAAAATCATATAGGGTGCATAAAAAAGAGGATCAACGGTATTAGGTGCCAATATGAGCACTGAAATGTCGCTCCGATTGGTATGATCGAAGGCAGCGACAACAAGACAGACGGCATGGCGACTGCTTCGACGCTCGCTGCCATGTCAGGGGAATGGCAAGGCGCCTATGGCGATACGCTCATGGAACGGTGGGCGATACACGATCAAGGGCGATGGGAGAACGAGAGAGGGGGCGATCAAACTCATGCGTATATTGATCGTAGACGATGAAACATTGGCCCGTGATCGCTTGAGACGGATGATCGAGACCGACGGGCAGCACGAGGTCGTAGCAGACGTCGCTTCTGGACAGGAAGCAATCAAACAAAGTGAAAAACTGCGTCCGGATGTATGCTTACTTGATATCCGTATGCCTGGCATGGACGGGATCGAAACAGCGCAACATTTTTTGACGCTGGAAGAGCCCCCGGCGGTGATTTTTTGTACCGCCTATGAAGAGCATGCAATTCAGGCTTTCGAACTACAGGCGGTCGGATATTCGCTGAAACCGGTGCGTCGCGCCGATTTGTTCCGCGCCTTTAACAACAGCGTGCGGCTCAACCGTATGCAAATGGCGGCGGTGAAAAACATCGATGCCAATCGGCGAACCCATGTTTGTGCGCGAACGTATAAGGGCGTTGAGCTGGTGAACATCAGCGACATCCGCTATCTCAAAGCCGATCAAAAATACGTTTCAGTGCGTCATGTGAAGGGCGAGGTGATCATTGATGAAACGCTGCGCGAGCTGGAGGAAGAATTTCCCGACCTCTTTTCTAGAGTCCATCGCAATGCATTGGTGTCAACCAACCACATCATCGGTTTAGAAAAAGACGTGCAAGGCCAACTGGGTGTACGAATGCACGACGTCGATGAACTCGTTGACGTAAGCCGAAGGCATTTGCCGACAATCCGTAAGGTGATTCGTCGTCTATAATTAGGCGATGAAAGAAATCACCATTGCGACACGCGAGAGTGCCCTGGCACTTTGGCAAGCGAACTTCATCCGCGACAGACTGATCGAGGCACACCCAAACCTCACGGTACACCTGCTGGGTATGACCACCCAAGGCGATCGTTGGCTCAACGCCCCACTTAAAGAAATTGGCGGCAAGGGTCTGTTCATCAAAGAGCTCGAAGTTGCCATGTTGGAAGGACGCGCTGACCTCGCCGTGCACTCGGTTAAGGACCTGCCAGCACACCTACCTGAAGGTTTTAGTCTGCCCCTTATTGGGTATCGAGACGATGTGCGTGATGTGCTCCTTGGCGAGCCCGAGGGTGTGGCCGCGCTGCCACCAAATGCAAGAGTCGGCTCGTCTAGCCCACGCCGTCAGGCGCAACTGCTGGCCATGCGCCCAGATCTCCGCGTCGACAGCATTCGAGGCAATGTCCAAACACGCTTGAGCAAACTGGATGGTGGCGAATTCGATGCCATCGTTCTGGCACAAGCGGGTTTGTCGAGACTTGGTTTGGCTCGGTCGGATGCATATCCGTTCTCTGTTGCCCAGTGTTTACCCGCACCGGGACAGGGAGCGCTAGGTATCGAAATCGTCACCGATAGTCCTGTGCAGGCACTATTGGAAACGTTGATTGATAAGGATGTGGCGCGTTGTGTGGAAGCAGAGAGAGGTATTAGTGCTGGTCTTGGCGCCGATTGTGCATTGCCTGTCGCGGCCCATGCCGAATTGACGACAAACGGTGAGATACATTTGCGCGCACTGGTTGCCCAGGCCGATGGCTCCCGCGTTTTACGTGCAGAGGGTCATGGCGCCGAGCCGGGCCCGCTGGCGCAAAGGCTAGTTGAACAACTGCTCTCCCAAGGTGCCGACAGCATTCTGGCTAATGCGCGACACGTCTAAGCCTCTTACATGACGCATTGGATTACCTATAGCGAACCCAGCGCCAGCAGGCTGGCAGCGCAGCTGCAGCGACATGGGCAGTCGGCGATCTGCGAGAGTGTGACGCTGATCGAACGCCTGACCCCTTCGCAACCCTTTCCTGAAGACAAGCCCGATCTCATCATTGCGTTGTCTCAGCATGCGGTGGCCGCCTACCTAGACCACTACTTCCAACCCACCCATCGGGGTGCCGTGGCGCTCGCGATTGGCAAGACGACAGCGGCTCGCCTGATCGAACACGGCGCGCTGCAGGTGCACACGCCGCAAGTAGCGAATTCGGAAGGTTTGTTGGCAATGTCACACGTGCGGGCGCTGCAGCCGTCGCAGAGGGTCTGGCTGCTGACCGGCGAGGGCGGACGTGATCTGGTCGCCAATACTTTGGCCCAGCGCTGCCAGTTGCAGCGCTTTAGTCTGTATCGACGACAGAAAAAGCAGTTGGCATTGCCAAGTGGCTTCCTGCCCAAGGCGATCTGGGTCGGCTCCATCCATGGACTTCAGCAGGTAGATGCGGCGCTAGAGCCGTTGAAAATCCCTCGGCAAACGACAATGCTAGTGGCCGCATCAGAACGCGTCGCTGACTATGCCCGTGAACGCAAGTGGACCAAGGTTTTGATATGCGAAGCCTCAGATACCGAGGCTGTCAAAGATGCCTGCGCAAGGATAGATCATGACCGATAAGCCCGCTTCTGACCCCTCGAGCGAAGCCGCTAAGCCAAGTGAGGTTGCTAAAGCTCCAACCAAGCCCGCACGCAATTGGACGGCTCGAATCTCATTAATGATCGCTGTCGTCGCCTTGGGCACAGCCGGGTATTTGGGCTATCAGCTGATTTATCTGCAGCCATTTGTCAGTCAAACCGCGCAAACTCAGGCAGCGCTGTCTGATCTTGAACAGCAGATGCGGCAGGAGCTGGACGCCGCCATGACGGCTGCCGAGCGCTCGGTAGTTAACCTTGGTGAGGATCTCAAGGAGCAAAACTTGAGCGTGCAAGAGGATTTGCGCGGCGCTGTTGCCGAGAGCCTGGCCATGGCCGAGGCCAACAAACCGACCACACCCCGCCAATGGCGTTTATCCGAGGCGGCATTTTTGCTGCGTATGGCCAACTACTGGCTGCAGTTTGAAGGCGATGTGCAGGTTGCCCGACAAACGCTAGTGCGTGCCGATGAGGTATTGCAGGCTGTACAAAGTTCGGCCAAGCAGGACGAGTACGATTTACTGCCCGTGCGCTCAGCCCTCGCTCAAGAAATACTGGCACTGCAGCAAGTGAGGCCGGTCGATGTGCAAGGTATTTTCCTGCGCTTGCAGGCACTGGCTGATAGCGTGCCTACGGTGCGTGAGGCGCTGCAGCTCAAGACCGCGTCAAGTACGCCTGCCAGCGAGCAGCCCATCACATCGCTCGCCGCCGTTGCGCGGGAACTGGAAAAATTTGTGCGTATCACCGACCTATCGGAACTCGTGACCGAACCGAGTGCTATCGCTGCAAGTACCCTAGGACCTGAGGAAACCATGGCGGCGCGGCGGTCGGTTATGGCGGCACTGGAACGAGCCCAGGTCGCTGCATTAAGACGACAAAGCGACGCCTATCAGGCCAGCATAAATGATGCGGTAGCCGCCGCTCAGCGTCTGGCGCCACCCTCAGATCCGCGGCTGCAGCAGTACATGGCGTCTCTATCGGCCATGCTCGATGAGCCACTGACTGCTCCGGTGCCCAGCATATCCGGATCCCTGGGCGAGCTGACGCGATTGATGGAAGCCTACCGATGAAATGGTTTTGGGTGCTCAGCACCGTGGTATTGGGCGCCTTGGCCGGCGCTACGCTACTCAACGACCCGGGTTATGTACTCATTCGTGCTGGCGATCTGGTATTTGAAAGCAGCATCGCAGCTGGCGTCCTTACCCTGCTCATGCTGGTGTTCATAGTCTTTGTCCTCTATGCCGGTGTTCGTCACTTGCTGTTAAGTGCTGGTGTATTTGCCAAGTGGCGAGCCGAGCGCCAGCACAGCAAGGCTAGCGATAGCTGGCAGCAAGGCGTCCTCGCCTTTGCGCGAGGTGATCTGCGAGGTGCGGCAATGGCTGTTAAAAGTGCTCGCGTTGAGAGTGACCGACAGCTTGAAGCCTTGCTGATACAGGCATGGCATTTTGTTCAGGCAGGGGAAGACAGTGCATTGCAGCAATTGCAGCAAAGCGTGTCAGCAAACCAACCGCAGCACAGTGAGTCTCTCGAGCTGGGCGTGGCGCGGTGGCAACTACAAGCCGGCGTGTTTGACGGCGCTGCAATACCCTTGGCCAAATTACCACGCTCCACAGAACAGGCGGGTCTGTTGCTGTGGAGTCATATTCAAAACGCCAAGTGGTCTGACGTGAGTTCCCATTGGCCGGTCGCGGAGAGGCAAGGCGTACTCAAGGCCGAAACCTTCCGCGGGCAAATGCCGCTGCTGCGAGCAGGCAAGGCCATGGCAGATTCTATCGCTGCCATGCAGCAGGATAAGCCAGCTTGGCGCATTGGGTTGAGAGGATTGCCGAAACAGTGGCAAGCAGATGCGACCACCATTGGGTTATTCGCCGAGATGTTGGCAACACAGGGCAAACCACAGGCGGCCAGAGAACTGATTCAGCAGGTACTGAGTAAGCGATGGCTTTCTAGTCTGGTAAGAGCCTATGGAGAAATCAATACTGCCGCGCAATTGGCTGCTGCTATCGAGCAACTGCATGGCTGGTTGGCAAAAAAGGCCGATGATCCTGAGTTGCTGTTGGCGCTTGGACGATTGTCACGTGCCAACGGACAGCATACTCAGGCGCACAAGCACTTGGTGTTAGCGGCGAAAGCCGTGGGTAGCGCAGTGCAACAGGCGGGCAGCGAATCGTCTGAGGGGAATGAGTTGTTGCAGCTGATCACGCTGGAACTGGGCAAGCTCAACTTGACCAGCTCTGTATCGATGAATGCTAGCGGCGCATCGAGCTAAAGAACTCGTCATTCGTCTTGGTGTCTTTGAGCTTATCGAGGATGAATTCAATCGCTGCGATGTCATCCATATCGTGAAGCAGCTTGCGCAGAATCCAGACCCGCTGGAGCTCTTCCTCGGACATCAGCAGCTCTTCTCGGCGTGTCGCCGAGCGCCGGATATTGATGGCTGGATAGACTCGTTTCTCGGCGATCTTGCGCTCCAAGTGAAGCTCTTGGTTACCCGTGCCTTTGAATTCCTCGTAAATGACTTCGTCCATCTTCGAGCCGGTATCGACCAGCGCCGTTGCAACGATGGTCAAGCTACCGCCTTCTTCAACGTTTCGCGCCGCGCCAAAAAATCGTTTGGGCCGCTCTAGCGCGTGGGCATCGACACCCCCGGTCAGGACTTTGCCGGATGACGGCACGATGGTGTTGTAGGCGCGCGCTAGGCGGGTAATGGAATCCAATAGGATCACCACGTCTTTTTTGTGCTCTACCAAGCGTTTGGCTTTTTCGATCACCATCTCGGCAACCTGCACATGGCGCGAGGGCGGTTCATCGAAGGTGGAGGCTACGACCTCGCCGCGCACGGAGCGCTGCATCTCGGTGACTTCTTCCGGACGTTCATCAATCAGCAGAACGATCAGCACTACTTCTGGATTTTTAGACGTAATGGATTGCGCGATATTTTGCAGCACCAAGGTTTTACCGGCCTTTGGCGGCGATACGACTAGGGCGCGTTGGCCTTTGCCGATGGGAGCAACCAGATCGACGATACGTGCGGTGAGGTCTTCGGTGCTGCCGTTGCCGCGCTCCAGCTGCAGGCGATCATCGGGAAACAAGGGGGTGAGGTTTTCAAACAGCACCTTGTGCGTTTTGTTGTTCACTTCGCTGAAGTTGATTTCATCGACCTTCAGTAGCGCAAAGTATCGTTCGCCATCCTTGGGTGGCCTGATTTTTCCGGCGATGCTGTCGCCAGTGCGTAGGTTAAAGCGCCTGACCTGACTCGGTGATACGTAGATGTCATCAGGTCCAGCCAAGTAGGAACTGTCGGCGGAGCGCAAAAAGCCAAACCCATCCTGCAGAATTTCCAGGGTACCTTCGCCGTATATGTCCTCACCGTTTTTTGCCAGTTTTCGCACAATTGCGGCGATCACTTCTTGTTTACGAGATCGCCCGACATTTTCTAGGCCCATTTCCCGGGCGGTATCGATGAGTTCTGTAATAGGTTTAATTTTTAAGTCAGATAGGTGCATAGCCATAGGAGATGAGAACCGGTGGTTAGGTTTTTACGCGCCAACAGGTGTTAGGCGATGTGATTTGAAAAAGAATAGAAAGCTTGGCTCAGTCCGGGCGTGGATCCCGGCTCCTCTCTAGAGCCAACGAAATGCAGTGTATGGTTTTTGCGCCTTGGGTCAAGACGCAATCTGTAATTAAAAAACCGCTGTGCTGCAGGCAAAAAGGCATAGGGCTGGATGCCGTTGCCTGATAGTTGCCTTAAATGTTGCTGTCTAAAAAGGCCTGCAGCTGTGACTTACTCAGCGCGCCAACCTTGGTGGCCTCGACCTCGCCATTCTTGAATAGCATCAAAGTAGGAATACCGCGAATTCCATACTTGGGTGGGGTCGCCTGATTGGCATCGATGTCCAACTTGCAGATTTTCAGACGATCAGAATATTCGTCCGCGATCTCGTCCAAAATGGGTGCGATCATCTTGCAGGGACCACACCACTCCGCCCAATAATCAACCAACACCGGCTTATCAGCGCCCAGTACATCGGCGTCGAAGCCGTCATCGCTTGTGTACACGATGTTATCGCTCATGAAAATTCTCCAGAATTGATCAAATGGTTTCGCACCCGTAAAAAAATTGTAGCACCGTTATTTGCTGGCTGTCCCGCAATAGTGGATGTGGAACCGCCCTAGGTTTGCGTCAATTGGCGGGATTTTATGCTCGAGTTGTCAGCCAATGCTTGGCGAAATAGGTCAGCACGCCGTCGGCACCTGCACGCTTGAACCCCAACAGCGATTCGTCAACCACGCTGGCGTCCAGCCAGCCATGATTGATCGCCGCCATATGCATGGCGTACTCACCACTCACTTGATAGGCGAAGGTCGGAACCTGAAAGGTATCCTTCACCCGGCGCACCACGTCAAGATAGGGCTGCCCCGGTTTCACCATAACCATGTCAGCACCCTCTTCGATGTCTAGGGCCACCTCATGGATGGCTTCATCGCTATTTGCCGCGTCCATCTGATAGGTTTTTTTGTTGCCCTTAGCCAAGGTTGCGGAAGCGCCAACCGCGTCGCGAAATGGCCCATAATAGGAAGACGCGTACTTGGCGGAATACGCCATGATCCGCGTATTGATATATCCACCTTCATCAAGCTCATCGCGAATGGCGCCGACCCGTCCATCCATCATGTCCGAGGGCGCAATCACGTCTGCTCCAGCTTCTGCGCAGACAGTTGCCTGCCGCTGCAGCGCGGCCACGGTGATGTCGTTACTCACATAGCCCGATGTATCCAAAATGCCGTCTTGACCGTGGCTCGTATAAGGGTCGAGCGCGGCGTCGGTAATGATGCCCAACTCGGGCACCTCAGTCTTGATTGCTCTGACCGCTGTAGGAATCAGTCCGTCTTCATTGTAAGCCTCGGCGCCATCCAAGGTACGCAGGCTAGCGTCGACGTTGGGAAATAACGCAATGGCCGGTAAACCTAAATCAAAAAGCATGCGAGCTTCTTTGACGGCTAGGTCGACAGTCATTCGGGAAATGCCCGGCATTGAGGGAATGGCCGTTGCGTTATTGTCGCCATCGATAACAAACATGGGATAAATCAAATCATCGGCGGTGACGTGGTGCTCGCGCACTAAACGCCGGACGAAATCCTGTTCGCGGTTGCGACGTAGTCTTGTCTTCGGAAAGCGGCGCATGGTGGCTCCTATTGGCGAGCGCGCAAGTATAGCCGACGCCCTGTCAGTTTTCGTCGTGGGATTCGAGCCTAGCGACGGCCTCTAGCCACTGCTCTTCAACACGCTCTAAGGTTTGACGTCTAGCGCCGGCCTTCGTAAGTAGCTCGTTGAGTTCGTCAGGTGGCAGTTCGCTGTAGGTTTTTTCATCTGCCAGTGTGGTTTCTAGGCGCTGCAGATCTGCGGAGGTTTCTTCCAGTTGCGCTTCCAGTTTGCGCACCTCTTTTTTCAGGTGTGATAGCGATTGTCTTGATGCCGCACGCTCACGCCGTTGCTCTTTTTTTGATCGCGCGTCGGCGGTGTGGGTGCTAGCTGTGCCTCCACCTGAGGACGCGAGCGATAGCCGCCCTGCGGTGTACTGATTAAGGTCGCCGCTGTAACTGTGCAGCCCTCCGGCCTCAACCACCCATAGCTCGTCGACAATTTTTTCTAACAGGTCTCTATCGTGGGCAACGATGAGCACTGCTCCGGCGTAGGCTTGCAATGCCAGTGCTAGCGCATCGCGCATGTCTAGGTCGAGGTGGTTGGTGGGTTCATCGAGCACCAGTAGCGCAGGTTTTTCTGCGGCGAGTTGCGCCAGAACAAATCGTGCTTTTTCACCACCGGATAGGCTGCGAATGGGCCGCGAAATCATGTTGGCATCAAACCCCCATCCACCGAGAAAATCTCGGCACTGCTGCTCAGAAAAATCCTCGCGCAGCGCACTCATTGCAGCGTAGGCAGTATTGTCCGAGTCCAAGGCTTCGAGTTGATGCTGAGCGAAATATCCGATGGGGGCGTGGGTGCCCTGCTGAAAATCGCCATCTTGAGGTGTTAGTTCACCAACGATGGCCTTGAGCAGGGTCGACTTGCCTGCGCCATTGGCGCCCAGCACACCTATGCGTGCACCGGGCAATATGGTCTGGCCGATGTCCTGCAAAATGGTGGTGTCGCCATAGCCAAGGCGCAGGTTGCGAAAGGTGAACAGCGGATTGGAGACTTTTTCCGGGTCTGAAAAACCGACGCGATAGTCCGAATCAACGTGCAATAGGGCTTGGGAGCGCATCTTCTCCAGCGCCTTGATGCGACTTTGTACCTGCTTTGCCTTGCTGGCCTTGGCGCGAAAGCGGTCTACGAATTGCTGTATGTGCGCAACTTGGGCCTGCTGCTTGGCTGCCATGGCATGTTGCCGCTCAAGCTCCTCGCTACGCATACGTTCAAATGCGGTGTAGTTGCCCTTGTAGAAATGGGCCTGTTCACCAGATAGATGCAGAACATGATCGACGGTCTGATCCAAAAAAGCGCGATCATGGGCAATGATTAACAGCGCCCCGCGAAACTGTAGCAACCAGTTTTCCAGCCACAGTATGGCTTCTAAATCCAAGTGATTGGTGGGCTCGTCCAGCAGCAAGATGTCCGCAGGCGACATCAATGCTTGGGCCAAATTCAGGCGAATACGCCAGCCCCCAGAAAAGCTGCGGTAGGGTTGGCTGATCTGCTGGGCAGAAAATCCCAAGCCATAGAGAATCTCGCCGGCTCTGGCCTCAGCCTGATAACCCCCTAAGTCATCCAGCGTGCTGTAGAGGGCTGCCAATTTCTCTGGGTTTTCTTCTGCGGCAATTTTTGCCTGAACTTCGCGCAGAGCGTGGTGACCGTCGATGACGTATTCAATGGCGGGCCGTTCCGTCGCTTCGACTTCTTGAGCCATATAGCCCAGCAACCAGTCTTGGGGATAGGTGATGTCGCCCTGGCTCGCCTCCAAGCGTCCCATTAGCAGGTTGAAAAATGTCGATTTGCCAACGCCATTGCGACCAACGATGGCAACCTTTTGGCCCGGATAAACCACCAAGTTGACGTCGCTAAACAGCCGGTGTTCGCCGCGCTCAAAGGTCAGGTTTTGAACTTGCAGCATGGATTAGCAAACTATGTTGTCAGGGAAAGGGTTGTCACCCGTCGAGACGCGAGTACTTGACGCAGGTGCTTGTCGCAAGTTCGGGGCGCTTAGGCGCGCTCCGTAGTGGCATCGTCGTTTGTGCGCCGGTCTGCGCGTGAGGCTGCCAAGGGCATCGCAGGGAGGCGTTTCGATGTTGCCGTAAGCGTTTGTTCATCGATCCAGCCGAGTAGGGTATGCCACGCTTTGAATTCCTTTCGAGCGGCCCGATTGCGCTTCATCTCCACAATGCCCTGGCCGCTATCTCCGGCCTCGGCGTAGACAGGTGATTCGCGAAATTGTGACACCGCGGGCACATCAAGGCAGCTCAAAAAATGCTGCAGCTTTTGTTGGCCGGCGAGATTGCCATTGACGCGATTTCCAACAACCGCGATGGGCTTCGGTGCTGCGCGCCAGACGCGCTGAGTCATCAGTTGGGTAACAAAATGCTCGCCTGCCTGTATGTCCCAAGCCGAAGACAGCATGGGCACGACGATGACGTCGCTAAGCCTCAGCAGGCTTTCAAATTCCGCATGCAGGCTTGGCTGCGTCGAGATGCCGGGACCCGAATCGAATACGCAAGTGTCGTACTGACCCATGGCGCCTTGGTCGATTTGCGTGGGCTCAGGCCGCTGATAAAGATCTATGCTCGGCAAATCCAAGCCCCGAGCGCCGACCCAATGTTGGGCGCTGGCCTGACGATCACAGTCAAATAGCGCGACCTTCTTGCCGTCGTTGGCATAGGCAGCAGCAAGGTTAGTGGCCACCGTCGTTTTACCGCAGCCACCCTTGCTGTTGACGACCAAAATGTTAACGACTGACTGCGCCATATGACTTCCAAAACCAAAACAAAACCCGAGGCGATGAATACTTGGCACCCACCACGAAAAAGGGCGGGAAATATAGCAGCGTCAGGCCCAGCGAGACCAGTGGCAGTTTTAGCGCTCCCCCAAATCTACGTTTCTGGGCCTTGCTGAAACGTTCTGGCACGCTGCACGACGCTCTAAGCTAGGGGCGCGCGGGATAGGTCTAGCGCAGTCCCTGACGCAGTTGCATGACGCTGGCGGCAAAGAGAATGACGAAGCCTAATAAGGCCCATCCGGCAATACTCATGAGCGGAATTACGTCGTAAACGGCAGCGCAGTCACCCGTGCCCGACGTCATGGCGGTCAGTAGTTCGCCGAGTGGGAAGGCATCAATCATATAGGACAGATCCGGTCCACAGCTTGGCACTTGGTCGGCTGGAAGGCTCTGTAACCAAAGCTGTCGAATAGCAAAGCCGCCGCCAATGCCTGCGCAAAGTGCGCTAAGCAAGGGGTAGATTCCCCACCTTGGATTGTGCGTTAGGCCGATCAACGCGACGACGCCAGCCAGCGCAAACCATATGCGCTGCATCATGCACAGCGGGCAAGGTGCCAATCCCAAAGCGAACTCCACCACCAAACCCACGCACAAAATACCGCCGGCGCCCAAGCAAACTAGGGCGCCCCACTGTTCCGTTTCTCGCATATTCCGCATCAGATATTCACCACGATTTTGCCAACGGCCCGTCGCTGCGACAGGCAATTCAACGCTTCCACATAGTCTGCCAGCGCATACTCGCCGCCCACCAAGGCTTTGAGATCGCCTCGGCTGAACATGTCGATAAGCTCGGCGAAGTTTTGTTGGTTCTCAGCGGGGAAGCGACCAGAGAACGCACCGTAAAAGACACCAACCACTTGGCAGCTTTTGAGCAAAATTAAATTGGTGGGTACCTTGGGGATGTCGCCACCGACAAAACCGACGATAAGCACGCGCCCTTCCCAATTAACGCATCGCATACATTGGTCGAACATCGGTCCACCCACCGGATCGTATATGACGTCGGCGCCCTTGCCGTCGGTCAATGCCTTAACCTTGTCTTTAAGCTCGCCGTCGCTGTAGTCAATCAACTCGTCGGCGCCCGCTTGCTGTGCCACGCGCAGTTTCTCAGCACTTGATGCAGCGGCAATAACCCTTGCGCCCATGGCCTTGCCGAGTTCGACGGCTGCGAGCCCAACCCCGCCAGCAGCGCCCAGAACCAATAAGGTCTCTGCGGGCCGGAGGTTGGCGCGTTGTTTCAGCGCGTAGTATGAGGTGCCGTAGGTGGTACTGATACCAGAGGCTTGTGCAAAGCTCATGGCCTCTGGCTTGGGTCGCAGGGCTTTGGCCGCCACACTGATTTTCTCCGCCATGGCGCCGTGGCCGCAGGCACCGAATACAGCATCGCCAACCTGCCAGCTGGTGACGTCATCGGCGATCTCGCTGACCACACCGGCAAACTCGCCCCCGGGTGTAAATGGAAAGGGTGGTAGCGACTGGTACTTGCCCTCGACCATGAGCACGTCAGGAAAGTTCAGTGCACAGGAGCGGATGTCGACAATGACGTGTCCGGGCAATAGCTGTGGCGGAGCGATATCGGCCAAGGTTAGGTTTTCGGCTGGACCAAATGATTCACAAAGTACGGCTTTCAAGTCGTTTCTCGCTGACGGTTGGATGGCGTGCTCTGGCGAACACCTGCGACAAGCGATACCCATTCGGGCAGAGCGTGGCGCATATCCTGAAAGTATATGCTGAAAGCCGCCGCACCTGAATCGCGCTGGTCATGCAGTGCCACGTTGGCCTGATCTAGCAAGGGCAGTTTGTCGAGTCGGCGCAATACTGAATGCGTGGCGCGCTCGATATGATGCCAATCATGGTAATTGGCCAACAGATCGGCGCTGCGCATATAGGTCAGAAATTGCGTCATCTGTGCCGCTTGCTCAGCACTGAGATGCACCGAATACATATCGCAAGCCTCGTAACACTGCTGGCTTAGAGTGGCTCGAGAATGCGCATAATACTGCGCCCAGTTCTGCGACAGGTAATAGTCGCCAAGAATATCGAGGAATATCGGCGCGTAGCGACGCAGCTCAGGCGGAAAGGTGGCGCAGCTATCACGAATTGCCTGATGCTGGTTCGAGAAGGCATCAATACGTCGGTGCAGCCGGATACCCGTCTGCAAATCGAGGGGCAGGCCGTTGTCGATAGGGCCCTTGCCGAAATCCGCAAAAATGGCGCCGGCGAGTAGCCCTTGGCGCAGCGTATGGCCTTGGGGCCAGCGCTGGCTTGCCTCTAGTGCGAGTGCGCAGTGGGCGAGAAAATTCATGTTCCCGCTAGGCCCGGTCCAAGGGTCATGGCCTATGGCAGCGCAAGATAGTCTTCCAGAAATTCCTCAAATGTCTGGGTATCCGCCGCCTCGACCTCTGCTTGGCGCCACAACGAGTCTGCGGACTCCTCCTGCAATGCGGTGAGGGTTGCAGGCGCGATGGGTGCAGCCTGCAAATGTTGCTGAATCTTCTGCGCTTGATGCATGGTGAACTTGTAGAAAGAGCCGTGGGTCGCCATGGCGGCAATCACTTGGGCCGATGGCGTGAGAGACGGGCGAGCGACTTTGTCTTTTTGCGCCTGCAAACTGGCCTCATACGCTGTTGCTGAATCAGCTAGCGTATCGTTGTGGTTGCTGGCGTTGCTATCGCGGGCTTGATCGAGGGCATGAGCGATGGGTTCGCACGCCGCCAACAATTGCGTCGCCCAAGCAGACAGGGCGACGAGGCCATTTTCGGTTTCAAGTTGCAGCCCAGGTTCTCGGCCGCGTTCGACCACACGGGTTTGATTTCGACCTAAACTGGCTCTCGACTCGGCGGAATCTGGAGGCGAAGGCGCCAGCATGCAGAGCAGCAAAAAGGTGTCCAGAAATCGAATCTGCTCGGCATTGATGCCCAAGGGTTCGAATGGATTTAAGTCGACGCATCGCACCTCTACATATTCAACACCCCGCTCATTCAGCGCGGCCAAGGGCCGTTCGCCGCTGCGGGTGGTGCGCTTGGGGCGAATGGTGCCGTAGAACTCGTTTTCAATTTGCAGGACGGCGTCGTTGAGCTGGGGGTGCTTTTGGTCCTTGGCCGGGCGAATGGCCGCGTAATCGGGAAAGCTCTCCGTCAGACCGATGCGCATCGAGCGTGAGTAATCTGCTACCGAGTTGTAGGACACATCCAGCGCACTTTGCGCCTCGCTTTGGTAGCCCAAACGTCCCATGCGCAGGCTGGTGGCGTGGGGCAGGTAATAAGTTCCCTCGTTAAATTGCTCTAGGCCGTGATCCATGTTTTGTACGAAGGATCGGCAGACCGCGGGCGCTGCGCCAAATAAGTACAGTAGCAACCAAGACCACCGACGAAAATTACGGATCATGCCAAAGTAGGCGTCGGTTTGGCTTTGCTGATCCGATTTCCCCAGCGCGCTCCACAGTTCCTCGGGCACAGAAAAATTGTAGTGAATGCCTGAGATGGTCTGCATCAAACGCCCATAGCGGTTGCCGAGACCGCGTCGGTAGACGGTTTTCGCTTGGGCAATGTTTGAGGAGCCATACTGTCCTAGGGGAATCTTGTCCTGATCGGCGGCCAAGATGCAGGGCATGCTGCTGGGCCAAAGCAATTCTTGGCCGATGTTTTGTTGCACGAAGACGTGAATATCCGATAGCTCCTGTAGCACGTCTTCAGGGCTCGGGTGAGTACCGGTGATGAGCTCTAGCTGTGCTTCAGAGAAATCTGTGGTGATCGCCCGGTGGGTAAGCGCAGAGCCTAAGCTTGGTGGATGCGCAGACTGGGATAGCGAGCCATCTGCATGCACTCTCAGGCTTTCTTTCTCGATGCCTCGAATGAGGCGATCCAGTCCGACATTGGGCTGCCCCAGCGCATGAATTGTGGCGTTATCCAACTGCATGGCTAGATCATGCTTCCCCCAAAGCGTGTAACACCACCGAAACCGAGCAAATATGGCGGCCCGGTCAGGCGGTGATGCAAAAAAGCAGGCTAGGCGGCTGGCCCAGCGGCAACAATGCTTGGCTCGACATCAAAACGCTGGAAGTTCTCTTGGAACTTGCTTATCAAGCTCGCCGCAGCCGTATCGTACGCTTCTTTGTCCGACCATGTATCTCGAGGGTTTAACAAATTTGCATCAACACCCGGCACCGCAACCGGGATATCCAGATTCAAGCCAGCAATACGAGTCGTCGCCGCGTCGGCTAGAGCACCGCTTTGTACGGCGGCGATGATTGCTCGGGTGGTTGGAATGTTGAAACGTTCACCAACACCGTAGCCGCCGCCGGTCCAGCCGGTGTTGACCAAGTAGACCCGAGAACCGAACTCTTCTATTCGCTTGATGAGTAGATCGGCGTAGACGCCTGCAGGGCGCGGAAAGAATGGTGCGCCAAAGCAGGTTGAGAAGGTTGCTTTGTAAGCTTCGGTCGAACCGATTTCGGTGGAGCCTACCGCCGCGGTATAACCGGACAAAAAGTGATAGGCCGCTGCTTCTTTTGATAGCACGGAAACCGGTGGCAATACCCCGCTGACATCGCAGGTGAGAAAGATAATGTTGTTGGGTTCACCGCCGCGGTTTTCTGGCACCTTGGCGTCGATGTTGCTGCGCGGGTAACAGGCTCGTGTATTTTCCGTCAGTGAGCTGTCTGCATAGTCCGGATTGCGCCCCTCGTCGATGACCACATTCTCAACGATGGCGCCAAAGCGAATGGCGTCATAAATCACCGGTTCGTTCTTGCGCGTTAGATCAATGCACTTGGCATAGCAGCCGCCTTCGAAGTTGAAGACCGTGCCCTTGCCCCAACCATGTTCGTCGTCGCCAATCAGCAAACGATCAGGATCAGCCGACAACGTTGTCTTGCCGGTACCGGACAGCCCGAAGAATAGCGTCACATCCTCGTTTGGCCCGGCATTGGCAGAACAGTGCATGGGTAAGACATCTTTCTCCGGCAGCAGAAAGTTCAGCACGGAGAACATCGACTTTTTCATTTCCCCTGCATAGCGCATACCGGCAATCAGTACTTTGCGCTGGGCAAAGTTGATCATCACCGTGCCGTCACTGTTGGTGCCATCGCGCTCGGGGTCGCACTGGAATGTTGGTGCATTGACCACCCGCCACACTTCTTTGTTGTGGGGGTTGTAGTGATCTGGGGTAATAAAGAGTGATCGGCCAAAGAGCCCGTGCCACGCGTATTCGGTCGTGACCTCGATCGGCAGATAATGCTCGGGGTCCGCGCCCACATGCAGATGGGACAAAAAGGTTTCGCGCTCGGTGACGTGAACCTGCACTCGATCCCACAGTTGATCGAAGACATCTGCTGCGATGGGCTGGTTGATATCGCCCCAGTCGATGGACTCTGATGTGGAAGGTTCGTCGACAATAAAGCGGTCTTTGGGAGAGCGACCGGTTCGAGCGCCAGTTTCGACGACAATCGCGCCGTTGCTGGCAAATTTGCCTTCGCCCCGCGTCACAGCTTGCTCAGCAAGGTCGGCGGTGGGTAGGTCGATCAGAGTGTTAGTAGTCATATTATTTTTTGCAAAAGGGTAACTGTTCGGCGGCCGGCGATTATGCCAGAGATTGGCATACCGAGAATGCACGAATTCTGGGCATATGTTGCTTGCCTCGACGTAAAACGATTTTCAGCCCTCGGCCTAGTGCAGCGGCCCCCGTCCAGATGGCTGCCAAGGCGCCTCGGTGCTACCAATAACCCGATCAACATCAGCCTGTGCGTAGCGATAGCGTTTGCCGCAGAATTCGCAATCTACGGTTATCTCGCCGCGCTCGATGAGCAATGCTTGCAAATCATCCTCGCCAAGCATCCTCAAGGTGCTGTCTGTTCGATCTAGGGTGCAGGTGCACTGATAGTGCAGGGCTTTGGCTGGCTGCAACGTACAGGGATATTCGTGAAAGAGGCGATGCAGCAGGGTTGGCGCGTCGAGGGTTGCCAGCTCTGCATCCGTCACGGTCGCAGCCAACGCAGTGAGCGTCTCCCAAGCATCTTGGGCTGCATCACGCTCAGCGTCAGATGCATCCGGGTGATTGGGCAAGCGTTGTAGCAATAACCCCGTCACACGTTGATCCGCGCCCTGCTCGGTGCCGCCGGCGAAAAACAGACGGGTAGCCAATTGTTCAGAACGCTCAAAGTAGTCTTCCAGACACTTTGCCAAATCTGCTTGGTCCAAGGCGACTAGGCCTTGATACGGCTGCATGCCGGTTTCCTCGTCTGGCAGTAGCGTAATGGCGAGTTGTCCTTGACCGAGCCAAGCGCCGATATCTTGGTAGCTTGACGGAAAACTCGCGTCATCGGTCAAATGCATGATGCCGCGCAGGTTGGTGTGGTCACGACACTCCGCCAAGGAGCGGCGTAACGCGCCGTTTCCCTGAGACTGTAACGCGACAGCGCCGGAGAATTTCAGGTTGTCAGCGATCATGGCAACGCTTGCGAGCATTTGTCCGAGCAAGTTGCTGGCTTGGGGGGGATAGGCCCGGAATTGCCCGGCAGCGTGCAACGACGATTGCAGCCGAACCCACTGACCGCGGATCGGTAAGTCGGCGAAACTAAAACGAAAAAGTACGTCCATAGGGGTGTCCAGCAGATTCATAGGTTCCTAGCAGGTCGCGCTAAGGATCCGGGGTTTGTTGCCAGCCTTGATCCAGATCGCGCAGCTGAGCCAGCGCACGGCGATCCTTTTTGTCCGGCCGAGAGCTGGGTACTCTCAGGCCAGCCCGCTCCATCCGTTGGGTGCTTTTGCGCAGTTCGCGCAGCTCAATGCTCTCTGGCGTTTCCTCGTAAAGTGTCTGCGCGACCGTCGCTGGGCCGCGTTGTTGGGACAGCGCTTGAATGACGACGGTTTGCACCAAGTCGCCGCGGCGAATCTGCAGCGTTTGCCCGGGCCGTAGCTCCTTGGACGGTTTCACACGGTTGCCGTCTAGGTGCACTTTGCCACCTTCCACTGCAGATTTAGCCATGGAGCGGGTCTTGAAAAAACGTGCCGCCCACAGCCATCGATCTATCCGCACCGCAGTCACGCTAGCTCCGCGATCAATTGAGCGTAGTGATCGAAGCTGGGTCGACCCTGCATATCCCTTGGTGGGCGCTGCTGGTCTGGCTGCGCCACGGCCAGAGTATGCGCAATACCGAAAGTCTCGGCGGCCCTGAGCACTCTCGGCGTGTCATCAACAAACAAGGTGGTGGATGGGTTTAGGTCATATTGCTCGGTCAGCCACACCCAAAACGCGTTGTCCTCTTTCGGTATGCCAAGGTCGTGACTGGAGATCACATGGTTGACGCGCGGTGATAACCGCAGCACTCGATCTTTAATGGCGAAGGATTGCCGGTCTGCATTGGTAACAATGAGGGTGCGCTTGCCATGCTCGGATAGAGTCCGCAAAAACCCCTCTGCGCTGGGCAGAAAGCAGATTAAGTTGGCGGCCTGCTCGTGCAGGGCCAAAATGTCGAGCCCGGTCAGATCACGCCAGTAATCCAGCCGATAAAAGTCCATGGTGCCGCTAACTTTCGCCATATGATCGCCTAGCTGCTGGCTCGCCGCCGCGAGGGTGAGCTCATGGTGTTTTGCGAATGCGTTGGGTAATAGATGCGAAAAAATCTGATTGTCGTAATTCAGGTCGAGAAGCGTGCCGTCCATATCCAACAGAACGGTATCGATGGCATCCCAAGGTACTGGGGTATGATCTCGACTGACATTCATAGATGGACAGCACCCCTTTGATGCGTTCGTTGTAGGCTGGCAATGGCGGGTTATGGCAACAGACCCGATTTGCGTCACGAATGCCGATCATATTAACCGCTATGCATCCACAGAAGTGTGAATTCCCATGCCACTACCGCTAATTCGTAAAATCCAAACCATGGCGCAGAGCCGGTTTTTCACAATTGAAGCCCTGCACTTAACGTTCAGCAATGGTGTTGAGCGGGTGTATGAGCGGCTGCCCGCGGTGGGTGAGCCAGGTGTGATCGTCGTGGCCATCAACGATAACGACGAACTGTTGCTCATACGGGAGTATGCGGCGGGCTTTCACGAATTTCAGTTAACGTTACCCAAGGGAGCGGCGGAACCGGGTGAGAGCCTAGAAGCGGCGGCTGCCAGAGAGCTGGCTGAGGAAGCAGGTTTTGGCGCCAAAGATGTGCGTTTTGTGAAGCGTTTAAGTATTGCCCCGGGGCATATGGGATTCACCATCAATGTTGTGATGGCAAAGGATCTGTACGTCCACGACTTACCCGGTGACGAGCCTGAACCCCCTGAACTGGTGCTTTGGCCGCTGGCAAAGATCGACGAGCTACTCGATCACGAAGAGTTTTATGAGGCTCGCGCGATTGCCGCGCTGATGCTCTGTCTGCCGCAGCTGCGGCCAAGTACCGTTTGCTAACCAAGAAGACTTCGAGGAATGAATATGGCCGAGGCTATCCCCCAAGAGTGGGTTAATCGCGTTACGCAGATCGTCGAGGACGCTGGCGCAGCGATCTTGAAGGTGTACGAGACAGACTTTGAGATTGAGACCAAGAGTGATGAATCGCCGTTGACCCAAGCGGATCTGGCGGCACATCAGGTCATCGTAGCAGGCCTGCAAGCCCTCACCCCGCAGATACCGATTATTTCTGAAGAATCTGCGCCGCCGCCATTTGCTGAGCGGTCTCAGTGGGCGCGCTACTGGCTTGTGGATCCACTGGATGGCACAAAGGAATTCGTCAATCGCAACGGCGAATTCACCGTGAACATTGCCTTGATCGATGGCCATGAGGCGGTCTTTGGCGTTGTTGGTGTGCCGGTGCAGAACAAAGTTTACGTGGGCGACGTGCATCAAAGCGATCCCGGTCTGCGCGCCTACGTTGAAATCAACGGCGCCAAACATACGCTGCCCGCAACGCCCTATGACGAGGATGCAAAAGCGGTTCGCGTGGTGGCAAGCCGCAACCATGGTGGCGAGCGTTTGGAAAATTATCTTGCCGAGTTGGCATCGCAGTTCGACGAATGCGAGCGACGGCCTGTCGGTAGCTCGCTGAAGCTATGTGTATTGGCTGAGGGTGGTGCAGACATCTATCCCCGCCTTGGCCCCACCAGCGAGTGGGATATCGGTGCAGCCCAAGCCGTCCTCACCGCGGCGGGTGGCGGTGTATATCAGCCAGACGGCGAGCCGCTGGCCTACAACACTAAGGAAAGTTTGCTCAACCCAGAATTTCTTGCGGTCGGTGATGCGACCTATCCTTGGCGAGCGCGGCTGCCAGCTTTTCCTGCGTTATAGAGTCAAAGCCTGGTGCAATGGTGTTTGTGGCCGCAAAAAAGTGGCCAAGAAAATATGGTCGACTGAGTGGTCAACTCAGGACTGCAGAAAAAGATGAACGGGCGAGATGCTGGTGGGGTGGTCTCAACCAGCCGAGCCGACGCTACATCAATGCAATTGCCCTGCCGAGGAAAATTACTGTATGCATGTACAGCTACAGCTGGTGAGGATTGACAGGATACAGAACTTTCTTTGGATGAAAAGCCGTCGCTGAGATTTAATTTGTTTCAATATGTGAAAGTTCATAAATCTCAATATCTTAGCGATACGCAAAACGCGCAAATAATTGTCGAGCTGTTTGGCTGGCGTATGCGGCTTGATGGTAAATGGGTTCGTCGGTCGCGGCGGGGATGTTTGGGTCAAGCGGTTTCGGGCTGAGCCCAAGGGGTTTGTGTGACATGATTGACAACGCAGATCTTATCGACGGCCATAACCGTGGGGCCATGTAAGGGGGCACAATGACGGCACAACAAACGTTCACAGAACAACAAGAAGCGTTAGCGCGCGTCGCGTCGGTACAAGGGCGCCTGACCGCGCATTCGAGCTGGTCTGAGCAAGCAAGCCGCCTGCACGACGACAGCTTTGCAGCCATTGTCGAGGCGCGTATTCCGCGATTGTTTTTGCCCAGCGGCTTGGGCGGCGATGAAGTGACGCCCATGACCTGTGCTGCGGTTTGCGAGGAGGTTGCCGGCAGCGATACCGCGGCGGCGTGGCATATCATGGTGTTCAATGCCGCCAAACTCATGGCGGCCAAGTGGCCCGCAGAGTTGGTTGAATTGCTGTGGGCGGACAACCCTGATCGACTGGTCTGTGCCAGCGGCCATACGCCGCTACGGGGCAAGCGCG